>NZ_JAHBRX010000001.1:1800000-2100000 GCF_018398335.1 Chelatococcus sp. HY11
GCTTCCGTCACATGGGCGACGGCGGCGCGCAGGACATCCACGCCGGCACCGGGCTTGACCGCCTCCGTGGCCAGATGCCGGCGGTAAAGCCTTGCGCCGGGCCGACCTGGAAACAGGCCGAGCAGATGCCGCGTCATCTGGTTGAGGCGATACCCCTCTGCGAGGCGGGCCTCGACATAAGGGATAAAGGCGTCGATCGCTTCTTCCGCCGAGCTGACCGGCGCCGGCTCACCATAAAGCAGCGGATCGACGGCCATCAGGATTTCCGGGTTCTGATAGGCCGCGCGGCCTAGCATCATCCCGTCGAGCTTGATGTCCTCTCCGCCAATCGCGGCAAGCCCCGCTTCCACATCGGCGAGACCGCCGTTGAGCGCGATCGGCAGATCCGGCCAGGATCGTTTCAGGCGATGCACGCGCCCGTAGTCGAGAGGCGGGATCTCCCGATTTTCCTTGGGCGACAAGCCTTGCAGCCACGCCTTGCGCGCGTGGACGACGAGCCCGTCGACGCCAACGGCCACAAGGCCACGGGTCAGGGTGCAGAGGGCCTCTTCCGGATCCTGGTCGTCAACGCCGATACGGCATTTGACCGTGACGGGGATAGCCACGGCCGCCTTCATCGCGGCGACGCAATCCGCCACCAGGGACGGCTCGCGCATCAGGCAGGCGCCGAAGCGGCCGTTCTGCACGCGATCCGAAGGGCAACCGACATTCAGGTTGATCTCGTCATAGCCGAAGTCTGCGCCGATGCGCGCGGCGGCGGCGAGTTCCACCGGGTCACTCCCGCCGAGCTGCAGCGCAACCGGATGCTCTTCCGGGCTGAAGCCGATGAGCCGCTTGCGATCGCCATGGATGACGGCGCCTGTGGTCACCATCTCCGTGTAGAGCAGTGCCCGGCGCGTCAGAATGCGATGGAAGAACCGGCAGTGCCGGTCCGTCCAGTCCATGAGGGGGGCAACGGCGAAAGGGGCAGCGCGATAGGGCTTCATCATCTCGTAACGGCATTCGGATGGGCGCCTTATAGCAAAGGATTGTGGTGATCGCCATGCGGGGTCGCCGGCTTCTCCTCTCGCAGCTGTCAAGGTATCCGAAATGATCACTTCCGGCGGAAACCGGTATCCATCCCGCACCCTGATGCTCTAAATAGCACCCTGCACATGCAGCATATCCACCGGCGTCCTTAAGCCGGCAGAGAAGGAGTGAGTTGGTATGGCGTTCGATCTCACCGGCAAGACCGCGCTCATCACGGCGGCGGGTCAGGGTATCGGCTTTGCTTCGGCGGTGGCATTGGCCGAAGCGGGTGCCAAAGTCTTCGCCACGGATATCAACGAGACCACCTTCGCGGCGCTTGAAAAGGCCCATCCGGGCATCGAACCTTTCCGGCTCAATGTTCTCGACGACGCCGATGTGCAGGCCGCCGCAGAACGCACGGGCCCGATCGACATTCTCTTCAACTGCGCCGGCGTCGTGCACAACGGCACGATCCTGGAATGCCCGCCCGAGGACATCACCTTCGCGCTGCAACTCAACGTGATGGCCGCATACCGCGCCATCCGCGCCTATCTGCCCGCCATGCTGGACAAGGGCGGCGGGTCGATCATCAACATGTCGTCGGTGGCCTCCAGCGTGAAGGGCGTGCCCAACCGTTTCGCCTACAGCGCCTCCAAGGCCGGCACCATCGGCCTGACGAAATCCGTCGCGGCGGATTATGTGGCGCGTGGCATCCGCTGCAACGCGATCTGCCCCGGCACGGTCCAGTCTCCCTCACTCGACGACCGCCTACGCGCGCAGGGCGACTACGAGGCCGCGCGCAAGGCCTTCATCGCGCGCCAGCCGATCGGCCGTATCGGCAAGCCGGAGGAAATCGCCGCGCTGGTGCTGTATCTCGCAAGCGACGAGGCGTCCTATACGACCGGCCAGATCCACGTCATCGACGGCGGCTGGACGGCCTGACAGCGTGGTGGGCCGCCTATGAACAGCCAAGCCTGCGCGGAAGGGGCCGATATCTTCGCCCCCTTCCTCACGCGCTGGAATCTGGCAGCGGATGGCAATCCGGTCGCGACCCATTCAAGCCGCCTCCTGCCCGTGCGCCAGGGGACGACCCCGGCGATGCTGAAAATTGCGCTGGAACCGGAGGAACAGGCCGGCTGCGCGGTCATGGCTTGGTGGAATGGCCGGGGCGCGGCGCCTGTGCTGGCCTATGATCCATCCGGCGCGCTCCTCATGGAACGGGCCGGCGGCGCCCGTTCCCTCGCGCAATTCGCAAGGACCCGCCGCGATGCGGAAGCGACCCGCATCCTGTGCGGAGCGGTGGCAAGGCTCCATCGCCTTTCCCTTGGCCATTCCACTGGCGGGTTATCGAGACCGTCCCGCCCGCAGAACCTCGTGCCGCTGGACATCTGGTTTCAGGATCTCGCCCCGATCGCCCGCATGCAAGGCGGCATTCTCGGCGAATGCCAGCGGGTCGCGGACAGGATATTGCCCGTCCAACGGGATATCGTCGTCCTGCACGGCGACATTCACCACGACAATGTGCTTGATTTCGAGGCGCGCGGCTGGCTGGCGATCGATCCGAAACGCCTGATCGGCGAGCGCGCCTTCGACTATGCCAATATCTTCTGCAATCCCGATCCTGATTGGGATATCGAGACCGCCCCCAGGCTGTTTGACCAACGCCTGGAGATCGTCCTCGATGAGACGGACCTCGATCGCCGCTGGCTGGTATCCTGGATCATGGCCTGGGCCGGCCTCTCCGCAGCCTGGTTCATCGGCGACAACCAATCCGGCGCGGTCGACCTGGCGATCGCCCGATTGGCGGCAGCGGAACTTGCACGCCTGAGCTGAGGCGGCAGCGTCCTCACGCCAGATCGCGCGCGATCTCCGACAGGATCTCGTAGGATTTCAGCCGCGCACCGTGGTCATAGATCATGGCGGCAACCATCACCTCGTCCGCGCGGGTTTTCTCGAGGAACTCACCGAGCGCACGGCGGACGGTTTCCCGAGAGCCGACGAAGGAGCAGGCGAGCATGCGCGAGGCCTGCACCTTCTCGCTCGGGCTCCAGTAGGCCTCGATATCATCGATCGGCGGCGGCAACAGGCCACGCGTGCCACGGAAGATATCCGCGAAGCGCTGTTGGGCGGAGCTGAAGAGCCGGCGCGCTTCCTCATCCGTGTTGGCGACGAAGACATTGGCTCCGACCATCGCATAGGGCTTCGGGTTACGCGCCGAGGGCTCGTAGCGCTCGCGATAGACGGCGAGCGCATCCATCAGCGCATCCGGGGCGAAATGCGAGGCAAAGCCATAGGGAAGCCCAAGCATGGCAGCGAGTTGCGCGCCGAAAAGGCTGGAGCCAAGGATCCACAACGGCACGTTCAGGCCCGTTCCGGGCACCGCCTGCACGACCTGTCCCGGCTGCAGCGGGCCGAGCAGCGCCTGCAGTTCCAGCACGTCCTGCGGAAAATTCTCAGCGGAAGAATAGTCACGGCGCAAGGCGCGCAACGTGCGCTGGTCCGTTCCGGGCGCACGGCCGAGGCCGAGGTCGATGCGGCCGGGATAAAGCGTCTCGAGCGTGCCGAACTGCTCGGCGATCACCATCGGCGAATGGTTCGGCAACATGATGCCACCGGCGCCGACGCGGATGCTCTGTGTGCCTCCCGCGATATAGCCGATGACGACCGATGTCGCGGCGCTCGCGATACCGGTCATATTGTGATGCTCGGCCACCCAGAAGCGCTTGTAGCCCCAGCGCTCCGCATGCTGCGCCAGATCAAGCGAGTGGTGCAGCGCGTCGGCGGGAGACGAGCCCTCCGTCACAGGCGCGAGATCGAGGACAGAGAACACCGGCATCACCCAACTCCCAGCACGAACCGTCATGCGTCAGATGGGGATGAGGTGGTACGCTTGGGGGCCATGCGCAAGCGCAGAGCTCGCGCTCCATCCATGCCGTGGATGCAACGCCCAGACTCCACCCCTGATCAGGCGAACCGGATCAGGGGCTCAACGTGTTGTTTTGACGCGACATTCCTTCAACGCGGCGTGGCATCTTCGCGAACAATGCAACGGCGTGCTGTTTCTACCCGACAGGCAGCCGCGCGAGGGTCAGTGACCGGTGCTGTCGCCCGACCGGCTCGCCTCGAATAGGAACCATACGCGCTTCTCGGTCGCGTCGATGACGTTCTCGAGCAGGCTCGCGGTCGCGACATCCTTGTATTCGTCGGCGACGTCATGCGCCTTGCGCAACGTCGTGACCATGGCCTTGTTGTCCGCCACGAGCTCGCGCAGCATGTCGGCGGCCGAGACGAACGGCGCGTCGTTGTCGGCGATGCTCTGCAGCTTCGCGATATGTCCGATGGACCGCAGCGTGGTGCCACCGATCTTGCGGACGCGCTCGGCCACGTCGTCGGTCACGCCGATGATGTCGGCGCCCTGATCATCGAACAGGAGATGATAGTCACGGAAATGCGGGCCGCTGACGTGCCAATGGAAGTTCTTCGTCTTCAAGTAGAGCGCGAAAGCATCCGCGAGAACAGCATTGAGCGCCTCTGAAATGGCTGCGACAGCGCCCTGCGAGAGGTCTGTCGGTGTGTGCAGCACGGGCGTCGTGGCGGCAGCGGCGCTCCGCGCGGGCGCCGGTTTGGCCTTCGGCTTGGCGGCCGTCTTTTCTGATGCTTTCGGGGAGGCTTTGGCAGTTGCTCGGGCCATTGCACGGCTCCTTCTCGGTATCGCATCGCGACCATCGGCCTGGACCGGCTTCCCGTGGGGCCCGTGGGGGGTCCGCAGGACGACGGCCAAAGTATCAAGATCCGTAAGTTTAGACGCCAGGTCGGACGCGCGATGTCAGGTCAGAGAGATAGAACAGCGACAGATCTTGCTTCAACCGGTGCCGTTCTACCACAGACCACGCTGCTGGTCAGCGCAATCGACGGCGATGTCTCAAGATGCTTAATGTCGCGATCCCCGTGGCTCCGTCACACGTCAAGTGTGGCGGAGGGGGCGGTTCTCACATACCGCGGACGGGGTTTCAGCCTTGTCGCGCCGCGGTCACGACATTCAGCCCGAGCCGCAGCAGCTCGGACCAAGTCGCCTCCGCCGTGTCCGCAAAGCCGAACAGCTCGCAGTCAGCAGCACTGATCATGCCCTCGTCCACCATCGCCTGGAAATTGATGACGGACGTCCAGTAAGCCTTGTCGTACAGGACGATTGGCACCGGGGGCGCCTTGTGCGTCTGCCGCAATGTCAGGATCTCGAAGAGTTCGTCGAACGTGCCGAAGCCGCCGGGAAAAACAACGAGGCCGTTGGCGCGCATCGCCAGATGCATCTTGCGCATCGCAAAATAGTGGAAGCGGAAGGTCAGATCCGGTGTCGAATAGGCATTCGGCTCCTGCTCATGCGGCAGGGTGATGTTGAAGCCGATCGAGGGGGCACCGGCGTCAAGGGCGCCGCGATTGGCGGCCTCCATGATGCCGGGGCCGCCACCGGTGGCGATGACATTGTCGCGCTCATTATCATTGGGGCAAAGCGCGCCGCCGCGCTCGGACGCGATCCTTCCGAATTCACGCGCCGCGGCATACCAGTCGGCATGGCGCCCGCCGCCATTCTCGCCCACGCGTGCGCTGCCGAAGACGACGATCGTCGAGCGGACGCCCCAAGCGCGCAGCGCTTCCTCCGCCTTTGCGTATTCCAGGAGGAAGCGCACCCCGCGCATGGAATCGCCGAGCAGGAAATCCTGATCCAGCGCGGGAAGGCGGTAGGAGGGCGAAGCGGACTGAGCCGCATTGGGAGCGGCGGGAACGGTCGTTGCGCGGGTGGGCGTGGACGGTGAAGCAGCCATGATATCCAAAAATCAGCGGTGAATGGTCTGTGGCAACGTCGTCTGACCTTCGCCAAGCGAACGCTGCATGAGCACGCTATCCACCCAGCCGCCAAATTTGAAGCCGACGGCAGGCAATGTACCTATGAACGTGAAGCCAAGGCTCGTGTGGAGCCCGATGGAGCCCGCGTTGCGGGAATCGCCGATCACCGCCAGCATCTGGCGCCATTGTCCGGCCTCGCAGCGCGTGATCAGCTCACGCAGCAGCGCGCGGCCAATGCCCTTGCCGCCGAGCCCGTCGGCGACATAGATCGAATCCTCGACAGTGAAGCGATAAGCGACGCGCGGGCGATAGGTCGTCGCATAACTGTAGCCGACCACCTTGCCCGCGCTCTCCGCGACGAGATAAGGCAAGCCGAGCTTAAGAACCTCCTGCCGTCGCCGCTGCATTTCCGCGACGTCGGGCGGCACCTCCTCGAATGTGGCGAGCCCCTTGAGGACATGATGCTCATAAATCGCCTGCACGGCGGCCATGTCGGCCTCCTCCGCGTCACGCACGCCGGGGGCCTCCACCCCGACTATGCTGGCCATGCCCCGGTCGTCCATCCCATGCTCCTCTCTTGACCGCGTCGAGAAACGCCCTTTTTGCCCGTGCGGCAAGCGGCGGTTTCGACGCAGGCGCGGGATTCATTTGGCGTAGGATGGCTTGCCACGCGATGGAATAGCATGGGATCGGCTGGCATGAAGACAGGCCAACCCAAGGTGCGCGAAACACATCCCGTGGCATTGATGGAGATGACCCCAGTTTTAAATTCTTCTATTTAAGAACAGATCGTCCTGACGGTAATATTCGACATTCCACCACAGAGGTCTATTTCCTGAAAATCAGGCTAATGCCCTCGACCTGCGCCGGCGTTCGGTATATTCATGCCTACATGATACCTTACCGCGCACCTCACGTCCTTATCGGGTTACTCGTACTCGGCTTTGCGGCAGCAAACGCATCCGGCGTTAAGGCACAGCAGCCCCAGGCCGGTGCGGGCGCCGCTCAGGCGGCCGTGGCACCTATCGTCCCGCCTCGCCCCAACCCCAGCGACGTGATGAAGAACTGGCCAGCCTATCCGGAAACCTTGCGCCAGACCGGCCAGCAAGGCACGGTCCTGCTGCAGGTGAGGGTCGACGAAGGCGGTATCCCGCGGCAGATCGGCATTGCGCGCAGCAGCAATGTCGCCCTGCTCGACGAGGCGGCGGTACTCGCAGTGCGCCGCTGGCGCTTCTCGCCGGCGAGCCAGGACGGCAAGCCGATCGCCGCCACCGTAACCCTGCCCATCAATTTCCGGCTGAAGGATCCTGAACCCGTGCCGGCAGCGCCATCACCTGCCGCCGCGCCAGGAAAGCCCGCCGTCAAACAGCCAGCGAAGCCCGCGCCTGCGCCCCGCCGCCAACAGACCGAACGCACGGAGCCGCGTCGCCCGGCGGCGGCACGTCCCGCGCCCCAGCAGCGGCAGCCTGCGGCCCGGGAGGCACTTCAGACGCCGCCCTCGCTGACCCTGCCACCGCCCCAATAATTATTCTCTGGTATCCGGAAGACGTACTGAGGTCTTCCGCACCTCCCGGCCTCGCTCGTCCCAGGAATGGAGCGCCGGAGCGCGAGCCATGCTTGCGGAAAGTGCAGACGCAATCGCCGTCGGCCCAGATCTACTCAGGATCGTTCCAACGCAAAAGCCTGGGTTGGCCGATGGCCCACCCAGGCTCTCCCAATCAGGACCTTGAGAACGGTCAGCCGATCGTCATGAGGCTCGCGTTGCCGCCGGCAGCCGCCGTATTGGTGCTGATGGACACTTCCTCCATCAACCAATCCAGACAGTAGTCCTCTGCGCCTGAGGCGAGCCCCGCCGTCGATGCGCCCTGGAGGCCGACGATCGCGCCGGCACGGGCCGCGAGCTCGCGGTTGACGGCCTGCAAGGCGTCGCTGTCGCCCTCGAACAGCATCGCCGCCATTTCGGCTCCCGCGAGGTCATCCGCGAGAAACACGCGGCGCTTCAGAGCCTCCGGCAAGGCGGCGATGCGCTTGATCCCCTCGCCTGAGTTGGCGCCCTCACCTGATTTCGCGATGACAGCGCTGCTGCCCGTCGCCAGTATGGCCCCAAGCTGCAGCATGAGCCCGCTCTCGGTCTGCGCGCGCGCCGCAATGCGTCCGCGCGGCTTCAGCTTATAGACATTACGCTCCCCGACCGGGCCGCGGAGCTCGATGGATCCGCCGACCTGCGCCTGCTGGATATAGGCCGTGACGCGCGCGGCCTCCGTATTCAGGCCCTCGCTGGCCAACCAGTCCCGATAGCTGATCGCCCCCGCGTCCGGCTCACGCGTGCGCAGGATGGGCTGCGGCTCCGCCGGCCGAACGGCGAGCAGGCGGCCGAGATAGAGCGGGCCGCCGGCCTTCGGGCCGGTGCCGGAAAGACCGCATCCGCCGAACGGCTGCACACCCACCACCGCGCCGATGATGTTGCGGTTGATATAGAGGTTGCCCGCCTCGATGCGGCTCGTCACCTGGGCGATCGTTTCATCGATGCGGGTGTGCAGGCCGAAGGTGAGACCATAGCCGGTGGCGTTGATGTCCGCGATGAGCCGGTCGATGTCGTCGCGCTTGTAGCGCAGCACGTGCAGCACGGGACCGAACACCTCACGCTCGCAATCGGCGATGCTGTCGATCTCGATCAGTGTCGGCGCCACGAACGTGCCATGCTTGGCCTCGTCCGAGAGCGCGCTCTCCTCGACGCGCCGGCCACGCTGCCGCATGGTGTCGACATGGGCGAGGATGTTGTCGCGCGCCTCCGCCGTGATCACCGGCCCGACATCCGTGGAGAGATTGTCGGGGTTGCCGATGGTGAGCTCCTTCAGCGCGCCCTTCAGCATGGTCAGGGTCCGGTCGGCGCCATCCTCCTGCAGGCAGAGAATGCGCAGCGCCGAGCAGCGCTGGCCGGCACTGTCGAAGGCGGACTGGATAACGTCGGTCACCACCTGCTCGGCGAGCGCGGAGGAATCGACGATCAGCGCGTTCTGGCCGCCGGTCTCGGCGATCAGCGGTACTGGCCGGCCATCGGGCAGCAGGCGCTCGGCCAATTGCCCCTGGATAAGCCGCGCCACCTCGGTCGATCCGGTGAACATGACGCCGCGCACATGGCTGTCGCCAACTAGCGCCGCGCCCACCTTGCCATCGCCCGGCAGAAGCTGCAGCGCCGCTTCAGGGATACCCGCCGCGCGCAGGATGCGAATGGCTTCAGCGGCGATCAGAGGCGTTTCCTCGGCGGGCTTCGCCAGCACCGGATTGCCGGCCGCGAGGGCGGCGGCGACCTGGCCGGTGAAAATGGCGAGCGGGAAGTTCCAGGGGCTGATGCAGACGATCGGCCCGAGCGGGCGATAGTGGTTGCCATTCAGCCGGCTGCGGGCCTCGACGGCGTAGTAGCGCAGGAAATCCACCGCCTCACGGACCTCGGCGATCGAATTGGCGAAGGACTTGCCGGCCTCACGGACAATGAGGCCGATCAGCGTAGGCATCCGGCTTTCCATGATGTCGGCCGCCCGTTCAAGGCATGCGGCGCGCTCGTCGGTCTGGGTCGCCTCCCAGATCGGCGCAGCCGCGGCCGCGAGTGCAGCGGCGCGTGCCGCCGTGGCGGCGTCCGCGTCGATCACCGTGCCGACCTGGTCGCGCCGGTCGGCTGGATTGAGCACCGGCTGTGCCACGCCATCCACCGGACCGTCGCCGAGCATCGGCCGGGCGGTCCAGGCTGCCTCGGCACTGGAAAGGAGCGCCGCCGACAGAGAGGCAAGCCGCTGTTCGTTGGCGATGTCGAGGCCGGCCGAATTCGGACGCTCGCGGCCATAGAGCTCACGCGGCGCCGCTATCTTGGCATGAGGCGCGCCAATCGGCTCGATGGCGCGCGCCTCCTCGACCGGATCGACGATGAGCTCATCCACAGGTACCGCCTTGTCCGCTATGCGGTGCACGAAGGAGGTATTGGCGCCGTTCTCCAGAAGACGCCGGACGAGATAGGCGAGCAGCGTCTCGTGCGTGCCGACCGGCGCATAGATACGGCATGGCCGGTTGAGCTTCGCAGGGCCGACCACCTCGTCATAGAGGGGCTCGCCCATGCCGTGCAGGCACTGAAACTCGTACTGGCCGGCATAATAGTTCTCGCCGGCCATCGCCATGATGGTCGCCAGCGTGCGGGCGTTATGTGTCGCGAACTGCGGGAAGACAGCATCCGGCGCGGCCAGAAGCTTCTTCGCGCAGGCGACGTAGGACACGTCCGTGTGCACCTTGCGCGTGAAGACAGGGAACCCTTCCAGGCCGTTGACCTGGGCCGCCTTGATCTCGCTGTCCCAATAGGCGCCCTTCACCAGACGTACCATGATGCGGTGGCGGCTGCGGCGGGCGAGATCGATGAGATAGTCGATCACGAAGGGGCAGCGCTTCTGGTAGGCCTGCACCACGAAGCCGATGCCGTTCCAGCCGGCGAGATCAGGATCGAAGCAGAGCGATTCCAGGAGGTCGAGCGACAGCTCCAGCCGGTCGGCCTCCTCCGCGTCGATATTGAGGCCGATGTCGTAGCCGCGCGCCAGCACCGCCAGCGCCTTCACGCGCGGCAGAAGCTCGGTCATCACACGGTCGGCCTGCGCGCGGCTATAGCGCGGGTGCAGGGCGGACAGCTTGATCGAAATGCCCGGCCCCTCATAGATGCCGCGCCGGTTGGAGGCCTTGCCGATGGCGTGGATCGCCTGCTCGTAGTCGGCGTAGTAGCGGGCCGCGTCCTCAGCCGTCGTCGCCGCCTCGCCCAGCATGTCGTAGGAATAGCGGAAGCCGCGCGCCTCCAGCGAGCGGCTGTTGGCCAGCGCCTCGCCGATAGTCTGGCCCGTGACGAACTGCTCGCCCATCAGGCGCATCGCCATGTCCACGCCCTTGCGGATCAGGGGTTCGCCGCCCCGGCCGATCAGACGGGTGAGCGCCGCCGACAATCCGCCCTCGCTGGTGGTCGACGTAAGCTTGCCGGTGACGACAAGGCCCCAGGTCGCGGCATTGACGAACATCGAAGGGCTCTGGCCGACATGGGTCTGCCAGTCGCCGGACGCGATCTTGTCGCGGATCAGCGCGTCGCGCGTCGGCTTGTCGGGAATACGCAGCAATGCTTCGGCCAGGCACATGAGGGCGACGCCCTCCTGGCTCGACAGCGAATATTCGTTGATGAGCCCCTTGACGCCGCCGCCGTCATTCTTGGCGCGCAATGCCAGCACCAGATCGCGGGCGCGTCCACGAGCGAGTTCGGCCGCCTGCGGCGACAAGGTGGCGCCGGCAATCAGCGCCGGCAGACATTCCGGCTCCGGCCGGCGATAGGCCGAGGTGATGGCGGCTCGCAGCACGCTTTGCGGCTGGATCGACTGCGCGAAGGCGATGAACGGGCGCGGGCCCTGCTCCGGCTCCTCAGGCGTATCCAACACATCAAGCGCGAAGGGGGCCTCCGCGCCGAAATCGCGCAATTCCCCACGCTCGATGCGCTCGATCGTGGCGACCAGAGACTGCTTGATGAGCCAATGAGGAGAACGGCCAACCTGCTCGGCGGCGGCCTTGAGCCGCGACTTCAACTCGTCGCTGACCTTCACGCCTATGGTCGTATTCTGCATGCTCTCACCCCAGGGAAGCGCAACCCAATTTTTCGATACGGGTTATACCCTCATGGCAGTCACGGTGCAACCCTAGTGCAACCCCAAGCGGCAAGGCTATAGTGCCGGCCCGGCGCCAGGGCGCAGCCAATTATTTTGAGCTTGAACTATTCAGATGCCGGTCTACACTTCGCGCCAATCAGCCGATAAACATTGGATGCATGATGGCAAAGCGGCGCGCGCTGGTAACGGGGGGAAGTCGGGGCATCGGGCGAGCCATCGCCGCGGCGCTGACGGCGGCCGGCCACGAGGTCACCATTGTCGGACGCAACCGCGAGACACTGGACGCGGCCGTCGCCGAAGGTATCGCCGCGCGAGGCGAGACCCTTGACGTCACCGACGCGACACAGCTCGCCGCGATCGCCGGGAGCGGCTTCGATATTCTCGTCAACAATGCCGGCGGCGCCGGCACCGCACCTTTCCTGAAAAGCGACCGCGAACTCTTCCGGCGCATGATGGCGCTCAATGTGGAGAGCGCCGCCGAGGCGATGCGCGCCGCGATGCCCGGGATGGTGGAGCGCGGCTTTGGGCGCGTGATCAATGTCGCCTCCACGGCGGGCGTGAAGGGCTATGCCTATGTGTCCGCCTATGTGGCGGCCAAGCACGCCGTCGTCGGGCTGACACGCGCGGTTGCACTGGAAATGGCGAAGTCCGGAGTCACCGTGAATGCCGTCTGCCCCGGCTATACGGATACGGATCTGGTAGCCGACAGCGTCAAAAGCATCGTTGCCAAGACAAATCGCTCGCCCGAGGAGGCCAAGGCGCATTTCACGGCTTCCAATCCGATGGGACGTCTGATCAAACCTGAAGAGGTCGCGAGCGCCGCTGTCTGGCTCGCGAGTGACGGCGCGGCGGCCGTCACCGGGCAGTGCATCATGATTGCCGGAGGTGAAGTGTGAGCACAACCGATGTCGAGCCCTGGATCGATGCCGAGACCAAGGTCGCGGAGGCCCCTGCCGACCATCGTGCCGAACTTCGCCTGTGGCTTCGCCTCCTGACCTGCACGACCCTGATCGAGAACGAAATCCGCAGGAAGCTGCGTGACGATTTCGACTTCACGCTGCCCCGCTTCGATCTGCTCGCCCAGCTTGAAAAGGCTGAGGACGGACTGGTTCTCGGGGAGGTTTCCAAACGCCTCATGGTGTCAGCCGGCAATGTCACGGCTATCGTCGAGCGCCTGCTCGCCAGCGGCCACGTGACCCGCACGGCCCTGCCGCAGGACAGGCGCACGCAGATCGTGCGCATGACCGAGGAGGGACGCAGCACCTTCAAGGCCATGGCGGATGAACACGGTGAATGGATCGGCCGGATGTTCGATGATCTCGACCCGGCCGAGATCGATCAGTTGATGAACCTGCTCGGCAAGCTGAAGACATCGGTCCGGGCGGGTATCAAGCGGGGAGAGGAACAATGACGGCGAGCGGTATAAGGCTTGGAGGTGCTGTTGTCGCAGGCCCCCTCTCCGCCTATCAGGCGGAGCATGTCTTGCTGAGCGTATCCGGTGGCATCGCGCGGGTCACGCTCAACCGGCCCGAGCGCAAGAACCCGCTGACCTTCGAGTCCTATGCCGAATTGACGGCGATCTTCCGTGCCGCGCGCACGGACGACGAAGTCAAGGTCTTCATCGTCAGTGGCGAGGGTGGCAATTTCTCGTCCGGGGGTGACGTGCATGACATCATCGGGCCGCTTGTCGCGATGAAGGCCGTGGATCTCCTGCGCTTCACGGAGATGACCGGCGATCTCGTCAAGGCCATGCGCGCCTGCCCGCAGCCGATCATCGCCGCGGTCGATGGCATCTGCGTCGGGGCTGGAGCCATCATGGCGATGGCCTCGGATCTGCGCCTCGCGGCACCCGAAGCCAAGGTTGCCTTCCTGTTCAACCGCGTTGGCCTTGCCGGCTGCGATATGGGCGCCTGTGCCATTCTTCCCCGCATCATCGGCCAGAGCCGCGCCGCGGAGCTCCTGTTCACCGGCCGTGCCATGGGCGCGGACGAGGGTGAGCGCTGGGGCTTCTTCAGCCGCATCGTGCCGGCGGAAGAGCTCGACGATGCAGCGGCCCTGCTCGCGCAACGCCTCGTCGAAGGCCCCACCTTCGCCAATGGCATCACCAAGCGGATGTTGCATATGGAGTGGGCGATGAGTGTGGACGACGCCATCGAGGCGGAAGCGGTCGCCCAGGCGCTCTGCATGAAGACCGAGGATTTCGCCCGCGCCTATCACGCCTTCGTCGCGAAGGAAAAGCCGATCTTCAAGGGCGATTGAGATGGTCGATACGCGTTTTCTCGACTGGCCGTTCTTCACGCCCTCCCACCGTGCGCTTCGGGATGAGATCGCGACCTTCGCCAGGGAGACCGTGCCCGGCCTCGTCGATCACCACGAGGTGGATGGCTCCTGCCGCCGGCTGGTGGATGCGCTCGGCCGCGCCGGCATCCTGCGCCATGCCGTCATCGCCCCACATGGCGGCAAGGCCGAGACGCTCGACGTGCGTTCGCTCTGTCTCATCCGCGAAACGCTGGGCCATGCCGATGGCCTCGCGGACTTCGCCTTCGCCATGCAGGGCCTCGGCTCAGGCCCCATCTGCCTGTTCGGCACCGATGAGCAGAAATCCCGCTACCTTCCGCGCGTCGCCGCCGGCGAGGCGATCGCCGCCTTCGCGCTGACCGAGCCGGTCGCCGGCTCCGACGTCGCGGCGCTGGCTACGACCGCCGAGCCGGACGGCCCCGACCATGTGCGGATCACCGGCGAGAAGACCTGGATTTCCAACGGCGGGATCGCCGACCAGTATGTCGTCTTCTGTCGCACCGGCGAAGGCCCTGGTACGAAGGGTATGTCGGCTTTCGTGGTGGAAGCGGGCACGCCGGGCTTCACCATCGCCGAGCGGCTGGACACCATAGCTCCCCATCCTCTCGCTCGCCTCGCCTTCGACGGCTGCCGCGTGCCGGTGGCCAATCGCATCGGCAAGCCGGGCGAGGGCTTCAAGATCGCCATGGCAACGCTCGACGTGTTCCGTTCGACAGTCGGTGCCGCGGCGCTCGGCTTCGCACGCCGGGCACTCGACGAGACGCTGCAGCGGGTGACGACACGCCAGCTCTTCGGCGGCCCGCTCGCGGATCTGCAGATGGTGCAAGGCACGATCGCCGATATGGTGACGGATGTGGAAGCGGCCGCGCTGATGGTCTATCGCGCCGCCTGGACCAAGGACAACGGCGCCGCGCGCATCACCCGCGAGGCCTCCCTCGCCAAGCTCGTCGCGACCGAGAACGCTCAGCGCGTCATCGACGCGGCCGTGCAGCTGCATGGCGGTGACGGCGTGCGGGTGGGCTCGAAGGTCGAGGAACTCTACCGCGACATCCGCGCGCTGCGCATCTACGAGGGCGCGAGCGACGTGCAGAAAGTCATCATCGCTCGCCAGACGCTGGCAGATTTCGCGGCGGGATAGGCCTGACATCCCTGCCGTCCGGATCCCCGCGACAGCTCTCGTGAGCGTCCCTTCTCCCCGGCGGGGAGAAGGACAGGATGAGGGGGGACGGCAGTCACCATCCCCCCTCCCGGCCCTGCGTGCCGACCTCTCCCCGCCGGGGAGAGGTGAAACCGCGCCCTACTCCGCGGCGAGCGACCGCTCCTCGCTCTCCGGCCGCGCATGGCGGGCGGGCCGCGCCTTGATCTGGAGAGCGATCTGCTTCTCGCGGGTTTTCTCCATCTCGCGATGGGCCTGGTTGCGGCCGGCGAGATAGGGCTTCGGCCAGAACTGGTTGCGCGCGGCGTACCAGGCCTCGGCCTGATGGGTGAAGTAGGGGTTCCACAAATGCGGGCGCGCCAGCGCCACGAGGTCGGCCCGCCTGGTGTGGAGAATGGTATTGATCTGGCCCGGCTCGGTGATCGCGCCGACCGCCATGGTCGCCATCTGCGGCACATTGCGGATCGCCTCCGCGAACTGCACCTGGAACATGCGGCCGTAGACCGGCTCCTGGTCCGGCACCGTCTGGCCGGCAGAGACGTCGATCAGATCACAGCCGGCGTCGCGGAAGCCCTCGGCGATCGCGAAGGTGTCCGCCTCCGAGATGCCCCCGTCCTTCCAGTCGGACGCGGAGATCCTCACCGACATCGGCCGATCCTCCGGCCAGACGGCCCGCATGGCAGCAAAGACCTCCAGCGGATAGCGCAGGCGGTTTTCGATGGAACCGCCATATTCGTCCGTGCGGTGGTTGGTCAACGGCGACAGGAAGGACGCGAAGAGATAGCCGTGAGCACAGTGCAGCTCCAGCATGTCGAAGCCCGCGCGCGCCGCGCGCTCGGCGCCCTGCACGAAATCCGCCTTGATACGGTCCATTGTGGCACGGTCCAGCGCCTCCGGCGCCTGGCTGATCCCATCGAACCACGGCAGCGCTGAAGCGGAGTAGAGTGGCCAGTTGCCCTCGGCCAGCGGATAATCGGGCTTTTCCCAGCCGAGCTGGGTCGAGCCCTTGCGGCCGGCATGGCCGAGCTGCATCACGATCTTGGCGGCGGAATGCGCGTGGACGAAATCAGCGATGCGCTTCCACTGCGCCTCGTGCTCATCCGTCCACAGCCCGGGACAGCCAGGGGTGATGCGCGCGTCCGGCGACGGACAGGTCATCTCCACGAAGATCAGCCCCATGCCACCCAGCGCGTGTGACGTGTAGTGGACGAGATGCCAGTCGGTGAGATTCCCGTCTACATCGGCCGAATATTGCGCCATCGGCGCCATGACCGCGCGGTTGGGCACTTCCATGCCGCGTAGGCGGAATTTGGTGAACATCGGCGTGGGGCGGCTCTTGCGATAATCGTCACCGGTCTCGCGATAGAGCCGCTCGTAGAACTCGGTGTCAGCCTTCTCCACGAAGGTGGGGTCGCGCACGATGAGGTTGTCGTAGGTGATCGATTTCGCCCGGCACATCACCACCATGGCGAACTGCATCGGCTCCATGTCGAACGCGCGGTTCATATGCTCGAACCAGGCGAGCGACACATCGGCGTTGTGCTGCACGATCTGGCAAGGGGTGCGCCGCGTCGCGTCATAGGCCTTGAAAGCCTTTTCCACGCTTTCCTCGGCATGGGCGAGAATGGCATCCGACAGGCCGATGGCGCATTCCATGGCGAGCTTGGTGCCGGAGCCGATGGAGAAATGGGCCGAGGCCTTGGCATCGCCGAGGATGACGATGTTATCGTGCCACCAATTCTCGCAGAAGATGCGCGGAAAGCGCCGCCAGTTCGAGCGGTTGAGCAGGAGCGGATGGCCCTGGAGTTCCTCGGCGTAGATGGCCTCGAGCTTCGCCTTTGACCCCTCCTCGTCGAATTCCGAGAAGCCGTGCCCCTGCCAGCAGGCCTCGTCCATCTCGAACACCCAGGTCGAGCGGCCCGCCTCATACTGGTAGGTGTGGGCGCAGATGACGCCGTGCTCGGTTTCCCGGAAGAAATAGTTGAACTCGTCCATGGGACGCGTCGAGCCCATCCAGCAGAAGCGGTTGGATTTCAGCGTCGTGCTGGGCTGGAAGGAATCGCGGAAATGCTCGCGGATCGGCGAATTGATGCCGTCGGCCGCGATGATGATGTCAGAGCCCGCGAAACGTGTCTTGAGATCGGCCGGATCGATGCGTTCGGAGAAGGTGAGCGCGATGCCTTCCTCGCGGCAGCGCTGCTGTAGAAGGGAGAGCAGTTCCTGGCGCGAGATGCCGCAGAATCCGTTGCCGGCGCAGCGAATCTCGTTCCCTTTGTAGTGGATGGCGACGTCGTCCCAATAGGCGAAATGGTCCCGGATCCGCTCATAGGACTGCGGATCGCGCGAGAGGAATTCCTCCAGCGTGTCATCCGAGAACACCACGCCGAAGCCGAAGGTGTCATCCGCGCGGTTCTGCTCGAAGACCTCGATGGTCCAATCCGGCCGTGCCTTCTTGGTCAGAAGCGCACTGTACAGGCCACCCGGCCCGCCCCCCACTACCGTGATCTTCATGGCTGATGCCCCGCGTTCAAGCTGCGACGTCAATTATTTTATACTTAAAGTATCTCGCTGACAACGACCATCGATGGAGAAGGCACGCCAAAGCCGGCTAACTTCAGATTTTGATTCAACCATGGCAGATTGCGGAATCAGTGGAGTCGGTTGGCGCCGCATGTTCAGATTCCGATTCAGCACCTCGCCTGCGCCCACAATGATTCAACCTTCTCTTTCACGTCATTGAAACAAATGCCGATTTCGACCGTTACCCAGCGCGGGTCCGGCTGTTGCGCACCGGCCGGTTCACGAAAATGGGCTCGCGAAGACAAGCCTTTTCGGCGAAGCATTGCCCTCAGCCGGAAGACCCGTATTGATTGATCCATGTCATCCAACACGCCGTCATCCAGCAAAAAGCCCCCTGCCCTTCTGTGGTTCCGCAACGATCTGCGCCTCGCAGACAATCCGGCCCTGCGCAAGGCGCTCGATACGGGCGCGCCCGTCATCGCGCTCTATATTCTGGAAGAGGGCCTGGACGGACCGCGCCTGCCCGGCGCCGCCGCCCGCTGGTGGCTTCATCACAGCCTCGCGGCCCTCGCGGCTGCCATCGCCGACAAGGGGGGGCGTCTCATCCTGCGGCGTGGACCGGCGCGCGACGTTCTGACCGAACTCTGCGTGAAGGCGGGGGTGGCGTCCGTTTTCTGGAACAGGCGCTACGAGCCGACTGCGGTGGCCGTCGACACCGCCATCAAGGCCGCGCTCACCGCGTTCGGCATCGAGGTCAGCAGCCTGCAGGCCAATCTTCTTGCGGAGCCCTTCGCCCTCAAGAACAAGTCCGGCTCGCCCTTCAAGGTCTACACCCCCTTCGCGAAAGCCCTCCGTGCCATGGGGCCGCCGAGGGCGCCGCTGCCGGCGCCCCGCCAGCTGTCGCCCGGGCCTGGTGGGATTGCCTCCGACCGCCTGGAGGACTGGGGCCTTATGCCTGGCCAAAAGCCCAATCCGGAGCCGGACTGGGCCCGCGGGCTGCGTGACGCCTGGTCTCCCGGTGAGGGAGGTGCGATCGCGCGTCTCAGCGACTTCATCGATGAAGGCCTCAGGGGCTATGCCGAGGGACGGGATTTTCCGGCCAAGAGTCACGTCTCCGGATTGTCCCCGCATCTCAGATCGGGCGAGATAAGCCCCTTCCAGATCTGGCATGCGACGGCTCATGCGCTTGAAGCCGGCACGGTGCCGGGACGCGATATCGAGAAGTTTCTCTCGGAGCTGATATGGCGGGAATTCTGCGCCAGTCTTGCTTTTCACCAGCCGGATATCGCGAGCCGGCCTCTTGATGCCGCGTTCAACGCGATGCCATGGCGGCACGATGCCAAGGGCGAGGCGGCATGGCGGCGCGGACAGACCGGCTACCCCCTCGTCGACGCTGGCATGCGCCAGCTTTGGCATGAGGGGATCGTCCATAACCGCGTGCGGATGGTGATCGCGTCTTTCCTCATCAAGCATCTTGGTATCGATTGGCGGCGGGGGGAGGAATGGCTTTGGGATACCCTCGTGGATGCGGACGCGGCGTCCAATCCCGCCAACTGGCAATGGGTGGCCGGTTGCGGCGCCGACGCGGCCCCCTATGTGCGCGTGTTCAACCCGACGCTTCAGGGTGAACGTTTCGACGCCCGCGGGGCCTATGTCAGGCGCTGGGTGCCGGAGCTCGCGGACCTCCCCGACACATGGCTGCACAAGCCCTGGGCGGCGCCGGCGGCAGTGCTGGAGAAGGCGGGCGTCGTCCTTGGTGAGAGTTATCCGCGCCCTATCGTCGACCACGATGCCGCGCGCAGGCGCGCGCTCGACGCCTATGAGCATGTGCGTGCGGAGAGAACCGGAGCCTAAGCGAACAGCCGTCGATTCGCCTTGACCTCGGCCGCGATAAAGTCCGCCACGGCGGCGACCCGGCGGAGTTTCTGGCCCTCGGCATGCATCACGAGCCAGTAGCTGCGGGAGAAGCGGATATCCGGCAGGACCCGCACCAGTTCGGGGTAGCGACGGGCCGCGTAGTCGTGAAGCACCCCGATGCCGACGCCCGCGCGGACGGCTTCCATCTGCCCGGTAACGCTCGCGCATTCGAAACGCCGTGAGGTAGCGGCGGCGAGGTCGGCGGAATAGTCCAGGGCGCGACTGAACATGAGGTCATCGACATAGGTGATCAGCGTATGGGCGGCGAGGTCCCCCTCGGCCGCGAGCGGTGGCGCCTTGTCCAAATAGCTGCGCGCTGCATAGACGCTAAGGCCGTAGTCGGTCAGGCTGCGCGATACGAGGCGGCCCTTCTCGGGGCGCTCGAGCGTAACCGCGATATCCGCCTCGCGCTTCGACAGGGAGAAGGTGCGCGGCAGCGGCACGAGCTGGATGATGAGATCCGGATGGCGCGCGATGAAGGGGCCGAAGCGCTCGGCGAGAAAATAGGTGCCGAAGCCGTCTGGAGCGCCGACGCGCACGGCGCCCGCCAGCGCGAGATCCGCGTTGGCGAGCGCTGCCTGCGCGTCCGCCATCTCATGTTCGACGCGCTCGGCCACGGTGAGGAAATGTTCGCCAGCCGGCGTCAGCACGCAGCCGAGCGTGCTGCGCTCGACGAGTTTCGTCTTCAAGGCCGTCTCGAGAGCCGCCAGCCGGCGGCTGACGGTGGCGTGGTCAAGCCCCAGCCGCCGGGCGGCGCCCAGCATCTGGCCCGACCGCGCCACAGCGAGAAACACCCGTGCGTGGTCCCAATCCAATCACCTGTCTCCTGAAGGTGTCACACATGTCCACCCCCCTCACCCGGCTCACGAGCCGACCTCTCCCCACCCGGGAGGGGTGACCCGCGCCCTACGATGCTCTCCGCTTAATGACTGGCGTCCCTCTCCCCGAGGGAGAGGGGGAGGGGAATCCCACCTTACGCCAAATTCTGCAATTTGAATGCGGAATATTCGCCATTGCTGTGCATGACTAGAGAGAGCAAGCTCCGATGCACGATTGGTGGCAGACTGGCGCGCTAGCGCCGTTCTGCCGGACGGATCTGGACAAATGATCGGGAGGAAACCTATGCGCATGATCGGACATTTCATCGGCGGGAAAAACGTGGCCGGCACGTCGGGGCGGACCGCCGACGTCTACGAGCCGATGACCGGCGAGGTGCAGGCCAAGGTCGCGCTCGCCTCCAAGGCTGAACTCCGGGTCGCTGTCGAGAACGCCAAGGCCGCCCAGCCGGCGTGGGCCGCCACCAATCCGCAGCGCCGCGCCCGGGTGCTGATGAAATTCCTGGAACTTGCGCAGGCCGAATACGACAGCCTGGCGGAACTGCTGGCGCGTGAGCACGGCAAGACCATTCCCGATGCCAAGGGCGACATCCAGCGGGGCCTCGAGGTGGTGGAATTCGCCATCGGCATCCCGCATCTGATGAAGGGCGAATATACGGAGGGCGCCGGCCCCTCCATCGACATCTATTCGATGCGCCAAGCGCTCGGCGTCGTGGCCGGGATCACGCCCTTCAACTTCCCGGCGATGATCCCGATGTGGAAATTCGCCCCGGCCATCGCCTGCGGCAACGCCTTCATCCTGAAGCCGTCAGAGCGTGATCCGGGCGTCCCGATGCGGCTCGCCGAACTGATGATCGAGGCCGGCCTGCCGGCCGGCATCCTCAATGTGGTTAACGGCGACAAGGAGGCGGTCGACGCCATCCTCGACGATCCCGATATCAAGGCCGTCGGATTCGTCGGCTCGTCCTCGATCGCCGAATATATCTACCAGCGCTCGGCCGCGACCGGAAAGCGCGCCCAGTGCTTCGGCGGCGCCAAGAACCATGCCATCATCATGCCGGACGCGGACATGGACCAGACGGTCGATGCACTGATCGGCGCGGGCTATGGCTCGGCCGGCGAGCGCTGTATGGCGATCTCGGTTGCCGTGCCCGTGGGCAAGGCAACCGCCGACCGCCTCATGGACAAGCTGATCCCGCGCGTCGAGGCCCTGAAGATCGGCCCCTCGACCGACCTCTCCGCCGACTACGGCCCGCTCGTCACCCGCGAGGCCCTGGAGCGCGTCAAGAACTACGTCGACATCGGGCTGAAGGAAGGCGCCACGCTCGCGGTCGACGGCCGCGACTTCAAGATGCAGGGCTACGAGAACGGCTTCTACATGGGCGGCTGCCTCTTCGACAACGTCACCGAGGACATGCGCATCTACAAGGAAGAGATCTTCGGCCCGGTGCTCTCGGTGGTGCGGGCTAAGGACTATGCCGAGGCGCTGCGCCTGCCGTCCGAGCACGAATACGGCAACGGTGTCGCCATCTTCACCCGTGACGGCGACGCGGCTCGTGATTTCGCGGCAAAGGTCAATGTCGGCATGGTCGGCATCAACGTGCCGATCCCCGTTCCGATCGCCTATTACACCTTCGGCGGCTGGAAGCGCTCGGGCTTCGGCGATCTCAACCAGCACGGCCCGGATTCGGTCCGCTTCTACACGAAGACAAAGACCGTGACCTCGCGCTGGCCGTCCGGCGTCAAGGAAGGCGCGGAATTCTCCATTCCGACGATGGGGTGAAGGCATCCCCCGCCTCACGGCGGGGGTGACAACGCAAACCACGCTGGTCATCCCGGGGCTGCCAAAGGCCGGACCCGGGATCCATGATCACTGTATTGATCGACAGGCTAGCGCGATGTTCATGGATCCCCTTCCCGACCGGCTTCGCCGGTCGCCGGGGATGAGACGGAAGCGCAGGTGGATCAGCAGGGTGTCATTCCCGGCGGCGCGTAGCGCCGGGAAGGGAATCCATAAGCCCTACGCGCTATCGAGCACAGTGACATAATTCTCCCGGCGCGGCCTTCGACCGCGCCGGCATGGCGCCGTGGCGCCGAACGTCCAACCCCTACTCCGCCGCCTGCTGGTAGTCCTCCATCGGAGGGCACGAGCAGACGAGGTTGCGGTCGCCATAGGCGTTGTCGACGCGGTTGACCGGCGACCAGTACTTGTCCTGACGCTGGGTGCCCATCGGGAACACGCCTTCCGTCCGGCTGTAGGGACGGTTCCAGTTGTCGTCGGCGAGGTCGTGCACCGTATGCGGGGCATTGCGCAGCGGGCTCTCCGCCACCGGCCAGCGGCCCTCCTCCACAGCGCGAATCTCGCCGCGAATGGCGATCATCGCATCGATGAACCGGTCGAGCTCGTATTTCGATTCCGATTCCGTCGGCTCGATCATCAGCGTGCCCGGTACGGGGAAGCTCATGGTCGGCGCGTGGAAGCCGAAGTCGATCAGACGCTTGGCGACGTCGTCGACGGTAACGCCCGATGTCTCCTTAAGCGGGCGCAGGTCGAGGATGCATTCATGCGCGACCCGGCCGTTGTTGCCCGCGTAGAGCACGGGATAATACGCGCCGAGGCGCGAGGCGATGTAATTGGCGTTAAGGATCGCGACCGACGTCGCCAGTTCGAGCCCCTCGCCGCCCATCATCAGCATATAGGTCCAGGAGATCGGCAGGATCGACGCCGAGCCGAAGGGTGCTGCCGAGACCGGTCCGACAACCCCGCCGAGATCGGCGCGCTCGGGATGGCCCGGCAGGAACGGCGCCAGATGCGCCTTCACGCCAATGGGGCCGACGCCGGGGCCGCCGCCGCCATGCGGGATGCAGAAGGTCTTGTGCAGGTTGAGGTGGCTGACATCGGCGCCATACTTACCCGGCTGCGACAGTCCGACCTGCGCGTTGAGATTGGCGCCATCGAGATAGACCTGACCGCCGTTGGCATGCACCACGTCGCAGATATCGCGAATATGCTCCTCGAACACGCCGTGCGTCGAAGGATAAGTGATCATGATCGCGGCAAGGTCGGTGCGATGCGCCTCGGCCTTGGCGGTGAGATCGGCGAGATCCACATTGCCGGAGGCGTCACAGGCGACGACCACGACCTCCATGCCGACCATCTGCGCAGAGGCCGGATTGGTGCCATGGGCGGATGACGGGATGAGGCAGACGCGGCGGTGTCCCTCGCCCCGGCTTTGGTGGTAGGCGCGGATGGCGAGAAGCCCCGCATATTCGCCGTTCGCGCCGGAATTCGGCTGCAGCGAAACCGCGTCATAACCCGTCACCTCGGCGAGCTTGGCCTCGAGGTCGCGGATCATCGCGGCATACCCTTTCGCCTGCTCGGCCGGCACGAAGGGATGGAGCGAGGAAAAGCCCGGCCAGGTGATCGGGATCATCTCCGCCGTGGCGTTCAGCTTCATGGTGCAGGACCCGAGGGGAATCATGGCGCGGTCGAGCGCGAGATCCCTGTCGGAGAGCTTGCGC
Organism: Chelatococcus sp. HY11; assembly: GCF_018398335.1. NCBI lineage: Bacteria > Pseudomonadati > Pseudomonadota > Alphaproteobacteria > Hyphomicrobiales > Chelatococcaceae > Chelatococcus > Chelatococcus sp. HY11. Next base: position 1,823,778 of record NZ_JAHBRX010000001.1, read on the forward strand.
ATGTAGCGCAGAAGCTCCGTCTCGGAGCGATAACGATGGAACACCGGATGCGTCAGATAAGGCGACTGGCGCAGCAGGGCCTGCGGCAGCTTGGCCTCGGAAAGCACGCTGCCGTAGCTCATGGTGCCGCCGAAGGCAGCCCATACGGCCTCGACCGTCGCATCGGTCGTGGTCTCGTCGAGGCTGATGCCGATGCGTCCCTCTTCACCGGGATAGACGCGTAGATTGATCCGGGCCTCGCGGGCGCGGGCGATGATCTCGTCCCGCCGGCTGCCGGCCCGGACGGTGACCGTGTCGAAAAAGGCGCCCTGCTCGACCGCATGCCCGATCTGCGACAGGCCCGCCGCCAGGCGCGCGGCCTTGGCGTGGACGCTCTCAGCGATCGCCTTCAGGCCCTCGGGGCCGTGATAGACGGCATACATGGAGGCGATGACGGCGAGCAGAACCTGCGCCGTGCAGATATTGGACGTCGCCTTCTCACGGCGGATGTGCTGCTCGCGCGTCTGCAGTGCCAGACGATAGGCCGGCGCGCCGCGCGCATCCACGGATACGCCGACAAGGCGGCCGGGCAACGAGCGCTTGTAGGCGTCGCGGGTCGCCATGAAGGCGGCGTGCGGGCCGCCGAAGCCCATCGGCACGCCGAAGCGCTGGCTGGTGCCGATCGCCAGATCAGCGCCAAGGTCACCCGGAGAGGCAAGAAGGGTCAAAGCGAGCAGATCAGCCGCCACCACGGCGATGCCGCCAGCGCCCTTGACCGCTGCGATCGTCTGGCGAAGATCGCGCACATGGCCGTCAGTGCCGGGATACTGGAAGATGGCGCCGAAGACGGCGGCAGGATCAAGATCCTTTTCAGGATCGCCGACGATGACCTTCCAGCCGAGCGGCTCCGCGCGGGTACGGATGACGGCGATGGTCTGCGGATGGCATCCGGCATCGACGAAGAAGGCATTGGCCTTCGATTTCGCAACGCGCTTGGCCATGGCCATGGCTTCGGCGGCGGCCGTGCCCTCATCCAGCAGCGAGGCATTGGCTACGTCGAGGCCCGTCAGATCGGCAATCAGGGTCTGGAAATTGACCAGGGCCTCGAGCCGGCCCTGGCTGATCTCCGGCTGGTAAGGCGTGTAGGCCGTATACCAGGCCGGGTTCTCAAGGATGTTGCGCTGGATCACAGCCGGCAGCAGCGTGCCGTAGTAGCCCTGTCCAATAAGCGAGGTGAAAACCTCGTTCTGCGCCGCAACCCGGCCGAGCTCGGCAAGCGCCTCGCGCTCCGTAAGTCCACGCCCGAAATCGAGCGGCTTTTCCTGCCGGATGGCACGGGGAAGCGTCTCATTGATGAGGCCGCCCAGACTACCTCCGCCGACGGTTTGCAGCATCGAGGCGATATCGGCCGCGGACGGACCGATATGGCGGCGGGCGAAGCCGGAGCCTGTCCGGCTGAGGAGAAATTCGGGATCGGTCATCAATAACACCTCGGGCGCAGGGTCAGGCGGCTCAGAATGGCGGACCCGGAAGGACCTCGCGCCTCAGGAAGCAAATCATGGACCGGAGATCACCGGGATCTCGCCGGACCATGGCTTACCGCCTTCGGCCTCGCGGCCTCCGTGGTGCCCCATCTGTTTCTTTGCCTGAGAGCGTTATCCCGTCGGCGGATGCACGAAGCGCTGGGCTCCGGGCCTCTCTTTCCAGATGTAGTCGCGCGGCAGCGGTCCTTTTGCCTGAGAGATTCCGGGGCGGTTGCTCCTTCGGCGCTCGACCCAAAGGCCGAGTCTCTCCCGCTGCTGCCGGCTGCAAGCTACTCAAAACAGCCAGGAAGTCAAAAGCCAGGTTGGCGCCCGGCGGACAAGTCCCCATCAATATCGTCGGCACGACCCGATGTCGCACGGCGCGACCGCACAAAGCCATGACGGCTGAGCCGTGCCAGCCACACCACCGGAAGGAAGCCGACAAGGACAATGAGAAGGGCCGCAATCGCCCCATCCTCATAGGTACCGCGTGAGGCCTCCGCGTAGAGCTGGGTTGCGAGCGTCTCAAAGTCAAGCGGCCGCAGCAACAGGGTGGCTGGCAGCTCCTTCATGCAATCGACGAAAATGAGAATGGCGGCGGAGGCGATCGCCGGCCACAGAAGCGGCAGATGAATGCGCCTGATCAGCCCGCCGGAATGGGCGCCAAGCGTTCGCGCCGCATCATCGAGGGTGAGCGGCACTTTCGCGAGCCCCGCCTCCAGTCCACCCACAGCGAGAGCGAGAAAGCGCGCGGCATAGGCATAGATCAGGGCAACGACCGTTCCCGAAAGGATCAGTCCCGTCGAAATGCCGAAGCTCGCGCGCAAAGCCGCGTCGATCGTGTTGTCGATGGTGGCGAGGGGCACCATCAGGCCGATGGCGAGGACGGTACCGGGCACCGCGTAGCCTAGGCTTGCGACCCGCGCCGCCAGCCCGGCGCGCCGCACGTCACTCGGGCTGCGGTGGGCGGCGAGCCGCAGCGCGACAATCACACAGGCGCCGAGCGCGAGTGTCACGGCGGTCGCGACGAGCGCGAGGGAGGCGGTATTGCGGATCGCATCCACGAGGCTGTGCGAGAAGCCAGCGAAACGCAGGCGCTTGTAGGCCTCGTTGCACAGGTGCAGCACGGGAACGACGAAGCCGACGAGGACCGGCAGCGCGGCGATGGACATCGCGGCCATGGCGGCCCACCCCGTGAGCTGCTTTGGCTTGAGCCTCCCGGGCTCGGCATCGGCGTAGTCGGCGTGCCGGCGAACGATGCGCTCGATCACGACGAGGGTGATGACGACGGCGAGCATGAACAATGCGATCTGCGCCGCGCCGGCGAGGCTCGAGCGGTTGATCCAGGTCGCGTAGATTGACACCGTCAGCGTTCTGACGCCGAGAAATTCCGACGCACCGATATCGTTCAGGGTTTCAAGGAGAGCAAGCGTGGCTCCCGCCACGATCGCCGGACGGGCCAGGGGGACCGCGATGGACAGGAAGGTTCGGAAACGTCCCGCACCGAGGGAATGCGAAGCCTCGACCACCCCGCCGGCCTGCACGAGGAAGGTCGCCCGTACCGAGGCATAGACATAGGGGTAGAGAACGAAGCTGAGGAGAATGATGCATCCGCCCATCGAGCGAACGTCGGGAAAGCTCAGATCGCGCGGGTTGGTGATCCCAAGCACCGTGCGCAGGACGCTCTGCACGGGGCCGATGGGGTGCAGCACGTCGAGATAGACATAGGCGACAATATAGGTCGGCATCGCGAGCGGCAGCAGCAGTGCCCATTCCAGCAAGCGGCGGCCGGGAAAATCATACGCGACGACGAGCCACGCGAGGCACGTTCCCATGACGATGACGAGGATACCGACCCCCGTCACCAGCATGGCCGTCTGGCGAATGGCCTCAGGCAAGACATAAGCAACAAGATGTGGCCAGACGCTCTCCGCCGCGCCGCCGGCAACCGCCACGATGGCAAGGATCGGGGCCAGCGCGACAAGAGCGACAGCCATCCCCGCGAAAAGCCAGCCGCGCCCGTGCGGCCCGCGCGTGCCGGCACGCGCCGCTGCCCGGCCGTATGTCACGCCGGTCCGATTGGTAGGTGCGGAAGACCCGATAAACATTCAGAGGGCTCTGATACAGCACGAAGCCGCAGCCCTTGCGCAGGGCCGCGGCTTGAACATGGCGCGGCTCCCTCCCCGCAACAGGGAGGGGCGCGTCACGATCAGTTATCGAAGCCGACCTTGTCGGCGAGTTCGCTGGCGGCCTTGCGGTTCTTGCCGATGGCGGTGAGCTCGGCCGGATCGATCTTGAGCTCGCCGAAACTGGCGATGATCGGATCCGCCTTCACACCGGCCTTGACCGGGTACTCGAAGTTCGCCTTGGCATAGAGCTCCTGCGCGTCATCCGACGCCAGGAATTCGATGAGCTTCACGGCGTTGGCCGCATGCGGGGCGTTCTTGGCGACAGCCGCGCCGGACACGTTCACATGCGTGCCGCCCTTCTCGAAGGTCGGCAGGATGACGTTGATGGCTTCGCCCCACTTGACCTGGTCCGGCCCGCCGGCGCCCGAGCGCATCAGGCCGACATAATAAGAATTGGCGAGGCCCACATCACAGATGCCGCCGAGAATATCGCGTGCGACATCACGATCGCCGCCGCCGGCCTTGCGCGCGAGATTGGCCTTCACACCTTTCAACCATTCCTCAGTCTTCGCCGCGCCGTCCTTGGCGATCATGTTGGCGATGAGAGCCGTGTTATAGGGATGCTGACCGGCGCGGATGCAAACCTTGCCCTTCCACTTGGGATCGGCCAGGTCCTCATAGGTGAACGACTTGAGATCCGTGCGATCCTTGGAGGCATAAAGCACGCGCGCGCGCGTCGACAGCGCGAACCAGCGGCCATCCGCGTCACGCAGATTGGCGGGGATCGCCGCATTCAGCGCGTCAGACTTCACGGGCTGCACGACGCCCTTGTCGACGAGATCGATGAGATTGCCGAAATCGACCGTCATCAGGACGTCGGCCGGTGAGTTCGCGCCTTCAGTCGCCACGCGCTCAGCAAGGCCGTCCTTGACGAACAGCGTCTTGACCTGGATCCCGCTCTTCTCAGTGAAGGCGTCGAGCAGCGGCTTGATCAGGCCGGGCTCACGGGTCGTGTAGAGCGTTACTTCTTCCGCAGCCGAAGCCGCCGTGGAGAAGCCTGCGGAAAGACCTGCAATGCCGGCGAGGCAAGCAATCCTGGCGATCCGATTGATGGACATGAACTCCTCCTGACTCTTTCCATTCCGCCGTTGATCCATGACTGCCGCCGCCAATTGCGCGACGACAGCCTCTTCTCACTTCACACTGACGCCGGTTGGGAATACGGCACCGAATCCCGGCCCCGCACCCGCAACGTCATCGCGCGCAAATCGGAAATGGTCATATTTCAAACGAGAAAGCAACGCGCCCATCGCAATAAAAAAAACTATACCCCAGTTTAGATAAATTCTAAATTTACTCCGCGCATGCAAAATAATTATTCACCGATGTAATAAACAAAATATCTCGGACAACACCGATATAAATACTTTATAATACGTTCAAGACAAAGATACTCCCGTTCGGCTACACGAGACCTCATGAGCAGGCCGCCCCCAACCTCGCGATCACAAATTCGTGTACGTACCTCTACCGGGTCGCTGTAATTGCCCAAAACTGCAGGTCTATCGTTGAGCTTACGCCCAAGCATCATCCAGAATGCATAATTTATAGTCGTTTTTTGTGCCTCAGATCGATGCTGCCTAAAATTCAGCCAAGCCAATTTACAGGTCGTTTCAGGGTTTGCCGCGCGAGCCGGCCGTGGACAGCATTTCCTATAGAAGAAGAGGCTCCACACCTATTTCCCATCCGCTGGCACAAGCCTTGCGAGATTTCCCCCGCCAAACAATCCCGAGGTGGGAGACGTCAAACATGAAGAATGGCTTGAGACGTGCATGCGCCGCCCTTGCTCTTGCAGCAGGCCTGGCGATTTCAGGGGGAGCCCCTCACGCCGCAGACGACACCATCAAGGTCGGTGTCCTTCATTCCTTGTCCGGCACGATGGCGATCAGCGAAACGACGCTGAAAGACGTGATGCTGATGCTCATCGAAGAGCAGAACAAGAAAGGCGGGGTCCTCGGCAAGAAGCTGGAGGCGGTGGTCGTCGATCCCGCGTCGAACTGGCCGCTCTTTGCCGAAAAGGCCCGCGAACTTCTGACGAAGGACAAGGTCGCCGCAGTCTTCGGTGCCTGGACCTCGGTATCCCGTAAATCAGTTCTTCCAGTCTTCGAGGAACTGAACGGCATCATGTTCTATCCGGTGCAGTATGAAGGCGAGGAATCCTCGCGCAACATCTTCTACACCGGCGCGGCCCCGAACCAGCAGGCCATTCCGGCTGTCGACTACCTGATGGAGAACGAAGGCGTACAGCGCTGGGTCCTGGCGGGCACGGACTATGTCTATCCGCGCACGACCAACAAGATCCTGGAGGCCTATCTCCAGCAGAAAGGCGTCAAGGCCGAAGACATCATGATCAACTACACGCCTTTCGGACATTCCGACTGGCAGACGATCGTGGCCGACATCAAGAAATTCGGCTCGTCCGGCAAGAAGACCGCCGTTGTCTCGACGATCAATGGCGATGCCAACGTGCCGTTCTACAAGGAACTCGCCAACCAGGGCATCAAGGCGACGGACATTCCGGTCGTCGCGTTCTCGGTCGGCGAGGAAGAACTGGCCGGCATCGACACCAAGCCGCTCGTCGGCCATCTCGCCGCCTGGAACTATTTCCAGTCCGTCGACGTGCCGGAGAACGCCGCGTTCATCAAGGCGTGGAAGGCCTTCACCAAGAACGACAAGCGCGTGACCAACGATCCGATGGAAGCGCACTACATCGGCTTCAACATGTGGGTGAAGGCCGTCGAGAAGGCGGGTTCCACGGATCCGGACAAGGTCATCGATGCGCTCATCGGTGTGTCCGTGCCCAATCTCTCCGGCGGTTTCTCGGCGATGATGCCGAACCACCACATCACGAAGCCCGTACTGATCGGCGAGATCCAGGACAACGGCCAGTTCAACATCGTGTCGCAGACGCCCGGCCTCGTCGTCGGCGACGAATGGTCCGACTACCTCGAAGGGTCCAAGGACCTGATCTCCGACTGGAGAGCGCCCATGTCTTGCGGCAATTTCAACGTGAAGACAGGCAAGTGCGGCGGCCAGGGCGCCCAGGCCGCGGCGAAGTGACCGGAACGCGCTCTCCCAATCGTGCAGGGGAGCGCATAGGCCGGAGCGGCTCTTCACCTCTCCCCGGCGGGGAGAGGGTCGGCCAAAAAGCGGCCGGGTGAGGGGAAATTCCCTCCGCAGAGAGACTTGTTCCCCTTCGCGGAAGGGCATGTTCCCCCTCACCCTGTCCCCTCTCCCCGCCGGGGAGAGGGAACCCAAACTCTCCATGCGATGACGCTGCTATCCACGAAAGGCTGGGCGGGCTCGATCCCATGTCGTCACTGATCAGGCTTTTATCGCTTCTTGGCATCCTCGTGGCCGCCATCGTGCAGCCGGCCTTGGCGCAGGAAACGCGCGCGGCCTTCGCCACTCTCGCCACAGACAACTACGGGGATATTGAGAAAGGCGTCGCGGCCGTCGCCGAGAGCGGCGCACCAACCGCGGAAGCCGTGCTAAACGCGCTCGGCGACAACCGCCTGCTCTACCGTCCATCGGACAAGGCCGTCTTCTACAGGGATGCGAGCGGAACCTTCCGCGACGCGGCCACCGGCGACGCCGTGACACCGGCTCCGACCGGTCTCAGGCCTGTGCGTCTCAACAACCGCGTGCGGCGCGCGGTGGAGGCGGCGGTCGGCACGCTGACGCTGATGTCGCCGGAAGCGTCCAAACGGCGCCAGGCGGCCGAAGCCGTCTTCCGCTCCCGCGACGCGGCGACATTGCCCGCTCTCGCCAAGGCCATCGCGACCGAACGTGACAGCAGCGTGAAACAGGCGCTGCTTCAGGCCCAGGCCGCCATTTTCCTGACCGCCGACGGCATCGCGGATGCCGATCGCATCGCGGCCGTCGATATCGTCGCTGCGCGGGGCGACCAGGACGCGCGCTCCATGCTTACCCAGGTGGCGGGCCGCGGGTCGCCGGTGCTCAAGCTCGCCGCCGATACCGCCATCGCCGCCATCGACCGCCGGCTCGCCATCGCCGCCACCGTCCAGAACATCTGGTACGGGCTGTCACTCGGCTCCGTCCTGCTGCTCGCCGCCATCGGCCTCGCCATCACCTTCGGTGTCATGGGCATCATCAACATGGCGCACGGCGAGATGGTGATGATCGGCGCCTACACCACCTTCGTGGTGCAGGAAATCTGCCGCACCCGTTTCCCGGGGCTGTTCGACTGGTCGTTGCCCGTTGCCCTGCCGCTCGCTTTCCTGGTCGCCGGCGGCGTGGGGGCGCTCATCGAGCGTCTGGTCATCCGCCATCTCTACGGCCGGCCGCTGGAAACACTGCTCGCGACCTGGGGCATCAGCCTCATTCTCCAGCAGGCCGTGCGCTCGATCTTCGGGCCGACGAACCGGGAGGTCGGCGCGCCCTCCTACATGGCAGGCGCCTTCGACGTCCTTGGCGTCACGATCACCTACGGCCGGCTGTGGATCGTCATCTTCAGCCTCTGCGTCTTCCTCGGCCTGATCGCCGTGCTCAAGCTGACGCCGTTCGGCCTCCGGATGCGCGCGGTGACCCAGAACCGCCGCATGGCGTCCGCGATGGGCATCCGCACGCCACGCGTCGACATGCTCGCCTTCGCGCTGGGTTCGGGGATCGCCGGCGTCGCGGGCGTGGCGCTGTCGCAGATCGACAACGTCTCGCCGAACCTCGGTCAGAGCTACATCATCGATTCCTTCATGGTGGTGGTGTTCGGCGGCGTCGGCAATCTCTGGGGGACCTTCGTCTCGGCGCTCACGCTCGGGGTCGCCAACAAGTTCCTCGAACCCTACGCGGGCGCCGTGCTCGGCAAGATCCTGCTCCTCGTCTTTCTGATCCTGTTCATCCAGAAAAGGCCCCGCGGGCTCTTCGCCCTCAAGGGCCGCTCGGTGGAAGCATGATGATCGATACCTCCTATGGCATGCACCGTTCCATGAGCACCCCCTATCCAATCGAGACCGGTGGATTTGGCTTGCGTGAATTGCACTTGGAAGTGCTGCGCCGAGATCCCTCCCCTCCAGGGGAGGGTGGCTCCGAGCAAAGCTCGGAGCCGGGTGGGGCCGATATCGCCCTGCCTGTCAGCCCCCCTCCGTCGCCGTTTCACGGCGCCACCTCCCCCCGGAGGGGGAGGATCATGGCCGCGCTCGGCCATACGGGAGCGGCTTCATGATCCGCCAGCCCTTCATCCTCACGCTGATCGACGGCAAGGGGCGGATCTTTCTCGCCATTCTCGCGGCCGTGACCGTGCTTGTCGCCGCCTCCAATCTCATGCTGCCGCCGACCTCGCCGCTGCATGTGCCGACCTACGCCGTCTCGCTGATGGGCAAGTATCTCTGCTATGCCCTGCTTGCCGTCGCCCTCGATCTCGTATGGGGCTACTGCGGCATCCTTTCGCTGGGACATGGCGCGTTCTTCGCGCTCGGCGGTTATGCCATGGGCATGTATCTCATGCGCCAGATCGGCACGCGCGGCGTCTATGGCAATCCGGTGCTGCCGGATTTCATGGTGTTCCTGAACTGGCAGGAGCTGCCCTGGTACTGGTACGGCTTCTCGACCTTCCCCTTCGCGATGGTGATGGTGGTGCTCGTCCCGGGGCTGCTCGCCTTCGTCTTCGGCTGGCTCGCTTTCCGCTCGCGGGTCACGGGCGTCTATCTCTCCATCATCACCCAGGCGATGACCTTCGCGCTGCTGCTCGCCTTCTTCCGCAACGACATGGGTTTCGGCGGCAATAACGGCCTGACCGATTTCAAGGACCTGCTCGGCTTCAACATTCAGGCGCAGGGCATGCGCGTCACGCTCTTCGCCGTCAGCGCGCTGGCGCTGGCGCTCGGCTATCTCATCGCGCGGGTGATGGTGACCTCCACCTACGGAAAGGTGCTGGTGGCGATCCGCGACGCGGAATCGCGGGCGCGCTTCCTCGGCTATCGCGTTGAGCACTACAAGCTCCTCGCCTTCACCGTTTCGGCGATGATGGCGGGTATCGCCGGCGCGCTCTACGTGCCGCAGGTCGGCATCATCAACCCGCAGGAGTTCGCGCCCGCCAATTCCATCGAAGCCGTGATCTGGGTCGCCGTCGGGGGGCGTGGCACGCTCGTCGGCGCGGCCCTTGGCGCGGTCGTCGTGAATTTCGCCAAGACCTGGCTCACGGGCGCCCTGCCGGAAATCTGGCTCTTTGCCCTTGGGGCGCTCTTCGTCGTTGTCACGCTCTATATGCCCAAGGGCATCCTGGGCCTCTTCCAGAAATTCAGCCGTCGCCGTGCCGATGATGGCGTGGCCGGCACGCCCGTGCCGCAACCGGCCGCGGAGTAGAGGTGATGCTCAATACCACGCTGACCAGCGCGCTTCTCTACCTCGACGGTGTCAATGTCACCTTCGACGGGTTCCGCGCCCTGAACAACCTGTCGCTCGCGATGGCGCCCAATGAAATGCGCGCCATCATCGGACCGAACGGCGCGGGCAAGACCACGATGATGGACGTGATCACCGGCAAGACACGGCCTGACGAGGGCGATGTCATGTTCGGCGGCACGGTCGATCTCACCAAGCTCGACGAGGCGGCCATCGCCGAGCTCGGTATCGGCCGGAAATTCCAGAAGCCGACGGTCTTCGAGAGCCACACCGTCGCGGATAACATCCGGCTCGCCCTGAAGGGTGAGCGGGGGCCCTGGTCAGCCTTGTTCGGCGCGCGAAACCATATCGCCGAGGACAAAATCGACCAGGTTTTGACAAAGGTCCGGCTGATCGACCATCGCGAACGGCCGGCCGCCGACCTCAGCCACGGCCAGAAGCAATGGCTCGAGATCGCGATGCTGCTCGCCCAGGATCCCAAGCTCCTCCTCGTCGACGAACCGGTGGCCGGCATGACGGATGCAGAAACCGAGGAAACCGCGCGCCTGCTGCGCGAGATCGCGCGTGATCATACGGTCGTGGTCGTCGAACACGACATGGCCTTCGTGCGCGATCTCGACTGCAAGGTGACCGTGCTGCACGAGGGGTCGGTGCTGGCCGAAGGCTCCATCGATGCGGTCTCCGCGAATGATCGTGTCATCGAAGTCTATCTGGGACGGTGAGATGGCATTGACCGCAGACCGCCTCTTCCACCTCCCACACCTCCCCGCAAGGCGGAGGAGCGAAAGCGCCGGCCATGCTCACCGTTAACGCCATCGACCTCCACTATGGCGCCGCCCAGGCTCTGCGAGGCGTCTCGCTCAGCGCGGCCGTCGGCAAGGTTACCTGCGTGCTTGGCCGCAACGGGGTCGGCAAGACCTCGTTGCTGCGCGCCATCGTCGGGCAGCAGCCGATTTCGCGCGGGAGCATCAGCCTCGACGGGCAGGATCTGAAACGTCTGCCGCCCTATGAGCGGGCGCGCCACGGCATTGCCTTCGTGCCGCAGGGGCGCGAAATCTTTCCGCTTCTCAGCGTCAAGGAAAACCTGGAGACGGGCTTCGCGCCTCTCAAGCGGCGCGACCAGACGATCCCCGAGGACATCTTCAACCTGTTTCCTGTGCTGAAAGACATGCTGCACCGGCGCGGCGGCGACCTGTCGGGAGGGCAGCAGCAGCAGCTCGCTATCGGCCGCGCCCTCGTGACCCGTCCACGGTTGCTCGTGCTCGACGAACCGACCGAAGGTATCCAGCCATCTGTCATCAAGGACATCGGCCGCGCGATCGACTATCTCAGGAACAAGGGAGACATGGCGATCCTGCTCGTCGAACAGTATTTCGAGTTCGCACGCGATCTCTGCGACAGCTTCGCGGTGATGGAGCGCGGACAGGTGGTATTGGCGGGCACGCGCCCCGAGATGGTCGACACCGAGGTGCGCCAGAAGCTGTCCGTCTAGGCCACTTCGTGCTAGTCATGCCGCTGCCGCATGTCGATGCGGCCCAGCGAGCGGGTGACCGATGAGCGAAACGCAGCATTTCGAGGGGCGCTGTCATTGCGGTGCCGTGCAATTCTCGACAGAAGCCGACCTGTCCAACGTCATCAGCTGCAATTGCTCGATCTGCTCGAAGCATGGGCTCATCCTGACCTTCGTGCCCGCGGATCAGTTCGCGCTCGCGGCGGGCGAGGACACGCTGAAGGACTATCAGTTCAATACCATGCGCATCCGCCATCGGTTCTGCGGCAACTGCGGTGTTGAGCCCTTCGCGGAAGGCGCAATGCCGGATGGGACGCCGATGCGCGCCATCAACGTGCGCTGCCTCGACGGTGTCGATGTCGCGGCCTTGAGCCCCGCGCCCTTCGACGGCCGCAGCCGCTGATACATCAGGTCCAAGAGACACAGGGTCCAAAGAGGTATAGGCAATGACCAAGGCTACGGCCATCGTTCGCAAGGCAGCCGTGAAGGCTGAGCGCGTCGTCGATACGGTCACGCTCGACCATGTCGCGCGCGACAACCCTCCCGCGCATTTCACAGCAGCGGCCGGCCTGCATGTCCATCTCCACCTTCCCGACGGCTCGCAGCTCAATGACGGCGATGCGCTGAAGCTCGAGGACGGTGGCCTGGTCACGGTGAAGGCCGCGGACGAAAAGCTGATCGAGGCGAAAGCGGAAAATCCTCTCCGGCTGATGCGCGTGCTCTGGCATCTCGGTCAGAACCACACCGCCGTGGAAGTGACGAACGACGCGATCTATGTGGCGGAGGACAATGCCGTTGCGGAACTGATCCGCGGTCAGGGATGCAGCCTTGCCTCCGTCGAGCGTCCCTTCCGGCCGGAGCGCGCGATCGCCGGCCACGACTGTGGACATGATCATCACGGACATCATCATCATGGTCATCACCACCACGATGATGATCATCATGACCATGGTCATAAGCATCATGACCATCACGCGCATGAACACAAAGATGCTCACGCGCATCACGATCACGGGGCCTGCGGCTGCGGCCATGACCATGGCCATCACCATCACGATGACCATGATCACCACAAGGATCATCACGGCGAAGAGCACGGCCACCGGCACCACAGCCACGCCCATCACGGACATGACCACGGCAAGGACTGACCGTAGGCCGTGACCGGATCGCCTCGTCTATGCAAATCAGCTGCGGACGAACGGGCACAACGCATTTCCGGGACCGATAGTCGATCCCGGACGTTGCGAGCCGGCGGATCAGGGCATCAGCTGTCCGCCGTTGACCTCGATGACCTGGCCGGTGATGTAGCCGCTCGCGGACGCGGACGCGAGGAAGAGATAGGAACCCACACATTCCTCAGGCTTGCCGAGCCTGCCCATGGGAATGGTGAGCCGCATGGTTTCCAACTGCTCCGCTGTTGAGAAACGTTCGTGGAACGGCGTCAGGATGACACCCGGAGCCACAGCATTCGCGCGGATGTTATGAGGCGCGAATTCCTTGGCCATGTTGCGCGTGATATTGGCGACGAAGGCTTTCGCGCTTGCATAGAGGGCAGCACCCGGCCCGCCTCCGTTCCGCCCCGCGATCGACGCGGTGTTGATGATTGCGCCACCTCCTGCCGCCTTGAGGTGTGGAATGGCGGCCTGGGTCGCCGCGATCACGGACCGGACATTCAGATCCAGCACCGTATCATAAAGAGCATCGTCGATCTCAAGAAGAGGCACGCGCTTGACCAAAGCGCCAGCGTTGTTGATGAGCACATCGAGCCCGCCGAGCGCGGCGACCGCCCCATCGACGACTTGTCTCGCACTCGCGCTCTTAGCGACATCACCCAGCACGAGTTGAGCATCTCCGCCCTGACCACGAATCGCCTCGACGACTGCATTCGCCTCTGCCTTGCTCGCATGGCCATGCACCACGACGCGCGCACCGGCCTCGGCAAAGCCACGGGCGACGGCCGCACCGATGCCGGTGCTCGAGCCAGTTATCAGTACCCGCTTGCCGGCCAGATCCTTGAACATGTCGCCTCCATCAGCGCTAGTAGATTACTTTCGTTCAGTCAGTGAGAAAAACACTGTCCGCCAGTCTATTGCGGGTGATCGCCTGCGGGAAGCCAGGGGCAATGGCATGGCTTCTGCTGATAGGCTGTACAGGACCATGACGCCGTGCCATTTCGATACAGGATGTGCGCGCTTGCCCAACGCCACGCTAATGACCCAGACAGGATCGCGCGATGACAGCCGCCGTTGATCAGCCCGCCAAGCGTGGCTTCACGCTCGACCGATGGACGCTCCTGACCCTGGCGGCGCTCGCCATGGCGGCGTTGTTCGTTACGGGCATACTGATGCGTGTCCTGCAGGAGAGCGGTGGCACCAACAGCTACGCACTTCTTGCCGAAGCCTTTCTCCATGGCCGCTTTGACGTCGATCGCTGCTTCGATGGCGACTGCGCCATGGTGGCCGGGCGAGGCTATGTGATCTTTCCGCCCGTGCCGGCCCTTGTCGCCATGCCCTTCGTGGCCCTGTTCGGCCCGCATTTCGCCGGCTTCATGATCATTGGCCTCCTGTTCTTCGCCGCGACGCTGGCCTTGTGGTGGCGTCTTTTCTCTGCCATGGGCGCCCGCGGCGACACCCGTCTGTGGTTGATGCTGGCGCTCGCCTTCGGCTCGCCGGTCTATTTCATCACGCTGCGGGCAGACGGCATCTGGTTCTTCGCCCAGGTCGTCGGGCTTTTCCTCTTGACGCTCGCCCTCCACGAAACACTGAACAAGCGACTCGTCGCGGCGGGCATCGCCATCGGCCTCGCCTTTCTTTGCCGGCAGATGGCCATACTCGTCGTACCCTTCCTGTTCGTGCTGGCCCTCGACAAGGACGAGGGCCTGTTCAGTCTCAATCGTGCGAGCTGGTGGCGGAAGTTCATCGCGTTCGCCATGCCTGTCGCCATCGCGCTGATCGCCTATTTCGTCTACAACGGCGTGCGCTTCGGCAATCCGCTCGAAACCGGCTACAGCTATATCGTCCCGGACGGACATAGCTATCTCGGCCAACGCATCGCGGAAGCCCTTTTCTCCCCGCGTTATGTGCTGTTCAACCTGTTCTATCTCTTCGTCCAGGGGTTCCACGCGGAGTTCACCGGCCCGCTGATGACGCGGCTCGCGGGCCTCGATTCCAACGGCACGTCCTTGTTGGCAGCGAGCCCTTTCGTGCTCTTCGCCTTCTTCCTGCCATGGCGGCGGGACGTGGTCATCGCCGGACTGACGGCGCTGGTCATCGGCGGGGCGACGCTGTTCTACCACTCCAACGGCTATTCCCAGTACAATGTCCAGCGCTACACGCTGGACTGGCTGCCTCTCCTGTTTCTCTTCCTGCCGCTCACATTGACGAGCGAGCGCCTACCGGTCTTCCGTCTGCTGGTGACCTATGCGCTTCTGCTCAATGTGGCGACGATGGGCGTGCTCGCCGTTACAAGCGGCGGCGCGTGACCCGAAGCGACTTCAGGGCGACCCGGGACGGTCGCGAACAAGCGCGCTTTGTTCGCGGGAACCGCTATCGGTCTCGGCTGACGGGCTCCGCGATCTCAATGAGGGTGAGATCCCGATCATGGATAAAGACCGACCGGATCGGCCCCGTTGCGTCACTGCGCTCAACTGACCCATCGACGATCGTGACCACGCACACGGTCAGATGTCGTCAAGCCGCAGGTGCGACAGAAACGATAAATCTGCGGATCCCGGCGTGGGACGCTTCGCTTTCGCCTCAAACTCTCAACCATGTTCGTGCAGGTTGATTTCCGATCACCAAACGCGAGCGCTTTGCGATCATCGCCGAAGGTCACCGCCCGCATACCAGGGACGTCAACATAGAAAGCGATGCTGGTGTCGATGGAGTCGACCATCAGGACAATATGGTCGAGCCGCACGATATTCATGTTTCACGCTCTGCAAAACGTGCTGCATGTGCACGATACCAGCGTCGCTATCACCCCTGCCTGAATGTCAGGAACTTGTGTCCCACATAGCTCGTCGCGGCGCCCACACCGATCGATACACCATGCGCGATAGCCTCATGCTGCCAGCCAAGGCCAAGCCAGGGCAGCAAGGCGGCGAGGCCCATGGTCATCAGCCAGACCTGCACCCCGCTGACGCAATTGACACCGACGAAGCGCATGATCTGGCGGCTGAGCGGCAGATCCGACGCCGGGAAAACATAGGCGCGGTACAGCGTGAAGCCGGCCGTCATGCCGATGATTTGCGCGAGGGCAACGGCGGCGCCGAAGGGCATGAACCACGAGAGGGGGAAGCGCACGAGCCAGTTGACGGCGGCGGCTGCGAGGCCAAGCACGAGGAAACGCACAAGACGCCGCAGCTCTTCCTGGCGCCCTTCCTCGCCGCGTGCTGGATCCGACGCGATCGCGGGCGCTGCGTCAACACCCGGCATCGCTCAGACCATCCCGAGATGCGCGGCGAGAAACGCCAGGACCATGACACCGCCAAGCGCGATACTGGTGCGATCCTTCAGGGCGAACGCCACGGGATCATCCTTGAGTTCACCACGTTGGCACAGTAGCCAGACGCGTCCGACCCAGAGGAAGAGGACGGCCGGGAAGGCCCACAGGAAGGCAGGCTTGGTGTAGTATCCCGCAGGGAAGGCCTCCTGGATCAGATAAAGCACCATGACGAGCACGGAGCCGACACCCGCCGATGCCCCGACTGCCAGGAGAAGCGGTCCATCGCCAGCGCGGTAGCCACGGCCGGCCGTCTTCTTGAGGCCATGCTGGACCATCCGCTCCACTTCCGTATGTCTCTTGGCGAAAGAGAGGGACAAGAAGAGGAACATCGAGAAGGTCAGCAGCCAGGGCGATGTCACCACCTGCGCGAGCACGATGCCGAAGCCGAGCCGCAAGGTGAACAGGCAGGCCAGCACGAAGCCATCGACGATCGGCTCACGCTTCAAGCGTAGCGAGTAGGCCAAAGTCAGAGCGAGGTAGACGCCCAGCATAACAACCGCCGCAGGTCCGAGGGCGGCGCCGATACTGAAGCTCGCGGCGAGCCCGAGTGGCGCGAGGATCAAAGCCGTGCGGATCGGCAAGCTGCCCTTGGCCAGGGGCCGCTCACGCTTCGACCAGTGCCGCCGGTCATCGGGTAGATCGGTCAAGTCGTTCAGGAGATAAGTGGCAGAAGCCAGGAGCCCGAGCGCAAGGAACCCGGCTCCGGTCGTGGTCCATGCGCCCATATCGAATGTTTTGCCGCCGAGGATAAGCGGCACGAAAATGAGAAGGTTCTTCGCCCACTGATGAAGACGTAGTGCCTTCGCATAGAGCCGGAAACCCGTCGCGGATGGCGGAAAGACGGCCACGGGTTCGCCGATCGCGCGCGCCGCTTTCTCCACACCGGGCGACACGCCAACCAGCAGGATTTCACTGCTCTTGCGCCAAACCGCAAGATCGGCCCGGCAATCTCCGGCATAAGAGAAACCATCCGGGAACTGCACCGCGAGCGCCTCAGCCTTATGCGGGCCTTTGAGATTCGTCATCCCATCGCTGGCGATGATACCGGTCAGGAAGGGAAACCGGGCAGCGATCCGATGGGCAAGGTCTCCGTCGGCCGCCGTCGCGAGATAGACAGGACGGCCGGCCTCGCGGGCCTCGGCCGCATAAGCCGCGACCTCTTCATTCACCGGCAGGCTCTCGAGATCGAGCGGAGCGGCCTTCGCCAGCTCGCGCTTCAGGTTGGCCTTGCCTTTCGCAACCCAGCCAAAGACCCGCCAGAAGCCGAACGGATTGTGTCTGAGATAGGCGACGAGGGACTCGTACAGCAGATCAGTGCGCAACAGCGTGCCGTCGAGATCAAGCACCAGCGGTGTACGGTCGGCGGCTGTCCCCGCTGACGCCGGAACGGCTTCGTCGGCGTGATCCGGGCTCCGATTCAGAAGCTGCAACGAGACCGACATGGCATCTCCTTTTTCCCGCCGGCAAACCGTTCCAGATCGGGACAAATGATCGTGTCAGAGATACGCTGTGCAAACTTGGTGCCGTACAACCCTTGCTAGCCACCCGGCATGGGGACATTCCGTCGGCGACGCGTTGGAATGCCCCTCTAGGGAAGCCTATTTTCCTTTCAAGAATGCTTCGACGTCACGGCGATAGGGCAGCGGCGCGACCGCGCCCTTGCCGAGCGTCGACAGGGCAGCGGCGGCATTGGCGAACTCAGCGGCGGCGAAAGGATTGCCGCAGCGCAGCCACTCCGCGAGAAAGGCTCCTCCGAAAGCATCGCCTGCGCCACTCGCGTCGACCGCGTCGACCGTCTTCGACGCGATGACCTGGCGCTCACCGGGGATCGCGACCATGGCCCCCTCCTTGCCGAGCGTGAGCGCCACGATCCGGCATCCCAGATTGAGATAGAAGTCGCAGATGTCCTCGGCGCGATCGAGGCCGGTCAGTTGCTGTGCATCGTCCAGGCCGGGCCTTGCAATGTCTGACAGCGCGACCGCCGCGTGGATCACAGCGCGCGCGCGGTCGAGCGGCCACAGGCTCAAGCGGAGATTGGTGTCATAGCTCACGGTCGTGCCGTTCGCCTTCGCATGACGGATCGCGGCAAAACCCGCATCCGCCGCGGTCGTGGAGATGGCCTGGCTGATCCCGGAGAGATGGAGGATCTTCGTGGATGCGATGAGATCGAGCGGTAGATCAGCGGGTGTGACGAGGCTCGCGGCCGAACCCGCGCGATAGTAGCTGAACAGGTGGCCGTCGGGCCCGTAGCTGATGACATAGACGCCCGTCCGGGTCCCCGGCACCGCCTTAACTCGGGAACGGTCAACGTTCTCCCGGTCCCAAAGGTCGAGGAATTTCTGGCCGAAGGCATCGCTCCCGACAGCCGTGAAATAGCCCGCGCGCGCACCCATGCGCGCCGCCGCGATAGCCGCGTTCGAGGTGTCGCCGCCAAAACCCGGCAGGTAAAGCGCCTCACCCTGCCGCTCGGTCTCGGCGAATTCCATCAGAGGTTCGCCGAAAGCGAGAATATCCAATGCTTCGCGCTGCAACGATGCCATCGCAATCCTCCCACGCTTGCCCCTTTGCGATTCACGCGGTCAGGGCGCGCGCCTCTAATAAGCGATGCGATCCGCTTTCGCCAGCCAAGCCGCGAGGGTATCCGTCGCGGTTGCATTTGGACGATGTTCCATTGCCATGCTGCGCGCTTCAGGCTCCTTCGGGATCTCATCATAGATGAAGGCGTCATCGAAGCCGGCAGCGGCGGCCTCGGCCCGCGTCGCCGCGTAGACGATACGGGACACGCGTGCCCAATAGCAGGCGGCAAGGCACATCGGGCACGGTTCGCAGCTGGTGTAAACCGTCGCGCCAGCCAGGGAGAAGTTGCGCTCGGCGGTGCAGGCGGCGCGAATGGCGACCACCTCCGCATGTGCGGTGGGGTCATTGATGGCCGTGACGGCATTGACCCCCTCGCCGATGATGCGCCCATCGCGAACTACAACGGCCCCAAAGGGCCCGCCAACCGCTCCGCCCAGCGACCGGCGAGACAGCTCGGCCGCATATTGCAGAAAGTGCTCATCGCCGCTCATGGACATCCCCTCGCGCAGCCCCCCGCCGATCAGGCCGATTGGAACCGATACTCGCTGATCTGACGATAGACGTCGTCCGGTTGCAAGATGATGGAGGGGAAATGCGGGCGGTTGGGACTGTCGGGGAAATGCTGAGGCTCAAGGCACAGGCCCGAACTCGCCTTGTACACGGCCCCATCAAGGCCGGGCACCGGCACGTCAAGCTTGCGACCGTCATAGACCTGCACGCCCGGTTCGGTCGTCCACACGTCGAGCGCGAGCTTCGTGATCGGCGAAGAGAACTTGGCGGCGTGGGAGAGCCACAGACCGAGCCAACCGGCGGGCTCGATGCGATCGCGTCTCAGCACAAAATTCGCATCATAGGCATAGGGCGCGCCCGTCTCCGCATCGGGAAAACGCACGCTGCGGTTGGATCGGAAATCGTAAGGCGTGCCGCCGACCGACCGGACTTCACCGGTTGGAATGAGCTCAGCATCGGTCGGTGTGTAGAAATCAGCGGAAACCGTAAGACGGTGATCGAGGATCGACGGCGACCCGTCCAGGTTGAAGTAGGAATGATGGGCCAGATTGACGGGGGTTGGCGCGTCGGTAGTCGCTGTGAGCTCCACCCTAAGCGTGGCGGGCTCCACGAGGCGATAGATACAGGTCGTCGTCACCGTGCCGGGAAAGCCGCTGTCGCCGTTCGGCGAAACATGGGTCAGGGTCACGCTGGAACGATCGCGATGAGCGAGCTGCCACAGCGATTTGCCAAAACTCTTGCCGCTGTGGAGCGTATGCTTGTCGCGGAAGTTGCGCTCGAGCTCGTAGGTCGTGTCACCGATCTTGAAGCGGCCATTGCTGATGCGGTTGGCGCAACGCCCGGCAATCGCGCCCATATGCGGCGAGTGCGCGAGATAGTCATCGATGGTGTTCAGACCGAGAACGACGCGTTGCCTGGCGCCGGTCTGCAATGGCACCGTCATGTCGCGAACCACAGCCCCCCAGCTGAGGATCTTCGCTTCCGCCCCGGCGGCAGACCGAATCGTGATCTCCCAAACCGGCGCGCCCTCAATTTCACCAAATTGCCTGACGGACATCCGCCCCCACCCCTTTCATGAATGGCTCCCCGGAATCAAATCGTCGAACCCGACATCCCCCTGCCGGTCACATCGCCGCTACACCGCATGCGCGATCTCGCGGCGCTTCGGTGCAGTTAAAAACAAGGTCCGGTTGGGGAATACAGGAGCGCCCGTCAGCCCAGGCGGACACTCCCACCAACCCGGCGGCCTTCTACCATTTGCCTGTGTTCGGCATCGACGCCCATGGCTCTTGCGGAGGCAAGGCGTCACCTTCCTGCAGAATCTCGATCGAAATGCCTTCCGGCGACCGAACGAATGCCATATAGCCATCGCGCGGCGGGCGATTGATGGTGACGCCGGCCTTCATCAGCCGGTCGCAGAACGCGTAGATATCATCGACGCGGTAGGCAAGATGACCGAAATTGCGCCCGCCGGTGTAGACTTCCGAGTCCCAGTTGTAGGTGAGTTCCAGCTCCGGCGCGCGGTTCTTCTCGACAGCCGACTTATCACCCGGGGCCGCAAGGAAGACCAGCGTGTAACGCCCCTTCTCGTTTTCCGTCCGGCGTGTCTCAACCAGGCCGAACTTGTTGCAATAGAAGTCGAGCGCGTCGTCCAGGTTCGCGACGCGAACCATTGTGTGCACATAGCGCATCTGGCATCCCTCCAAAGAATCTGCACACAGGACAGCCTCGATGGCCTTCTGTCAAACTCCTCTCCGGTATAGGTGCCATGAATAGGGCGACTGGAACTTCCATCTCGGCTGAGAGCGCGGCGCAAATCAGCGCCACCGAGCGGCGCAAGGAACGAGTCGCCCTCGTCTCGATCTTTGTGTCGGCGCTCCTCACAATTGCCAAAGGTTTTGCCGGCTTCACCACCGGATCACTGGCGCTCATTTCGGACGCAGCCAACAGCCTCCTCGATATCGCCGCGACGACGATGACATGGCTTGCCATCCGCGCCGCACACAAGCCGGCCGACGACGAGCATCATTACGGCCACGGCAAGTTCGAATCCCTGTCGGCGCTCATCGAAACTGCCTTTCTGTTCCTTCTTTCCGGCGCCGTTGCCTATGAAGGAATTCGGCGGCTCATGAGCGGGCAAACCGAGATCCTGTTCTCATGGATCGCCATCGCCGTGCTTGTCGGCTCGATAATTGTGGATGGCTGGCGCTGGTGGACCCTGAGAAAGATTGCGGCGGAGACCAACAGCGAGGCGCTGGCTGCGGACGCCCTGCACTTTTCCTCGGACCTCATCAATTCGATCTTCGTGCTGATCGCCATCGGCGCGGCCCAGCTCGGTTTCTCCCAGGCAGATCCGGTCATTGCGATCGGCGTCTCGGTCTTCATCGCGATCGCCGCCTTCCGGCTTGCGCGGCGCACCATCAACACCCTGCTCGACACCGCACCTAAAGGCCTCGGCGACAGCATCGCGGCCGAGGTGGAGGCCCTGCCCGGCGTGGTCGGTGTCGATCACGTCCGCGTTCGCCCGGCGGGCGGCCACGTCATCGGCGAGGTTGGGGTTCGGGTGTCGCGCACCCTGCCGCTGGAAGGTGTGCAGATCTTGAAGGATCGCGTGCGTGACGCTCTGGACAAGGAGCATCCTGGTTCGCTCTTCACCGTGACGACCAACCCGGTGCAGCTCGATGACGAAACCGTGATGGAGCGCGTGATGCTGATCGCTGCGCGTCTGCGGGTCCCTCTGCATCACGTCACTGTGCAAAGCCTTGCACGCCGCCTGTCGGTCAGTTTCGACCTCGAGGTCGATCAGCGCTTGACGCTGGGAGAGGCGCACAAGATCGCGAGCCGCGTCGAAATCGCAATCCGCGAAGAGCTGGGACCCGACGTCGAAGTGGAGAGCCATATCGAACCCCTGGTGCCACAACTCGATGGCCGCGAGGCGGATGCGGCAACGGTCGCACGCGTAGCACTTGCACTGGCTGAGCAGGCGACGGCGACGGATGCCATCCGCGAGGTCCACAGCGTTCGGGTGCGCGAAACGCCAGCCGGCCTCGTGGTGAACTATCATTGCCGCGCGAACGGTGAACTCAATGTCGCGGAGGTCCATGAGCAGGTGGATGTGCTGGAAAGGCTTGTGCGTGCCGACCATCCGGAGATCTGCCGCGTGGTGGGCCATGCCGAGCCGCTCGCAAGCGAACCATTGCGCCTGACGATTGGACACCCGACCTAAGGCAAGAGTTCCCCATCTGCCTCGTAGATCATTCGAGAAACGACATGCGCACCGAGACCGCTCCGATCGTTCGCCTGGAAGACTATCGCCCCACCGATTTTCTCATCGATACGGTCGCGCTCGATGTCATTCTCGACCCGACCGCGACGATGGTCCGCGCGGAACTGTCCTTACGCCGTAATCCCGACGGGCGCGCCGATGCGCCTCTCGTCTTGCAAGGCGATGAGCTAACACTCCACTCCATCGCACTTGATGGCACGCCGCTCGCGACGGAACTCTACCTGGCCGACCCCCAGGGCTTGACTATTCGCGGCCCCTTGCCCGCGAGCTTCAACCTCACCGTCGAGACCGTGGTGAACCCATCCGCGAACACCAAGCTCATGGGGCTCTACCGGTCTGGCGGCAATTACTGCACGCAATGCGAGGCCGACGGCTTCCGCCGGATCACCTATTTCCTGGACCGTCCGGATGTCCTCTCGGTCTACACAACGCGCCTGGAGGCCGAACGCGACGACGCGCCCCTCCTTCTCGCCAACGGCAATCTCGTGGAGAGCGGCGACATCCCGGGCGGCAGCCGTCACTATGCCGTCTGGCATGACCCGCACCCCAAACCCGCCTATCTCTTCGCGCTGGTCGGCGGCACGCTGGATACTGTCGCCGAGGATTTCGTGACGGCCAGTGGCCGCAAGGTCGAGATCGCCATCCATGTCGAGGCGGGCAAGCGCGATCGGGCGGCCTACGCGCTTGATGCCCTCAAGCGCTCCATGCGGTGGGACGAGACAGCCTTCGGCCGGGAATACGATCTCGACGTGTTCAATGTGGTCGCCGTTTCCGATTTCAACATGGGCGCGATGGAGAACAAGGGCCTCAATATCTTCAACGACAAATACGTGCTGGCGAGCAGCGATACGGCGACCGATGCCGACTATGCCGGCATCGAAACCGTCATCGCCCACGAATATTTCCACAACTGGACCGGTAATCGCATCACCTGTCGGGACTGGTTCCAGCTCTGCCTGAAGGAAGGGCTGACCGTCTTCCGCGATCAGGAATTCTCGTCGGACGAGCGTTCTCGCCCTGTCAAGCGCATCGCGGATGTCCGCACCCTGCGCACCCAGCAGTTCGCCGAGGATTCCGGGCCGCTCAGCCATCCCGTTCGCCCGAGAACCTATCGCGAAATCAATAATTTCTATACCGCCACCGTCTATGAGAAGGGCGCGGAGATCGTCCGCATGTTGCGTGGCTTGATCGGCGCCCCCGCTTTTCGACGCGGCATGGACCTGTATTTCGAGCGCTTCGACGGGACGGCCGCCACAATCGAGGATTTTCTCAGCTGCTTCGCCGAAGCCAGCGGCCAAGACCTCGCGCATTTCGCGCAATGGTACGAACAGGCCGGTACTCCGGTCGTCACGGCATCGGGGGAGTATGAGGCAGCGAGCGGTACTTACCGTCTCACCCTGCGACAGAGCACGCCGCCCACGCCCGGCCAGCCGATCAAGAAGCCGATGGTTATTCCGATCGCTCTCGGCCTCGTCGGCGTGTCCGGCGAAGCGCTGCCGATGGTGACCACGAACGAGGCCTCCGTGGATGACGGGCTGTTTGTGCTCGACACGGACGCCGCGACGATCACCTTCACCGGGCTCCCGGAACAGCCCGTGCCCTCGCTCTTGCGAGGGTTCTCGGCGCCTGCACGGCTCGAGGCCACCCTCAGCGATGATGAGCTCTTGGTTCTCTTCCGCCACGACAGTGACCCGTTCAATCAGTGGCAGGCTGGCCAGACGCTGGCGACCCGCCACATCCGGGCGATGATGCGGGGCGAGCGTGTCGGGGCAGCCTTCGGCGAGGGGCTAGGGCATTTTCTGGACCGGTACGCTACGAATGATCCCGCCTTCGCCGCACAGGTCCTCGCGCTTCCAAGCGAGGCCGACATCGCCCGCGAGATCGGCCGCGATATCAACCCGACAGCGATCCATGAAGCGCGGCTCGCTGTGAAGCGGGCGTTGGGCGCCGAGCTCGCGCCCCGCCTCAAGTCGCTCCATGCCGCGTTGCGGTCGGCTGACGCCTATAGCCCCGATGCGGCCAGCGCCGGGAGACGTTCCTTGCGCAACACGGCGCTCGACCTTCTCGCCGGCGGCGCGCCAGCCGAAGGCGAAACCCTGGCAGCTGCGCAGTTTGATCAGGCCGATAATATGACCGAGCGGTTCGGCGCCCTCGCTGTCCTTGCCCTGATCCCCGGACAGGCCCGCGAGGAAGCACTGGCCGCTTTCGCTTCACGCTATCGGGATAATCCGCTTGTCCTCGATAAATGGTTTGCGCTGCAGGCCGGAATCCCCGAAGAGGCTATCCTCGATCGCATCGCCGAGCTTGCCCGCCACCCAGCTTTCTCGATGGGCAATCCCAATCGCGTCCGGTCGCTCTACGGTAGCTTCGCAATGACGAATGCGACACAGTTCAACCGTGATGACGGCCGCGGCTATGACCTTATCGCGGACACGGTGCTGGCGCTGGACCCGCGGAACCCGCAAATCGCCGCGCGTCTTCTGACCGCCTTCCGGACCTGGCGGATCCTCGAGCCTGTGCGTCGTGGCAAGGCGGAAGCGGCGCTTCGGCGTGTCGCCGCGACCCAAGGTCTATCCCCCGATGTATCCGATATCGCCGGGCGTTCACTCGACTAGAACGGTTCCCTCCTGCGCATCACGTTGAGCACTTAGGCCCGGGGCACCGCTCCGGGCTTTTGTTTAAATCTATCAACACTTCATCAACCTCTGGACAAATTGCTCAGAGAGGATTCAGATAGGCGTGATTCGGAGAGATGCGGCACGTCGAACCGAAGCGACGATTGGATTCCGAAAGGGTGAGGCATGGCGCGTATCGACGCGACGTGCGTGCCTGCACGCGCGGGCACGATACTAGGGATAGCACGTTCAATTGCTAATCCCGCCTACAGGCGCCTGGCCAGGATGGAACCCTGGCTACGCCTCGCGGTGCCTGCCCTTCTCGGTATCTTTCTCACTTCCTTGATCGCTGGCGCCATTCTCCAGGCGCTTGATGCGCGCCGTGACGCCGTTCAGGACGCGACCCAGAACATCGCGCTTATCGCCGCCCTGACGGAAAGCTTCGTCGTCCAGCGGACGCCTGATGTAACCCGCCTTGGTGAGACGGCCGTGGGCATACTTGCCAACGCCTTGCCGGATGCCGCAACCGATGACCAGCGCAACATCCTCGTTGCCAACAAGGACGGAAGCATCGTCGCGGCGTCCCATGTCGAGTTAGGCCAAAAAGCTTCGCTTATCGACATCCTTGGTCCTGGCCAGCCGCTCACGACCTTCACCGACCGTGCCGGCGTGATGCAGATCACGCTTCCCGATGGACAGGATGCGCTCGCCACAGCCCGTAGCCTGCCCGGGCTCGGGCAAATCGTCGTGGTTCAGCCCATGAGCGGCGTACTGGCCGGATGGAAGTCGCGGCTCTATGGGCAAGCCACGCTGCTGGCAGCCGCGGCATTCGTGCTCATCTCGATCGCCCTCGCCTATTTCATGCAGGCGGAACGAGCGCGTGCCGCCGACGAGGTCTGCGACCGCGTGAAGGACCGTGTCGACGCCGCGCTCAACCGCGGGCGATGTGGCCTGTGGGATTGGGATATCGCGAGGGGCCGGCTCTACTGGTCGGACTCGATGTACGCCATGCTCGGCTACGAGCGCCGGAACGAATTCCTCTCGTTCGGCGAGGTGAACCGGCTGGTGCACCCGGACGACACGGACCTCTACGGCATGGCCGACCTGCTTGCCTCCTCTCAGGCCAGCGCGATCGACCATGATTTCCGCATCTGCAACGCGACTGGCGACTGGGTCTGGATCAAGGCGCGCGCCGAGATCGTCGAGGGCGAGGAAGGCGAAGGCCCGCATCTCGTCGGCATCGCTATGGACATCACGGAGCAGAAGCGTCTCGCCGAGCGCACCGCGACCGCCGACATGCGCCTCCGGGACGCGATCGAGACGATCTCCGAGGCCTTCGTTCTCTGGGATGCCGACAATCGGCTCGTGATGTGCAATTCAAAATTCCAGAGATTGCGTGACCTCTCCCCCGATGCCGTCATCACCGGCATGGCCTATCAGGATCTCATGGCTGCGAGCGATGCGCCGCTTGTCGCCACCCATCCCGTCGCCCATGACACGCCCAAGATTGGCGCCCGATCGTTCGAGGCAGAGCTCGGAGACGGACGATGGCTCAGGATCAACGAGCGTCGCACGAAGGACGGGGGCTACGTCTCCGTCGGCACCGATATTACCGACCTGAAGCGCCACGAAGAGCAGCTGATCGATTCTGAGCGCCGCCTGCTCCTGACCGTCTCGGATCTCCGTCGCTCGCGCCACAAGCTCGAGGCCCAGGCCACTCAGCTCGCGGACCTGGCGGAGCGCTATCTCGAACAGAAAGCGGCCGCCGAGAGCGCCAATCGCGCCAAATCGGAATTCCTGGCCAACATGAGCCATGAACTCAGGACGCCGCTTAATGCCATCATCGGCTTCTCGGAGGTCATGGAAAGCGGCATCTTCGGCGCCCTGGGAAGCCAGAAGTACAACGAGTACTGCCGGGATATCCGCCACAGTGGCCAATACCTCCTGAGCGTGATCACCGATATCCTCGACATGTCGCGCATCGAGGCGGGCCGCGTGCGCCTCGACAAGGAAGCCCTGACGGTCGACGACATTCTTGCCGACGCCGCACAAGCGGTGAGCAAAGACGCCGAAACCAAGGACATAACGCTTGAGGTTGAGGCGCTACCTGGTGTTGGCCTGCAGGCCGATCGGCGCGCCATGCAGCAGATGCTGGTCAACATCCTGCGCAACGCCGTGAAATTCACGCCGGACGGAGGGCGCGTATCGGTCCGGGCCCGCCTCGCCGCCGAGTCGTTGAACATCTATATCGAGGACAACGGCATCGGCATTCCCGGCGAAGCCGTGAAGAAGCTGGGCCGCCCCTTCGAGCAGGTCGAGACTGAGATGTCCAAGACCTACAAGGGATCGGGGCTAGGCCTCGCCATCGCGCGGTCGCTGGCGGAGCTGCATGGCGGCTCGCTCAAGATCCGCTCAAGCGTCGGCGCCGGCACGATCGTGCTGGTCCATCTCCCGCTGGAACAGATGCGCCGTCGCGCCGCTTGACGCGGTCGCCCGCCCCTCCCCCCTCACGTCTTTCGAGCGACCTTCCCGATAGGTCCGATGACCTGCTCGAAACTGTGGCGCACGCGGGACCGCGTATCCTTGAGGTCACTCGCCAATACTTTCACATCCGGCACGCCGATGGCGGTCGCGATCCGCTTCACCACGGAAGGCGCCACCGCCTTGACATCGAAGGGGCCGTCGACAGTCAGCCGCTGCCATTGAAAGACATCCGAGAGCAGGACGTAGGACGCGCGCAGGTCCTCTCCCTGTTCCGGCGCGACGAGGCCGTTGCGTGCCGCGAAGGCCAGCACCTCTCCGGTCCCGACGAGCCCGCTGATCGCGGGATTGGCGTGAGCATAGGCGAGAACGAGATATTGGGCGATGAACTCGAGGTCGACCATTCCGCCTGGAGCCATCTTGAGATCCCACGGCCCGGTGTCGCCCTTCTCGGTGGCGATGAGATGACGCATGGACGCAACGTCATGGGCCACCGCAGCGGCGTCGCGCTTAGTCCGCAAGATGGACTGCATCGCCGCCGCCGCGTCTTCGGCAAGACCCGGGTCACCCGCAATGGGGCGGGCGCGCGTCAAAGCCATGCGCTCCCATGTCTCGGCCTCACCATCGGCATGATAAGCGAGGAAGCTGCGGAATTGCGTTGCGACCGGCCCCTTGTTGCCTGACGGCCGTAACCGCATGTCCACCTCAAAGAGGCGGCCACGCCGCGTCGGCACGGTGAGCGCACTCACGAGCCGCTGGGTCAGGCGCGTGTAGTAGACGAGCGCCTCAAGCGGCCGCTCGCCATCGCTACGGCTGTTGTCCTGGTCGAAATCATAGAGCACGACGAGGTCGAGATCGGAGGTCGCCGTCATCTCGCGCGAACCAAGGCGGCCGAACCCGAACACCGCGGCGCGCCCACCCGGCACGCGACCGTGCTGCGCGGCGAATTCCGTCTCGACGGCCGAGAGGCAGAGGCGGACGACCGCCTGCGCAACGGCGGAATAGGCCTCGCCGACAGCCTTCGGCGACAAAATGCCGGTGAGGAACTGCGCTCCGACGAGAAAATTTTCCTGGCGCGCGGCGCCGCGAATCCGGTCGAGGAAATCCTCGAAAGACGCGGCCTCGCCAACGAGCCCCCTGAGGCGCGCTTCCGTTGATTCTTCGCTACGGGTGGGGTCCAGGAAGGCCGGATCAATCACCGCGTCGAGCACGTGCGGGCTTGATGCGACGACATCGGCAAGCCGCGGCGCGCTGCCGAGAAGATCCGCGAACAGCGTCAGGAGCCGCTCGCTGGAGCGCAGCATGGAGAGCAGTTCGACGGCCGCCAGCATATGCCCGAAGGCCTGATCCAACGCCGCGAGCGCGGCATCTGGATCGGCACTGCGACCAAGCGCGGTCAGGAGTGCCGGCGTCAGCTCGGTGAGCACCTCGCGCGCGCGAGCGGTGCGCACGGCAGGGCGGCGCCCGAAATGCCAGCCGCGGATCGTTTCGGCAACACGTGATGGATCCTGGAAGCCAAGCGCGCGCAAGGTCTCCAGGGTCTCTGGATCATCGCTTGTGCCGGTAAAGACCAGGCTCCCGACATCGCTCGCCAGCTCTGGCGCCTCCTCGAACAGGAGCGCGTAGTGCTTTTGCACCGCCTGCGCCTCATGGGTGAGCGCATCTGCGAAAGCCGCTTCATCTTGGAAACCACAGAACCTGGCGAAATCGTTGAGATCGCCGGCTTCGCGCGGCAGGCGCTGGGTCTGCTCGTCGGCAACCATCTGCAGGCGATGTTCAACCATGCGCAGGAAGCGGTAAGCCGCGGCAAGATCATCGCGCGCCTGCGCCGTGATCCATCCCTCGGTCACGAGCGCGTCGAGCATCTCCAACGTGCGCCTGCCCCGCAACGCCGGGCGCCGTCCGCCGAACACAAGCTGCTGCGTCTGCACGAAGAATTCGATCTCACGGATCCCGCCACGCCCGAGCTTGATGTCGTGGCCCGCGACGGCGATCGCCTCGTGACCACGCGCCGCGTGGATCTGCCGCTTCATGGCATGGATGTCGGCAATCGCGGCGAAATCGAAATATTTCCGCCAGATGAACGGTGTGAGATCCGCGAGGAAGCGCTCGCCGCGCGCGATGTCACCCGCGATCGCGCGGGCTTTGATGAAAGCAGCCCTTTCCCAGTTCTGGCCGACTGTTTCGTAATAGGTGAAGGCAGAAGGAAGGGAGACAGCAACGGCGGTTGAGCCCGGATCAGGGCGAAGCCGCAGGTCGACCCGGAAGACATAACCATCTCCCGTGCGCTCCTGCAGGAGCTTCACGAGGCCCTGCGCCAGCTTGATGGCGAAGGACGGCGGCTCGGCGCGACCCGCCACGGGGACGTTGTCGGGATCGTAGAAAACGACCAGATCGATGTCGCTGGAGTAGTTGAGCTCGCCCGCGCCATGCTTGCCCAGAGCCAGGATGACGACGCCGCAGTCCTTCTCCGGATGCTGGGGATCGACCGGCGCAAAGCGACCGGCAACCGTCGCCTCCTTCAGCAGAAAGCGCACCGCGGTGCCGACGGCCGCGTCGGCGAAGTCTGTGAGTGCCCCCGTCGTCAGTTCGAGCGGCCAGAGGCCACCGCAATCCGCCAAGGCCACCAGCAAGGCATGCTCGCCGCGCAGGTGACGCAGACGCTTCATAAGCGCCGCCTGATCCTCCGCGTCCTGCCAGCATGTGCTGACCTCCGCCAGGATGCGCTGCCGGCGGGTCTCCGGATCGTCGTTGAGGAGGCCGAGCAGCCTCGCCGGATCAGCCGTGGCGAGAGACCAGAGGAAGGAGGAATGGTCGGCGAGCGCCAGCAGCATGTCGCGGGCGCTGGGCCATTGTGTCAGGCGCTCGGCGAGTTGAAGCGAGGGGACATGCCGCGCCACGTCCGCGATGAGATCATCAAGGCGACGCCCGGCGGCCTCGGCGTCAAAAGGTATCCGCCCGGGCGCGAGCATCGCCGCCAGCCCTTCCGCCGTTTCCCCGCTCTGCCCGCGCTTGGCCATTCTCTCGATCCCCGGCAATGCCTACCCATCTCAGCGCCCTTTTCAGGGAGCCTTGGCAGGCAGAGCTAGCACGGCTTTCAAGCCGGGAGAATTGTCCTCAAGCCGTAATTCGCCACCATGCAGGCGCGCGACGGCGGCAACGAGGCTGAGTCCGAGACCAAATCCGGGCCGCGATCGCGCGGCCTCCAACCGGGCGAAACGCTCCAGCACATGCCCGCGCGCACTTTCGGGAATGCCCGGACCATGGTCGGCGACCGCGATCTCGACGTGATCGCCCTGACGTCGGGCGGCGATGGTGATTGAGGGCGGCGTGCCCGCCGCATCGTCCGCTGCCACACCGTATTTAAGGGCGTTGTCGAGAAGATTGGCCAAGGCTTGGCCAACCAGTTCGCGGTTGCCGTGCAGAGACAGGTCCGGCTCGATATCAACCTCAAGGGGAATCGATGCCTCGTCCGCGACGGCGTCGTAAAGTTCCGCGACACTGTGGGCCACTTCGCTGAGATCGAAATCCGCCATCGTCGCCGCGGCATTCCCGGCCTCCAGGCGCGCGATCATCAGAAGCGCATTGAAGACCCGGATGAGATTGTCCGATTCATCGATGGTGCCCTCCAACGCGCGGGCATAGTCCTCGGGTGTCTTGGCCGTGCGCAACGCCTCTTCCGCGCGGTTGCGCAGCCGGGTCAGGGGCGTTTTGAGGTCATGGGCGATGTTGTCCGAGACCTCCTTCATGCCCGACATGAGTTCGCCGATACGGTCCAGCATGGCATTGAGATTGGTCGCCAGGCGATCAAGCTCATCGCCATTGCCGCTGACTGCCAGCCGCCCATCCAAGTCTCCAGCCATGATTGTGCGCGTCGTTTCCGTCATGGCATCGACGCGTTTCAGCACACGCCTCGTGACGAACCAGCCACCGAGACAGGCGAGTATCGTGACGAGGCCGAGTGACAGGCCGAGCGCCTGCCGGATGACAGCGCCGAGCCGCTCCCGTTCCTCGACATCGCGGCCAACGAGCAGCCTGAAGCCGCCAGGCAGAATGAAGACACGCACGAGGGCACGGCGGACTTGCGCGTCTGGTTCGTCGCTCTGGCGATAGTCCGTCTCGCGGACGCCCGGATCGTCCAGCACGCCTGCCGGCAGGCTGCCGACATTGCCCGCCAGGCGCTCGCCGGCATTGGTGGTGACGAGATAAAGGGAGGCGCTCGGCTCGCGTGTGCGGCGGTCGATGACGCCGACGAGGCGACGGATGCCGCCGAGGCGATACTGTTCGGCGAGCCCGGTGATCTCGGCCTCGATGGTGCCTTGGATCTGGTCGTCGAGGACCTGGCGCGCGTTCCACGCCACGTAGCCCAGGATGAAGCCCGCGAAGAGCGCGAAGACGAGAAGATAGGCGACGGAGAGCCGGAACGCCGTTGCGCGGAATAGCTTAGTGAGCGCTGTCACGAACCATGTATCCCGCACCCCGGATGGTCTGGATCAGCGGGCGCTCGTGGCCTTTGTCGATCTTGGAGCGCAGGCGCGAGACATGCACGTCGATGACATTGGTCTGCGGATCGAAATGGTAGTCCCAGACATTCTCGAGCAGCATGGTGCGCGTCACCACCTGCCCCGAATGGCGCATCAGATATTCAAGCAGGCGAAACTCGCGCGGCTGCAGGACGATTTCCTGGCCGGACCGCGTGACCCGATGTGACAGACGGTCGAGTTCGAGATCCCCGACCCGATAGGTCGTCGCCTCGCCAGTCGGCGCCGCGCGGCGGCGGGACAAGACCTCGATACGCGCGAGAAGCTCGGAAAAGGAGTAAGGCTTCGGCAGGTAGTCATCGCCACCGGCCCTGAGGCCCTTGACGCGATCATCGACCTGTCCCAGCGCCGAGAGGATGAGAACCGGCGTGTCGACATGCTGCTCACGCAGCGATCTGATCACCGACAGGCCATCAAGCTTCGGCAACATGCGGTCGACGATGAGCACGTCGTAGCCACCCTCGCGGGCGAGGGCATAGCCTTCCAGCCCGTCCGGCGCGAGGTCCGCGACGTGGCCGGCTTCGCGCAGCGCCTTCGCGAGATAGGCGGCCGCTTCCTGATCATCTTCGATAACGAGAATCCGCATGAAGTCGAGTGTAGGCGAAGAGTCGTGTTTAGGGAGCGGAAATATCTGCATTTTCGCCTCTTCGCGCCACGCATTCACAAGAAGAGCGGCAGGCTGGCTGATGGCTGCCGGCCTGCCGCGTTGTGGAGAGCCGGTACGCGGTCACGGTCCCCGGCAGGGGTCCGGCTCTCCGGGGATAGGGTGTGGGTGTGGACTGGCCGCCTGTCGCCGGGACCCGCACCGTCACGGGCCGCGCCGTCTCCGGCGGTCAGGCCGGGTTTCGCGGCTGGCGGGATTTCGGGCGTGGCGAAGGGGGCCGACACGCCGCCTGCGCGGCGCGCCGTCCTCCCCCGTCAAGCCTTACGCCACCGGCAGGGCGACGAAGCGTGAGCCGTCCTCGGTCTTCAGGCGGAACAGCACCGCCTTGCGGCCTTCCTTCTTGACGTCGGCGATCACCTTGGTGATGTCGGCCGGCCGCTCGACCTTGCGGCCCGAGGCCTCGACGATGACGTCGCCGGTCTTCAGGCCCCGCTCCTCGGCGGGCGAGCCGGGCTGGACGCCCATCACCACCACGCCGTCCTGGCCGGCACCGCCGACGCTGGCCGCGGGCGCCAGTTGCAGCCCGAGCTTGGCCTGGCCGGCGCCCTGCTCCTCGCCCAGCGCCGCCGTCTTCTCACCCGGCATCGTCGCCAGCGTCAGCGCGATCTTCTGCGTCTTGCCGTCGCGCCACACCGTCAGGTCGAGCTTGGAGCCCGGCGCATGGCCGGCGATCTCCCGCGACAGGGCGCGCGCGTCACTGACCGTCTTGCCATCGAGCGCCACGATCGCATCGCCCGTCTTCAGGCCCGCCTTGGCCGCCGGACCATTGTCCTCGACGCGCGCCACGATCGCCCCTTCCGCCTTGTCCAGCCCGAGGCCCGCCGCGATATCCGCCGTCACCGGCTGGATCTGCACGCCGATATAGCCGCGGCTCACCGCGCCCTTGTCCTTCAGCTGCTGCACCACCGACTGCACCGTCTCGGACGGGATGGCGAAGGCGATGCCGACATTGCCGCCCGACGGCGAGGCGATCGCCGTGTTGACGCCCACCACCTGGCCGGACAGGTTGAAGGTCGGGCCACCGGAATTGCCCTTGTTGATCGGCGCGTCGACCTGGATGAAGTCGTCATAGGGACCGGCCCCGATGTCACGGCCACGCGCCGAGACGATACCCGCCGTCACCGTGCCGCCAAGCCCGAAGGGATTGCCGACCGCCACCACCCAGTCGCCGACCCGCGGAGCAACCCCCGCCAGCGGCACATAGGGGAACGGACCCGCCTCGTCGACCTTCAGGAGCGCCAGATCCGTCTTCGGATCGGTGCCGATCACCTTGGCCGACAAGCTGCGCCCGTCATCCATCTTCACCTGGATCTCGCTGCCCTTCTCAACCACATGGTTGTTGGTGACGACATAGCCGTCCTGGCTGATGAAGAAGCCCGAGCCCTGCGCCTCGCCGAAGCGGCGCGGCTGCTGGCGCTGGCCGCCCTGCGGCCCGCCCTCGCCACCGAAGCGGCGGAAGAACTGCTCGAAGGGGTTGTTGGGGCCACCCATGCCAGGACCCATGCCAGGACCCATGCCGGGACCACCGAACTGTTCACCGCCCTGGCCGCCGAAGCGCTGCATGCCGCCGTCATCGCGGACATTGTCGATCGCCACCTTCACCTGCACCGACACGACAGCCGGCTTCACCCGGTCGACGAGATCGGCGAAGGAGGCCTGGCCGGGCACCGTCACCGCCGGCGCCGGCGCGATCTGCTGCGCATAGGCCGGCCCATAGGGCGGGGCCACCAGACCCTGCAGCACACCCGCCGTGCCCAAGGCCGCCAGCGCAACCGCGCCCAGCAACAGCGACTTGCGCGGGCTCGACTTGCGGAGGTTCGACCGCGGCGTGGCAGGGCTCTGCGAATTCTTGTCCATCATCATCGTCTTTCCAGTCACGCTCGCACCAGGCCCAATCCCCCAGGGTTCCGGTGCGGGGACGCGGATATCGCGCCCCTCTTCGCTACAGACAATGACAAACCCCCGATTACAGCACCCTCTCAAACCCATGAATTCTTCGTAAGATTCACGCGCCCATCGGACAGGCAAAAAGCGCAAGCCTTTCCACCGCCTAAACGCCTCAATCGGCGCCGAGTGCAGCCTCCAGCCGCGCTTTCTCCTCGTCACTCAGGGGAACGGCGAGAGCCTGCCGGCGTCGACGTCTGACGCCAAGCGCGATGGCGATAGCTCCACAGCCAAGGATGAGAAACGGTGCGCCCCAGAGCAGCACCGTCGTCGTCGTCACCGGCGGCCTGAGCAGCACGAACTCTCCGTAGCGCGCGACCAGGAAGGTCCTGACCTGCTCGTCGCTGTCCCCCGCCTTCAGACGCTCACGGACGAGAATACGCAGGTCACGTGCAAGCGGCGCATTCGAATCATCGATGGACTGATTCTGGCAGACAAGACAGCGCAGGCCGGACGAGATCGCGCGTGCCCGCGCTTCCATGGCCTTGTCCGGCAAGATCTCGTCAAACTCGACGGCGCGCCCCACCGAAAGCCCCCCCGCCAGGAATACGAGGAGAGCCATCAGGACACCAAAGGCAGCCCCCCCACGCCGCGCCCGGTCGCGCGGGCCAGAGACAGTGATAGGGGCTGCAAGCAAGAGGCCGCGCATCCCCTACTCCGCGGGCACGGCAGCGACATCCAGGCGGCGGCGTGGAACGCCGACACGGATGCGCCGATCGGTCAGGGACAACGCCCCGCCTGCGGCCATGATGATAGAACCGAGCCAGATCAAGGTCACATAAGGCTTCCAATAGGCCCGCAGGCCAATGGCTCCTTCGGCTTCATTGTCGCCGAGGCTCACATAGAGCTGTCCAAGACCGATCGTCCTGATACCAGCCTCGGTCGTCGGCATGCCGCGCGTCGTATAAAGGCGCTTGGACGCCTCCATGGTGCCGAGATCGCGACCGTGACGCGAAAGCGTGAAACGCGCGACGTCCTCGCGATAGTTGTTGGCGGCCCTAGGAAACACACCGTCCAGGCGCAGGGTATAGGGACCGGTCTGGACGGTTCCGCCCGGCTTTACCAGCGCGATGTCCTCGGTGCTCCAGGCCGAAGCAGCGATGCCGATCACCACCACGCCAACCCCGGCATGCGCCAGGGTCGTCCCCCATGCGGAGCGCGGCAGGCCAACGGCACGACGCCAGACAACGCCGAGCTGTGCGCCCTTCGGCCAGCACCGCGTGAGCGTATCGGACAGGGAGCCGAAGATGATGAAAAAGCCGAGGCCGATGCTCACGACGGCCAGGACCGGGCCGCCCTCGGTGATCGCGATCACAGCCAGAGCCACCGCGATGGCGAGTGCGAAGGCCCCCATCAGCCGCTGGGCCGCTCCCAGCAGATCCCCGCGCTTCCACGCCAGTGTCTGGCCAACAGGAATGATGAAGAGCAGCGGCAGCATGATCGGCAGGAAGGTCGCCTCGAAATAGGGCTCGCCGACCGAGATCTTCTCGCCCGTCAATGACTCGAGAGCGAGCGGATAGAGCGTGCCGATGAAGACCGTCGCGCAGGCTGTCGCGAGGAAAAGGTTGTTGAGGACGAGGGCCCCCTCGCGCGACACCGGCGCGAAAATCCCCCCTTGCCGCAGCAACGGGGCACGCCACGCAAACAACGCGAAGGCGCCGCCAATGAAAAAGATGAGGATGCCGAGGATGAAGGCGCCGCGCGCGGGATCGGTCGCGAAGGTGTGCACGGAGGTCAGCACGCCTGAACGGACGAGAAAAGTACCGAGCAACGAGAGCGAAAAGCTGACAATCGCGAGCAGGATCGTCCAGACTTTCAACGCATCCCGCTTCTCCATGACGACCGTGGAGTGAAGCAGCGCCGTCGCGGCCAGCCAGGGCATGAAAGACGCGTTCTCGACCGGATCCCAGAACCACCAGCCTCCCCAGCCGAGCTCGTAATAGGCCCAGTAGGAGCCCATCGCGATGCCGAGCGTGAGAAAGACCCACGCCGTCAGGGTCCAGGGCCGCACGGCCCTCGCCCACAGCGCATCGATACGCCCTTCCACGAGGGCGGCGGCGGCGAAGGAGAACGTTATCGAGATGCCGACATAGCCGATGTAGAGGAGCGGCGGATGAATGGCGAGACCGATATCCTGAAGGATCGGGTTGAGATCCTGCCCCTCGAAAGGCGCCGGGCTGATCCGAGCGAAGGGATTGGAGGAGGCCAGAAGGAAAAGCAAGAACGCACTGGCGATCAAGGCCTGGAAACTCAGCGTCAAAGCCTTGAGGCGCAAGGGCAGCGAGTGACGGGCCATGGCGACGAGCGCCGCGAAGAGCACGAGGATGAAGATCCACAGCAGCATGGAGCCTTCATGGTTTCCCCACACACCGGTGATCTTGTAGAGCATCGGCTTCAACGTGTGCGAATTCTCGACCACGTTGAGAACGGAGAAATCCGACGTGACGTAGGCATATGTGAGCGCAAGGAAAGCGAAACCGACCGCGACGAAAGTGCCGAGGGCCGCTGGAGCGGCGACGTTCATCAGGGGCTCGTCGTTAGCAAGAGCCCCCCAGAGCGGCAGGACGAATTGCACCAGCGACAACGCGAAAGCGAGCGTGAGCGCGAAATGGCCGAGTTCGACTATCATTGCGTCGCCCCGGCCTGACCTGCCTCACCCGTATGTTGCCAAAGCCCCTGCTGCTTCAGGGCGTCGGCGACCTCGCGGGGCATATAGCGTTCATCATGCTTGGCAAGGACGCTGTCTGCCGTGAAGCGCCGGTCCGCGCCGAGCACGCCCTCCGCCACCACGCCCTGCCCCTCACGGAAGAGATCAGGGAGCAAACCCGTGTAGTTGACGGTGATGGCGTGGTTGGCGTCCTTCACAACAAAAACGACCCGCTGCCCGGGCTCACGCATAATGGAGCCCTCCGCTACCAGCCCCCCAAGGCGCAGGCGCGTACCGGGCTTGATATCCATGCTCACGATGTCGCTCGGCGCACGGAAGAATACGATCGTATCCCGCATCGCGACCAGGACGAGCGCCAGCGCCATGGCGATGACCGCACCGCCGGCAACGATCAGGGAAAGGCGGCGTTGCTTACGGGTCATTGGCACTCACGAGGATCGCGGCTCTAATTTTTAGACTCGCGGAGAGGCTATGCAACCTCCACCGCATACACACTTCCGGCATCCCCCCCTCGGGGAGCCAACGCCAGGAGAGCCAACGTCTGGAGATCCAACGCCCGGGGACTCGTCTCTTGGGCATCATGGCGACTTATCCGATGACGACTGAAGCGCGTCCGCAAGAGGAGCGAGCCGCGCCAGCGCGGCCTCGTCGTCCTTGAAGCGCTCCCGGGCCTTGGTGAGCGCGGCCAGAGCCTCTGCCCTCGCGCCAAGCACGATCTGTGACCGGACAAGCCTGACCCAATCCTCGATGCTGCCGCCGTCAGCCTCCAGACGTGCCGCAAGGCCGGCGACCATGCCCCGGATGGCCTCGTCACGTTCGGCATCTGGCAAGCGAGCGATAGCCTCGGCGGGCGCATTGCGCTGCAGTTTGGCGATATGCGTATCGACGATGGGTGCCCAGGGGTCATCCTGACCAGCATCGCCCCGCAGCTCCCTGAAAAGGCTGAGGGCCTCAGCGACGCGACCATCCTGCTCAGCCGCCAGCGCGACGTAGTAGCGTGCTTTCGGGAGCTTGGGCTCCAGCTTCAGCGCGGCTTTGAAATTTTCAAGGGCATCCGCGGTGACGAGCCCACCGCTGCTCATCACCTGCGCCTCGGCCAGACCAGCTCGGCGTGCGGCGTTGTCACCTTCCAGACGAATAGAGGCCGTATAGGCACGCACTGCGTCGTCCGAACGGCCCATCCGCATGTAGATCGGCGCGAGGATAGTCCAGCCGCGTCCATCCTCCGGCGCGTTGGCAAGATGCGCCTCAACCCGTCCAACGGCCTGCTGGAGGTCCATCTGCGCAGTATCCGCGATCCGGTCGGAAAACGGCGCGGCGGGCAAATGCGGAGATCCACGCAAGCTGTAGAAAGCAAGCGAGACAAGCGGAATCATGGACAGGGCTACAGCCGATGCGGCGCGCCGACGGCGAAGGGCCAATTCGCCTTGAGCCGGCGATTTGGATGGCTCGTTCGCCACGGCTTTCAGGAAGCGACGCCCGACTTCGGCGATCGCCACGTCCTTCTCCGCCGGGGACAGAAAACCCCGCGCCACATCCCGTTCAATTTCGCGGATCTGATCTTTGACGAACGACTTTTCTCCCGTCGATGGACCACCGACGGAAAGCGGCCGCGAGAGCGGCCAGAGCACGGCGAGAATAGCCGCGCCCATCATCAAGGCGAAGACAAGCCAAAGCACCATGCCCTCTTCTGTACAGCAGGATGCCGGCCGACTTCAGGGCATGATCAGGCGACATTCTGTCGCGGGATTTTTCATCAGCAATATCAGCCTGTTAATGGGCAGCAGAAACGCCCGCGCCACAGGCGCCCCTCGCCCTGCATCAGCCGATGCGGAAGGTGTGCTCGCTAAAGAAACTGGTATAGATCGTCCGCGAAATCATCTTATATTCGACCGATTTCATAAATGCAAAAATCGGTGACATCTCCGGATTGCAAAAATCGAAGTCAAAATCTTCGACCGCAACGATCGTTGGCCGGAATTTTTCCCAATCATTGGATTGAATGACTTCCAGATCAAGGCTTTCGACGTCGACATTCATGAAATCAGGCGCGCTTTGCGCGAAGTATTCCTCCATCACATCGGCAAGCGTGACAACCTTTGTAGGGATGCGACGTTGCACCTGGATCTTCTGGCTTTCGGCGATCTTGTCAGAGAAATCCGGAGAAAGCGTATTGCTCGACCCCCATTCGTGGAACACGAAAAAGTCAAGACAGCCGCGCTCCCGCGCAACAGCCATGTTCAAGTTTATGTCGTCTGGGCGGCGTTCACGGAACTGCTCGATCATGAAGGGATTGGGATCGATATTCACGCCGCTCCATCCCTTCGCATGGAGAAGCCGGGTATTCGAGTACAAATCGGGGTGGAAGCAGCCAATATCGAGATAACGCCCTGACGGTCGATCTCGGAACAGATAATCGATGACGGCATCTTCGCCCCAGTGGGCGAATGCCACTTTTCCGCAATCGGGTATGATCCGCGCTTGTCGCGCCTCAATCTCCGCCAGGCGCACCATTGCCTCGTCGCGCTGCTGGAAAAGCCTCCGGAGAGGTGGAACCTGCACGGCAATCGCTTTTATGTGCTTTTTCAGTGCCAATTTATTCATGAAACGCCCCTATTTTGCGAAGATTACGGGGGTGCCATGGATGCAGCATCGCAAATTGCACGATTGCTATCGCGTTTCGCGCGCGGTCAGGTGGCCGGAAGGGTCAGCACCGCGCGTAATCCACCAAGGGGGGCATCCTCAAGCTTGAGGGAGCCATCATAAAGACCGGCGAGTTCCACCACGATCGCAAGGCCTAGGCCCGAGCCCGGCTTCGACTCGTCCAGCCGACGTCCACGTCGCAGAACCTCGGAGCGCGCCTCGGTGACAAGTCCAGGGCCATCGTCGTCGATCGTCACGACGAGAAGTGAACGCTCGCCGCTGACCTCCAGCTCGGCCCGGAGCTCGACTCGCGATTCCGCCCATTTGCAGGCGTTGTCCATCAGATTTCCGACCATCGCCTCGAAGTCCTGCCTCTCGCCACGAAAGCGAATACCGGCCGGGACGGTGGTGGTAATGGCGATATCGCGCTGCCGATAGATCCGCTCCAGCGCGCGTTGCAGTCCCTCGATCACCGGCACGACCTCGGTGATCGATCCAAGGGCGCCAGCAAGGGCCGCGGCGCGAGCACGATCGAGATAGTAATTCACCTGATCGCGCATGATGGCCGCCTGCACGCGTACCGTATCCGCCAGTGGGCCCCCGTTGGCGGCGGCCTCGTTGAGGATGACGCTGAGCGGCGTTTTCAACGCATGCGCCAGATTGCCCACATGCGTGCGAGCCCGCTCCAATATCTCTCGGTTGGCTTCGATCAACACATTCAGTTCGTCGGCAAGCGGAGCGATGTCTTTTGGAAAGCTTCCCTCGATGCGAGCAGCGTCGCCACGCCATACATCCCCGACCGCTCCCCGCAAACGCACGAGCGGACGCAGGCCAAACCGGACCTGGAGCAGTGTGATGATGGCAAGCGCAAGGCCGAGGGACACGAAGGTGACCGCCAGGGTAATCCCGA
This sequence comes from Chelatococcus sp. HY11, assembly GCF_018398335.1. Classification (NCBI taxonomy): domain Bacteria; kingdom Pseudomonadati; phylum Pseudomonadota; class Alphaproteobacteria; order Hyphomicrobiales; family Chelatococcaceae; genus Chelatococcus; species Chelatococcus sp. HY11. The sequence continues at coordinate 1,864,687 of NZ_JAHBRX010000001.1, forward strand.
ACCGTCGTGTCTCCGCGTCGATCTCATCAGCGGGCGCGGCGACCGTCACGCGGTAGCTGCCTTCCTCCGCGAGATCAATGACCCGCTCGATGGTACGCAGCTGGCGTTCGTCCGGGCCGGCGATATAGGCCTTGCGGATAGCGCCCGGCGAATCGCCAGGCACTGTGGGCAGTTCTGCGAGTTGCCCGCCGAACAGCGAACGGGATGTGCGGATCTCCGCGTCGCCCGCCGTGCGGGCGACCTGCCAGTACCAGCCCGACAAGGGGAGATCAAATCGCGGCTCGGCCGTGACGGCAATCTCTTTGCGATCAAACGGCCCGGGAACCGCGAGATCCGAGACGAGATCGGTCAGATAAACATTCAGGCGTTCGTCGAAACCACCTTCCGTCGTCTGGCGATAGAGTGTCGACAGCACGGATCCCGCGATTGCCAGAATGATAATGCTCAACAATCCTCCGGACCACAGCAAGCGCGTGGCGATGGAACGTGGAGGAAGCGTCGAGAAGAGTTTGCGTCGCATCAGAAGATTGGGTCGGACAAGGGCTGGGGACGCTCGGAATGAAGGCAACCAGGGACGATTTCGAAGGCGCGCTCAGTCGCCCCCCTGAGCGTTCCACGCCCCGGAGAGATCCGCCAGGTCATGCGGTATCCGGGGGCTGCAGCAGATAACCAAGCCCACGGACCGTCTGGATGACGTCCACGCCGAGCTTGCGCCTGAGACGTCCCACGAAGACCTCAATGGTGTTGGAATCACGATCGAAATCCTGGTCGTAGAGATGCTCGACGAGTTCGCTGCGGGAGATGACGCGCCCGGTATGATGCATGAGATAGGCGAGCAACCGGTACTCGTGGGAGGTGAGCTTGATCGCCGTCCCATCAACCACGACCCGCCCGGAGCGCGTGTCGAGGCGCACCGGTCCGCAGGCGAGTTCGCTGGTAGCGTGCCCCGCCGCCCGCCGCAGCAGGGCTCTCACACGCGCCAGCACCTCCTCCATGTGAAACGGCTTGGCGACATAGTCATCAGCGCCGGCATCGAAGCCCTGGACCTTGTCGCTCCAGCGATCGCGGGCCGTGAGAATGAGAACGGGCATCGTGCGACCCGCCGCCCGCCAGGCCTGCAGCACGGCAATGCCGTCAACGGTGGGCAAGCCCATGTCGAGGACGATCGCGTCGTAGGGCTCGGTCTCTCCAAGGAACTGGCCCTCGGCGCCGTCGAAGGCCTTGTCGACGACATATCCCGCCTGCGTCAGCGCGTCCGACAGCTGACGGTTGATGTCCCTGTCATCCTCAACGATCAGAATACGCACGGCTCTGTCCTATAAGCTCTACGTACGGGACGCCATCCGCAACTTGACGGTGTCACAGGCCCGACTTTCCGGGCGCAGGCGCGGCGGGTGTTGTCGAATCAGGAGGCTGCTCGTTCACCGGTTTAGCGTTCTTTCTCTGTCCCACATGTTCCCGGCGCCGCATCACCTTGCCGCTCACCGCGTCCAATGTCAGACGCACCACCTTCCCATCAGCTCGCAATATGGCAAATTGATAGATCAAGGCATTGCTGTCATTTCGGCACAGACGCGCCTGCACCGCCTGCCCTCCGCCCGTCGATGCCCGCGCGGCGCGCAGGGCGACCGCTGGGGACACCACAAGCTTCTGCGCCACGGCGTCCCGCGTTTCCTTGGCCGACAGGCACTGGACCGCCGCCTGGGAAGAGCTGGGAACACCAACGGCGGCGACGGACAGCAGACCCAGGCTACCGACCATGGCGCGCACCAGGAAAAGCCCACCCCGGGGCAAAGAGCTGTCGCGCACGAGAGGCGATTTGGCCGCGGATGACAACTTGGCCATGGAACTCCAACATCAGCAGCGGATCATAGGACCGATCGGTCCCCTATACATCTCATGCCTCGGCCCTTGGGTGCAATTGCATCAATCACGTGTTGCGTCTGCGCAACTGGAGCACACTGGACGCGATGAAGCTGCCGCCAGCGATCACCTGCAGAAGCGCATCGGAAAAGCCCGCGGTGTCGAGGCCTGTCGTATCGAGCCCAGCCAAGGACAACATGATCGAAGCCAGGCCCACGAGATTGGCCCAGATCGGCCGGCTGAGCAGGATTGTACGCAGTTTGCCCATTTGTCCGTACTCCTCATTTTTTGATGAAAGGGGATCAGGCGCGGCCGAAGATGCCATCGCCAATGCATTGCGCTGCACAGCCGCGACACGCTTGCGCCAGCCGTTGCCGAACACGGATGCTGTTGGAAGCCTGCCGAGAAACGCGAGCCGGAGCGCGGAGTAGCGTTCGATCAGGGCGGTCGGCTCGGTGGCGCCGGCCGCGCGCAGTGTGACAGGACCGATCAATCCGTCACGGGACATGCCAAGTGCCTCCTGCAGAATGAGGATGGCCCGCCGTGGCCCGGAGTTCACCGCGCAGTCGAAAACGACAAAGTCAACGCCGCTCGGCAAGGCGTCGGCCTGAACAGCTCTCCAGTAGTCCTGCCGGTAGATGGCTGTCGCCTCGGTGAGGCCCAGCGCCCGCACCTCGGCCTTCGAGACCTCCCGGCCACGAAACCGCCCGAGGGTCGCCCGCGTGATCCCGAGATTGGTCGCACCACCGGGGTCCTGCGGATGGTCGACATAGCCGCCCTCGCTGGCAAGCACATGATCCACCGCTTTTTGGAAGTTGGTTGCCACCATGATCGGCTCCCCATAAAAATGCCGCCTTTCGGCGGGCATGGATCAATCGCGCGGACAGTGGAGACAGGATGCCTCCCCGCCCAACATGAGAGTTTGAGAATGCTGAAGATCGTCGTGGCGCTCGGCGCCGCTGTGGCTGCCTGGGCCGTTGCCGGCTGCGCGAATGACCCGCAGCGAGAGGCTCTGCGTCGACAGCAGCGCGCCGAAGGCGTTCCAGAATATGTGCAGGTGCAGACACGTCAGCGCGCGACCGACTCGTTCAGCGAGCGGCGCTGGTAACAGGCAGGCGGTGCTTCCGCCTCGCGTCGCCTTGAGGGGGCCGCTTCTAAAGCGTCAGGGCCTCAAGGTCCGCGTTGGCGAGCGACGCGTTGAATTCGATATCGCTCGCCAAAGCTCCCCACCACTCGGCGGCGGTCACCGAACCGCCGCCCCACCGCTCCGTCGTGACCACGGGCATAATTCCACTGGTATCGGTGACCACCGCCGCCCCGTTCAACGAGCCCGCGAAGTCATTTGGCGCGGCTCGGATCGCGACCTTGAACAAGGCATTATCCGCGACGCTGCCGAGCATCAGATTCGCCTGGGGCGTGCCTCCGGTGGTCACGATATAGCGGAGTACGCCTGCCGCATCGCGGAGCAGCCGATGGCTGTTGGCTTCGCTGCCGTCGTCCGCCTGCCACAAGACCTGATCACCCGATTTTCCCGCGGAGGCGCGGGCCGTGAGCATGCGGCTCGTGGTTCCGAGGACTGCGCGGGGGCGTTGCAGGCGCTCCGTGCCGCGTTCCACCGCGCCAATCTCGGTGGCGATCGGCGAGGACGAGAAGGTGCCCAGCTCCAGCTGTGGAAGGCCAATGCGCAGGGTGAAATCGATCGCCGCCCCAACCGCGTGATTCATGGCGAAGCGCGGCTGAATATGGGTGATGGCCGTGGCGAAGCTGAATGTGAAAGCGAAGCGCTTCAACTCGCTCGTCAGTTCCGGCGCGATCGAGGCGGAGGCGGCAGCGACGCCCGATGGCTGCGGCGGAATATAGAACCGGAAGCTTGATACATTGGCCATCGAGCCGCCGACGAGCGCCAGATAGGCGTTCATGGTCCAGTTCTGTCCGTTCAATGCGGCAATCACAGATGTCGGCTCGAAGATCAACGGATAGCCGCCGGTATCCGTCGTCGTGCCGTGATAACGGACGTCGATACAAGTCATTCCACGGTACTGAAAGGGCGCGGAAATGGTGCGGGTGAGACCGCTGGCGCCTCCGTTCTGCCAGTTTGTCGGCCATGCTCCACCAGAACCGATCACGCCGGGCGTGGTCCCGCGAAAGAGACTGTTGCGAATGGCATTCGTGCGCGCGCCCTCGAGCAGAAGACCATCCGCGCCGCCGCTGTTGAAGCGATATTCAAATCGCGGAACATCGATGCCGGCGGTCTGTAGGTCACCGCTCTCCCCCCAGCAGACAGCGGGTGTGGCGCGGGAGAAAGTCACGCCCAGCCCGGCAACGATCGCAGGCCATGAAGCCGTTGCCAGGCTGTGCCGCAGAAAAAAAACGCCATTGGCGAAGTCGATGACGCGGCTTGGTCGTCGTATCACGCCGCTCGCGCGCAAGGCCGCGAGCGAAGCGCCGAGTTCGGCCGCAGCGGCGGTATTGGGACCACCTCCGTCCGGCAAGGTCAGGTTGAGAACTTGGTTCGGCGCCAAGCCGGTTATCGTCGCGGCAACCGCACCGGTGGAAACACTGCCGATCGACAGTTGGTTCGGCGGGCCGCTTGGCCCGGGCGGCCCGGGCACGACAATCTCGATGACCAAAGGCTCATCGGCCCCTGGAACCATGGCGATCGGACCGTCGGCGTCACAGATTACGTCATCGTCGCAGGACATGGGACCTCCATCAGTCATCGCCTAGACCGCCGACGCCCGTGATCGCGCCGCGCAGGAGGGTGAGTTGCTGGCCATCCGGCCGCCGCCACTCGACTTCGTAGCTCGATCGCCGCCCTTCGGGGATTGCGCGTGTCTCGGCAAGGGTGGGCTGCCAGACGACCTCACCAGCGGGGGCGCTGACCGTCAGCCCGTCGGCATCGCCGGTGGATTTACGCAGGACGCCTAGACGGGAGACGACGGTCAATACGATCTCGCCGCCGCTGAAATCGAGCGGCTCAGCCTCCCCGTCCCTGTTCGTCTTGAAGCGGAAGGTGATCGGCTGGTTGTTGCCGCGCACTATCGCGAAGTCATAACATACCGGCTTCATTGATTTTTTCCTGAAGGTGACAATCAGGAGGATGCGGCGTCGAAGCGCGCATAGTGGATAGAGACGCGCAGCTTGCCGCCGGTGAACGCGCCCCCGTTCGCCGTGATCAGGAGCGCCGTGTTCGCATAGAAGGCGGTGGGGCCGATCACCCCGATGTTCTCAGAAGCGAGGCCTACGCCGAGCAGATCGCCGAATTTCGTGGGCTCGCTGGCAATGCCGATTGAAAAGGATGTCGCGCCTGTCACGGCCTCGATCACACGTTCTGTCACCGCCAGTACGATCGCACGGTCGGGAATGACGATGCCCGAGGTGACACTGGTGCCGGTCAACGCGCGCTCCTCCTCCGCGATCGCGAAGCCGCCCGTCGCGCCATGCTCGGAACTCGCCACGATGCCGCTGCCGCCCACTGCCGCTATCCAGGCGGCGCCGGTCCAGGTCACGCGCAAATCCTCGTCGCACACATAGGCCTGCCAGCCGACGCGCGGGATGAGGAAGGTCCAGGCGCCATCCTGGAAGGCCGCGATCTGCTGGGCGTGGCCGGCCCAGGCCCCCGTCGCGGACGCCGCGACGATCCAGGCGGCACCATCAGCCGGCGAGGCCGGTGGGCTGGCGAGATGCCGATCCTCCACCGCCAGCTGAACCAGCGTGTCGAGCCTCGACAAGGCTTCGTTGTGGGTGACGTGTTTTTGCGCCTGCGCCGCCGCGATGAACGGCAGCGCAAGATTGGGCGTCTCAGTCATGGAAGGATCCGGAAACTAGAGGATGGGAATGGTGACGCGGGCCTCGAAGCCCCGGCCGACCACCGTGCTCATCTGCGCCAGCGCGAGCGTGAGCGCGGTCTGGGTGCCGCCGAAATCTGCCAGTTCGTCCGCGACGGCATAGAAGATGGCGGGCGATCCGCTCGTCAGCCGGCGCCTGACTGCCGCGCCGTCGAGGATGTCGAGCGCGTAGTTTTCCACCTCCTCTCCGAGCGGGATCTCCGCCGCCTCCCAGCCATCCCCGTCGATGCGGCTGCGCCTGATGAAGGTGATCGCGATGCCGCCCGCTACGCGGCGCGCGCGAATATGGACAGGCGTGAAGGGCATCAGCGCCAGTGGCCCGACCGTGGCGCTCACCGCGCGCATGATAGGATCGCCGTGGTCACGCCCCACCGGCCCGACGCGATAATGCCAGCTGCGACCGAGATCCGCCGGGCTGTCGGTGAGCCCGACAATCGCGCGATCGAGACGCACGATGGTCGCGCCCGGCGGCACCGGCCGGGCGGCGGCTTCCTCCGAACCGCCGAGACCGCGCAGCAGACGGCTGAGGCGGTAAGTCCCGTCGCCGATCAATTCGGCCCGCGCGGCACTCAGGATTTCCCACAGCCCGTCGGGTCCCTTCAGCGCGAAGCTGTTGGCGCCCGCCAGCGCGGCCGTGTCATCGACGCTCGCCAAGGCGCCGCCCCACAGCCGCACGGTCAGGCTGTTAGCCTTATCCCAGCGCCAGAGCGGCCCGGGTGCGAGACTGTCCCACGTTTCGCCGACGGCGGCGGACAACGGGGCGACGGTGTGCTGAACGAAGCTCGTGCCATCCGCTGAACGCCAGACCATCTGGCGACCCGGCCACGGGTCCGCCGCGACGGCCATATGCTGCAGCGTCGGTGGGCTTTTCGTCACGATCGGCAAATCGAGAACGATCACCGCCGGCCGGCCCGGAACTGGCGGCGACGGCGCCGTATGGCGGGGAATGTCAGGCATCGTCCCGTCATGCAGCGTGGGCTCGATGGCGCGCAGGCCGACACGCCGGGAGAGGCCATCGGTGACCCGCTGGATCTGGTAGATCCGGCGACCACCGCCAACGGGCACGTCGAGAAGATCGCCCGGCTCGAGCCCCACCATCCGGGGGCTCATGCCGAGATCAAGCGTCTCGCGGCCTATCCAGGCGTCCTGTAAGGCGAGATCCGCGAGGCGCTGCGCCTCGGCGGGACCGGTGATGACGGCGAGGTCGGTGCCTTGCTCGCGGGCGCTGCCGGCGCTCAGACGCCGTGACGCGGCGGCGCTGCGCCTGTACTCACGGTCACCATCGGTAAAGCCGATGCGATATTCGCGCGGCAGGTCGGTCTCCTGCGCGCGGCGCAATGCCATGCCGGCGCCCGCATCGTCGGGAACGAGCGCGCCCGGCTCCACCGCGATGAGAGCGCGCCGTCCAGTACCGCGGAAATGGACCGCCTGCCCGCTGGCAACCGCATCGAAGCCATAGGCGCCCGCCAAAGGCTCCAGGATCGCACGGACGCTCATCGGACGCTCCACGACATAGCCGTCGAGAAAGCCATCGATCGCAAGTTCGGAGGCCGGGGCGAGGCCGAAGTCAGCGAGAACCTGGGCCACGAGCCGGTCGAGCGGCAGGCCCTCCAGGCGTCCGGTCAGCCAATGGCCGCTCTGCCAATTCGTTCCATCCGCCCAGGTGCTCGTCTGGTCGGGAAAGGCGGGGAATGGCCGAGCATCCCACGCCCAGACGAAGACGCCGGCAGGATCGACCATAGGCCTCCCATAGAGCGGCGAGATCGGATTGGCCGCGTCTGCGCCCTCGCCGTAATGGCCGATGAGGACCTCCAAGGCCCGGCTCTGAATGAGATCATCTCTCACCCGGCGCGAATAGGGCGGATAGGCTGACTCCGATGACTTCGGGTCCGGGAAGACATTTGGCCCATTGGTGCCCTTGTCCACCGCCGGGATGCCGATCTCGGTGAGCCAGATCGGCTTTGCGCAAGGCACCCAGGCGGTTTCACCCGTCTCCACGCCGCCGACCCGCTCGACATGGGGGTTCTGCCACCACCCGGCGAGGTCCTTGGCCCTGTAGATCCAGGGTTTGCCGTAGTCACCGTCGGCGATCGGCGTGCGGATCTGCGCGTCGCGATCGGCATCGCTGGCGTAGTACCAGTCAAAGGCCTCGCCTGCCGTGATCCGCCGCTTGAGATAGTCCTGATCGTAGATCGAATAGGCCTCCGCCGCGTCGCGGTGGGCAGTGCCGTCGCGCCAATCGGTAAAAGGGGGATAAAAATCGATCCCGACCGCGTCGATTGCCGGGGACGCCCAGAGCGGATCGAGCGGGAAGCGCACCTCGCCGCCCTCACGGACATGCGCGCCGTATTCGGTCCAATCAGCCGCATAAAGGATCGTCGTGTCCGCTCCGACGACACTGCGGACATCAGTCGCCAGCGTCATCATTTGCTCGACCGCCGGGTAAAGTCCGGCGCCGCGCCGCACACGCGTCAACCCCACGAATTCCGAGCCGATGATGAAGCCATCGACACCACCAGCCACCATGGCGAGATGCGCATAATGCAGGATCTGCCGGCGCAGGCTCCATTCGTCCGGCCCCGCATAGAGGACCGTATCGGCGACGGCCATGAAATGGCCGGGCAAGGCATCGCCAAAGAGCTGGGCGATCTGTTCACCGGCATCAGGGGTGCCATCCGGCGAGCCCGCTTGCCCCGGCGCGGGATGGCAGGTAATGCGGCCACGCCACGGGAAGGCCGGCTGGCCTGGTTCGTCCGCATAGGGGTTCGGCAGATCGTTGCCCAGGCTTACGTCCATCATGACAAAGGGATAAAGGACGACCTTTAGGCCGCGTGCCTTGATCACGCGGATGAGATCAATCACCGAGCTATCCGAGGGCGTGCCACCATAAGTCGGGCGCGCGTCGAGCTGGCTGACCTGCCGCGCAGACAGGCGGTCGAGCCCGGCGACCTGCCAGGTTAGATCCTCCGTCGTCTTCAGATAGGTCTCGACGCGCGGCGTGATCGTGCAATGGCCGGCGCGCAGATCGTCACCGAACCAGCTCACGACGAGGGCGATCCGCTCCAGATTGGGACAGAGCGCCTGCAACACGTCGAGTGAGGCAATGACATCGCTTGGCCGGAAGAGCTGGTGGCGGTTCTCCGAGCGTGTAACGCCCGGGCCCAGCACCTGCGACACCGCCTGCGGCTCGTAGATGAATTCGCTCGCTCCTGGGATGAAATCCACGGCGCGTACCATCTCGGCGAGGCCGGAGACCGGCCGCAGCACCTCGAAGGAGAATTGCGGGATGCGGTTGCCGAAATCCTCAAGCGGCAGGCGCTCGAACACGACATAGGCGAGACCGCGATAGCGCGGTGCATTGTCCGCGCCTTCCTTGGCGACGATGAGCGGGTCGGCCTCCTGATCCTCATGGCCCGGGTGGACGCGCATGACGAACGTGCTCTGGTCGAGCTCGCGGCCATCGGCCCAGACGCGGCGGACGAAGGCGATCGGCCCCTCGCACAGACCAACGGCGAGGTTGGCGAAATAGCTGTAATTCGTGGTGACGGTTGAACCGCCGCCGCCAAGCTTGCCGCCGCCCGCGCTCGCCTCGCTCGTATGGGCGACTTCCTCAAGCCGGGTCGCCCAGATGAGCTGGCCGCCGACACGGGCGCGGCCGTAGACGCGCGGCACGCCCGCCCCTTCGGTGGAGGTGAGCCCCTGCACGTCATTGAGGCGCGGCCCTTCCACATAGCGCGTGCCGCCGCCGGAAGAGAGCAGCGCGGTGTCGATGGCGGCGCCCGCGAGCCCACCGATGGCGCGGCCGATGATGGCGCCGAACGGCCCGCCGATGGCCCCGCCAAGCGCCGAGCCCGCAACCTGAAGGACGAGTGTGGCCATCAGTCCAGGATCTCCGGAAAAGAAAAACTTGCGACGTGGTGGCGACGCCACCAGCCGCCGAGGGCGACTTCCGCGACGCGCGCGCCGGCATGGGCATGCACCATGCCCGCCTTCGTCGTCGCGATGGCGAGATGGGTGGCCGGCAGATGCGCGCGCCAGCGGAAGAGAAGCACGTCGCCGGGACGGGGCGGGACGCTGTCAAGCGGCCGGAAGTGGCGCAGCATAGCCTCCGCCAGGAGCTCCCGGTGGCCGGCTTCGGCCCAGTCCGGGCTGTAGGCCGGGGGCGACTCAGGCTCGGCACCATAGAGCTGCCGCCAGACACCGCGCACGAGGCCGAGGCAATCGCAGCCGATACCGCGCAGCGAGGCCTGATGTCGGTAAGGCGTGCCGATCCAGCCGCGCGCGGCCTCGGCGACCTGCTCCCGAGTGGGCGACGTGCTCATCGGAAGAAGCTGCCGCCGTCGTGGCCAGCCTCGCCCGGCAGCGGATAGCGCACGACGAAGTCGTTGCCGGGCATGTGCGGAAAGCCGCGGAAATTGGCCGCATTGCCGAATTTCGCCCGACAGGTCGCGAAACGCTTGTCGCAGCCGGCCGTGATGCGCAGACGGTCGCCGACGGCGATGTTGCGCGGCACGGGCTGCCAGAGCAGCACCTCGCCGCGCCCGGTCGCCGCGCGATGCGCCTTCACATCCACGCGCATCCCCGCATTGGCCCCATCGAGCCAGCGGACCTGGCCCGCCGTGAACCAATCATCCGCATAGCCGCCGAGATCCGTCGCGCCGAAGCCGAGGCGGCCGTCGGTCGACGTCACCGCGACCTCGGCGGCGAAGGCCGGATCGGCAAGGTCGATCCCGCAATGGCCGTCGCCGAGATCGGCCGAGCAGGTGGTGCGATAGACGCGCCCCCTCTCCTCCCCGTAGCGATGCATCAGCCCGCGCACTTCCGCCGCGAAGGCATGTTCCGTGCGCCGCACCTCGCCGGTCGAGCCGACCTCCAGCAACAGGCGCGCGCTCACTTCAGCCCAGTTCACGAGCCACAGCTCGACATTGGCATCGTCGTAGAGGCCGGAGGCCAGATCATCTTCGGTGAGGCTCGCGGCGGTCAGAACCCCCGAGACATCGCCGCCGCCGACCGCAAAGCCCCGCTCGGCCGTGATTTCAGCCGCCTCCAGCCCCGTGCCAGCCCGGAAGACGACATCGGCGAAGGTGAGATCGCGATCATGGTCGGTGAAGCCCATCGCGACGCCGTCGCGGCGCGTCAGCTTCCAGCAATGGCACAAGGTCGTCACCCCGCCGGCGAGATGGCCGGCGAGCCCGGGATCGATCAGGCGCATGGAATGGCTCCAGTCGTTTTTTTTAGGTCGCGTGACAGTTGCCGCAGTTGAGGAGCAGGAAACGGCGTCGTCATTCCGGGGCGGGCCGCAAGGCCCGAGCCCGGAATCCATGAACACGACGGCAAACCAACGGAGCGCCGTAGGGACAGACGCATCTTCCTGTCAGACATGGTGTTCATGGGTTCCGGGCTCTTCGCTGACGCGAAGCCCCGGAATGACGGCGATGCTTTGGCAAGGCCGCCGCGACCAACTGTCCACAGCGCTAGTCGATGAGTTCGACCAGGGGAATCTTCGGAATGCTGCCGGCCGTGAAGGCGGCGAGATCCACCTCCAGCCGGTCGATGTCGAAGCGCACCGGCACGTCGAAGACAAAGCCCGCCGTCGCGACCTGCCCCGCTTCCGGCGGCGCGGCAAAAGTCACGAGACCTGTCGCGGTATCGCAGGTGAAAGTCTCGGCGGACTGCTCGATACCGTCGATCGCCACGCGCACCGAGCCGTTGACCGGCTTCGTGACACGGCGCTCATAGGGGTCATGGACGGCGCCATAGGTCTTGACGAGCGGGAAGACGAGGCGCTCGCCGTCGCCTTGCCCGATCACCTGATCGGTCGGCTGGGGCACCCCGGAGGGCACGCAGGATTTGCCGTCGAGCCTGTCGTGCCAGCGAAAGCCGAAGAGGCGGCCGCGGCGTTCCTCGAAGAAGGCGAGCACCGCCGCCAGCGCGTCGAGCGACTTCACGCCGTAGCCCGCGTCATAGCGGCGGCGGGAATGGGCCCAGCGCGCATTGCGGTGCTCATGGCCCGAGCCGAGGATGACGACGTCCGTGCGCCATTCCGGCCCCCCGCTTGCCGCCAGCGCGACATCGAGCGGAAAGCGAACGTCATGAAAATCATCGGGCATGGCGGCTCCTCACAGGGCGCGCTGGCCGCGTGCCACGGCACGAGCAAGGGCTGCTGACACCTGCGCCTCGGATCGGCGGAAGCTCTCGGCATCGCTGGCGGCGATATTCACAACGATGGACGTTGCGGTCCCGCCCCCCGAGGCGGCGACCCCGAGCCGGCCGTCCGGCCCTCTTGCAAGCGGCAGGATCGCCTCCGGGCCGCTCTCGCCCATGAGCCCGACGCCGCGCTGCATGGGGAAATAGGTCGGCGTCGCCACCACGCCGCCGTCCGCGAAGGGCTGGACGCGTCCCTGGGAGAAAGCATTGCCCTTCGCATTGAGGGACAGACCGCCGAACAGCGAGCCACCCGCCGTCGTCACGAGGCTTTCGAGCCCTGAGGTCAAGGCCTTTCCAAGGGGCCTCAGCGCCGCCTTCAGTCCGATCTCGGTGAGCCGCGAGCCAACCGTGCGGAGCACATCGTCGAATTGCCGGCTGCCCGTCGCGGCCTTGGCGAAGGAATCGCTGATGGACCGGCCGAACTGGCGTGAAAGGCTGTCGAGGTCCTTCAGCGCATCACGCGCATTGGCCAGCGACACAGGGTCGTCGTCGGGCAGATAGCCGTCAGCCATGATTGTGCTTCTCCTGATGGTGAGGCCCGATCTCGTCGGGGAAAGTCGCCATGAGTTGCGCGAGCCGCTCCCGGCCGAGCGGTGGGGGACGCGCGTTTCGTCCTGCTACGCCCTCGATGGCGGCCGCGAGTTCACGCGGCGTCATGGCCCAGAGATCGGCAGGCGCAAGCCGCAGGACGCCGAGGCCTAAGGCCATCACCGCGTCCCAGGGTAGCGGGGCGGGGGATGGTGCGGGTCCGGCTTCGGGGCGTCCTGCGGCCATCAAGGGTTTGTGGTGGCCTGGGATCGCTGAACCTCGGATGGATTGGGATTCGCCATACCGAAGGCGGCCGCGAGCAAATCCGCAACCGCTCGCGCATAGGCATCAAGATCGCCGGCGACAGGCAACCCGGCCACCTCCGCGTCCGAGAGTGTCGTGCCGGCACCGCGCAGCCCGGCGCCGATAATGCGGATGATGTCGCGGGCCGACAGCCGCCCCTCGCTGAGCCGCTGGCCGAGCGCCGCGAGATCCTCGGCGCCGAAGGCGGTCTCGAGCTCGGCGAGTGCCCCGAGCGTGAGGCACAGCACGTGGCACTCACCCCCGAGCCGAGCCTCGACCTCGCCCCGATGGCGGTTGGCGCGTCGCGTGGTGGTCATCGCCGGCCTCATAGCGCGGTGAACGCCAAGGCGCCGGCCGATTCCAGCGCGAGCTCGAACGTGACTTCCGCAGCGTGGTCACCGGAGTATTCGAGGGAAAGGATCTGGAACGGGCCTTCGATGATGCCGAAATCGGGTATGGCCACCTGCCAGTTCACGATGACCGCGTCGAAGAAGATCTGCCGGACGCGCTGATCCGACGCCTCATCCTTGAATACGCCTGATCCCGCGATGCTGGCGCGGCGCACCCCCGCCCCCGCCAGCAGTTCGCGCCAGCGCCCGGCCGATTGCTGGTGGGTCATATCGACCGTCTCGGCGTTGAAGGCCAGCCGGTTGCTGCGCAGGCCCGCCACGGTCACGAAGCCGGATGGGTCCCCCGCCACCTTCAGCAGAAGGTCCTTGCCTTTCTGGGCACTCATATCCAATCGTCCTCTTGGCTGAAATCTTGGCTGAATTTTTGGCTGGAAAATCTCTGCTGAAAATCAGGAAGCCTCTGGAGGTCAGGGCGTCGCGAGACATTCCGTGACGGCCCGCAGCCGCACCGTCACGCGGGCGAGGTCGGCGCGCTCGTCGCGCCGCACTTCCGTCGCCGTGACACGCAGATTGACCAGGCGATGCCCTGCGAGCGGGAGCGACGCGTCGTGGAGCAGCCGCTCGATGCAAGCGGCGGCGGCAAGCGCCGGCCGCGCCCCACCCGGCCTGGACCAGACCGTCAGGCTGATGTCCTGTTCATGGCCCTGGTCTGTCATGGTCGACCAATCGCGGCAGCGGGTCTCGCCGAAGACCACGAACACGCCTGACGCACCGCGCGGCACCGCGTCGTGGATGCGGGCTCCACCGAGGATGACGGTGAGATCCGCATCCGCAGCGAGATGGAAGACGATGGCGCGGCGGAGCGCCAGCACCGGGCTCGCCAGTTCGGCCGGCGTTGGATCGCCTGGAGCCTCGCTCATGGTGTCACCTCCTCGACGACGCAGACGAGCCAGCGGCGGCGGCCGTCGGGGTCCGCCGCGCTCAGGATGGCGAACAGCCGTTTGCCGTCGCGAAATCGATGATTGCCGGTGATGTCGCCGCGCCAGCGCAGCGTCACGCGATAGGCCATCGCGAGCTCGCGGCGGTCACTGCGGTCGCGCTCGCTGGAGGCGCCCTGCGTCCGCTCCAGTGCAGCCCACAGCCGGGCGATCCTGCACCAGCGCCGGGAGACGCCGCCGACGTCGTCCGGCGTATCGACCGCCCGCTCCAGGACGAGTGGGCGGCGCATCATGCCGATCTCCGTCATGTCAGAGCCTCATCGGACGGTAGGGCGCCAACAAGGCCGCGACCTCCGCCGGAAGCGTGGCCGCGGCTGCCGTATCGCCCCGTCGCTCGTACCAGCCGGCGACGAGCTGGCGCAGCGCCTGCCGCATGGGCATCGGCACGCGTTCGGGATCGGTGCCGTAGCCGACAACGAGGTCGAGCTCGATACCGGCCGTGGACAGGCCCGGCGCCGGAACATCGGGACCGAGCGCGATGCGGCCTGCGCCTGACAGGACGTCCACCACGAAATAGCCCGGCGGCACCGCCTGCAGGCCGCCGCCTACATCGGCGACGCGGGCTGCCGCGAGCCCAAGCAGGGGGCCGATCGGAACGCGCAGGATGCGCCCCTGCGGCCAGCGGTCGAGCACGAGCCGCCAGGTCTGGCGCATCATCAGGCGCCCGGTCGTGGTCTCGATGGCCACCCGCGCCGCCGTGATCAGCGAGGCGATCAGATCGTCATCACCATCATCGCAGACACGCAGGTAGGTCTTCATGTCGATCAACGAGACGGGCTCCTGCTCCGGCCTCTCGATCACTGTCGCTGTCATTCTGAGATCCTCAGCGAAAACTGCGCCTCCTCGGGCACGTTGCCAAATCGACACTTCCCTTCGCGTGCACCGGCGCTTAAGCCTTGGCGCGCCGACTGGGAGCAACCGAATGTTTTTGATGAGCGCCTTGAGCCGTCCCCCTGCCATACGGGCGGTGCGGCATGCCCTGACCAAGGAAGGCTCGATCAGGCAAGCCTCGATCAAAAAAGCCCCGACGAGGACGGCCTTGATCAATCATGCGCTGGCGCTCGGCCTCGGGTCGGCGGGCTTGCTCGCAGGCTTGCCGCCGGCAAAGGCGGTGGTCGGCGCCTCCGGCAGCGGCGGGCCACTTGGCGCGGCGAGCGTCATGGTGCTCGGGTCGCGCGGCAGCGTCTGCTCGGCGGTGGTCGTTGCCCCCGACGCCGTTCTGACGGCCGCCCATTGCGTGACCGGCGCGGATGCCTTCCGCGTGCATTTCCGCGAGCGGGGCGAGCCGGTTCTCATCGAGCCGCGTGCGATCGCGGTCCATCCCGGCTACGTCCCGAATGCGATCCGCACCCGTCAACGCTCGATCGATCTCGCGCTGGTACGTCTGCCGTCGCCCTTGCCGGCGAATTTTTCCACGGCCAGTCTTGTCGCGGCCCAACGTTCTCCCGCGCTTGGCACCTCCCTGATGCTCGGCGGCTGGGGCGTGGCGCGCGAGGGAGATGGCGCGTCGAGCGGCACCTTCCGCACGGCGCCCCTCACAGTCGTCGAGCCTTACGGCCCGAGCAGCATTCTGATCTGGGCGGCAGACCCGCAAGGGCGCGGCAAGGCAGCCGGCGCGGGCGTGTGCCGCGGCGATTCCGGCGGGCCCATCGCGCTTCAGTCGGGCGCCGTCATTGCCATCAGCACCTGGTCCAAGGGGCAGGGAAAGCGGGACTGCGGGCTCCTCAGCCAGGGCGTGCTCGTCGGCCCGCAGCGCGCCTTCATCGACAGGACGCTGGCGAGCTGGGGGCGAAGCGCGAGCTGGGTCGGGGAGTGAACCGCCTCAGCTCGCGGCGAATTTCAGGAGCTTGATGGCCGCGAAATCCTGTACGCCGCCTCCGACACGCTTGGTGGTGTAGAACAGCACATAGGGTTTCGACGAGTAGGGATCGCGCAGGACGCGCACACCCGCGCGATCCACCACGAGATAGCCACGCCGGAAGTCGCCAAAGGCGATCGAGAGGCTGTCCTCCGCGATGTCGGGCATGTCCTCGGCCTCGACCACGGGGAAGGACATCAGCGTCGCCGGCTGCCCGACCGAGGCCGGCGGCTGCCAGAGGTAGTTACCGTGGCTGTCCTTGAACTTGCGGATCGCGCTCTGGGTCTTGCGGTTCATCACGAAGGTCGCGTTCTGGCGATAGCCGGCCTTCAGCGCGTAGATGAGATCGATCAGGATGTCGGAGGGATTGCTCGCCGCGAAGGCGCCATCGACGCCGGTCGACACCGTGCCGAGCCTGCCCCAGCTCCAGCTCGCCTCGGCCACCGTGTCATAGGCCAGGAAGCCTTTCGGCTTGTTGGTGCCATCACCGGTGACGAAAGCCGTACCCTCCTGTTCGGCGAAAACCGTCTCGACCTCGTCCGCGAGCCACTGCTCGATATCGACGACGGCGTCGTCGAGGAGCGTCTGGGTGGCGGCCGGCATGGCATAGAGCTCCATCGCCGGGAAGCTGAGTTCCGCGAGTGTCGGGCTGTTGGTCTGCGGCCGCGCAGCGGTTTCCGCCACCCAGCCGGAGGCAGGCCCGGTGGTCGAGAAGGCGCGCTTGTAGAGGCCGCCCGAGATGACACGGTTCGCCGCGATGGCGCGGATCGGCGAGATCGCCGCCAGCCGCCGCAGCACCTCGCGCTCGACGGTCGCCGGCACCAGATAGCCGCCGTCGGGGCCGGAGCCGGCCGACAGCGCCTTCGCCTCCAGACCCTTGAGGCCGGCCGCCTCGCCGGATTTCATGTAACCGGCGAAGGCAACCTTGTGCTCTTGTGTCATCGCATCATTGGCCCCCTCCCCGGCCCCCGGCGCGCCGAGCGCAGGCCGGCGGGCGGCCAGCGTCAGCCGGTCGAGCCGGCGCTTGGTATCGTCCAGCGCCTGGTCGATGCGGCCGAGCTTCTCCTCGGTCACCACGTCGGCGCCGAGGCGGCTTTCGATCTCGCTGAGGCGGCTGTCGTTGGTCTCGCGGAAGGCCTCAAAGGTCGTGGCGAAATCAGCGAAAGCAGTCGCGACCTCCGTGCCGGCGGCCTTGGTTTCAGGAGCGGTCAGATCCGTGTGCATAGAGTCATTCCTCATGGATCAGAGAGAAGCGGACAGCCGCGTGGCAGCGGCGCGGATGGTGGCGGCGAGATCGGACGCGGGCTGCACGGCGCCGGGCAAGGGGCGCCGCAAGTGATCACGCAAGCGATCGCGCGATAGGTCACGCTTGACGCTGCCGACGCGCGCGCCGGGCAGCATCGGGAAGGTGACGAGCGAGATTTCCCAGAGATCGAGCCGTGAGATATGGCGCAGACCATCGCGCGGATCAGTGCGAGCGCGCTCGGTGCGATAGCCGATCGAGAGGCCATCCACCGCCCCATCGCGCATCAGCGCGTGGATTTCGCGGGCACGCCCAACGGCGAGATTGAGCTGCCCGCGCACCTTCAACCCGCGCGCATCCTCGGCGAGCGCGAGCCAGCGGCCTATCGGCTCGCCGGGATCGTGCTGCCACAGCAACTTGACGCCCTTGATGCCGCGCCGGTCGAGGCTGGCGCGGAAGGCGCCGCGTTCCACGACATCGCGGCCGAGGTCGGGCACGCCGAACAGGCTGGCATAGCCCTCGAACAGACCGGGCGCCGCAGCCGTGGCGATCAGCTTCACCGCGGGTGCGGTCGGAAAAACCGGCTTCACCGGCCGGCCCGGGCCGGCTGCCGGCGGCCATTGGCCAGCCCGGCGGCGCCCGCCTCCAGTTGCTCCAGGATGCGCACAAACGTCGCGATGGCCTCGTCCGGCTTGTGGGGCTGGCGGGGGCGGCGCTGTGCAGGCCGGGCCTGCCGCGCGGGTGAAGCATTCATGCTTGGGTCTCCTTGCTGGGATTGACCGATGGCTCGACCGGCGCCTCGAGCGAGGGCTGAACGGCCGAGGACTGGGCTGCATGGCGAAGGTTGAAGCGGGCGAGCTCGCCGACGAAGACGTCGAAGCGCTGGTTCGCGGCGCTGAGCTCGCGCAGGATGAGCACGAGGAAGGTCGAGGCGCCGCTCGCCCAGAGAAAGAGGGCGAGATGCGCGAGATCACCCCGCGCGATGAAAGTCTCAGTGATGCCGGCCATGGCAGGCCTCCGAGGGTTCAGCGCCCGGCCGGCCCGTAGCCGGTCGCCTCTCGCTTCTCGTCGCGATCGATGAAATCGGCGGCGGCGATACGCCGCCACAGGGCCTCGCGCTCGCTGGAGAGAGCCTCGATGCCGTCGAGATCGGGGACGAGCGTCAATGCGGGCTCATAAGCTGGGCCGAGCCACTGCGCGATACTTTGCGCCGTGCGCTTGACGAGCGGGATGACCGCCTGCCGCCAGAAGGCGCGGTTGGCTTCGGCGAAATTGGCATAGGTATTGTCGCCGGGCAGGCCCAGCATCAGCGGCGGCACGCCGAAGGCGAGCGCGATCTCGCGCGCCGCCGCGGCCTTCGCCTCGATGAAATCCATGTCCTTCGGCGACAGCGACAGCTGCTTCCAGTCGAGACCGCCATCGAGCAGCAGGGGGCGCCCCGCATTGGCCGCGCCCTGGAACTGCTCGTCGAGCTCGGCTTTCAGCCGCTCGAACTGCGCGTCGGTCAGATTGGTGCCCTGCGGCCCCGCATAAACCAGCGCGCCGGACGGCCGAGCGGCGTTGTCGAGCAGCGCCTTGTTCCAGGCGCCCGTCGCGTTGTGGATGTCGAGCGCGGTCGCCGCCGCCTCCATCGGCGACAGCCCGTAGTGGTCATCGACGGGATTGAACAAGGTGAGATGCAGGATGGGCGGGAGGCGCTCGTCTTGGCGCTCTTCCCGGCGCCCTTCTTGGCGCCCGTCCTGGCGAAAGCGGACCGTTTCGCCACCGATGGTGTAGTCATAGGCCTCCGGCCAGCCATCGCCGCCCGGCACGACGCGCATGCGGTCCGGCCGCAGCGCGAAGAGTTCGCGCGGCTCGCCATCGAGCGCGACCATCTCGATATAGGCGTTACCGGCTACCAGAAGGTGCCCATAGACGGCCTCGAGAAAGGCGGCGCCCGCCTCCCGTGGGTTCGGGCGGGCGAGAAGCTTGAGCAGGGGATGATCATCGAGCTCCCGACGGCCGTCATAGGCGAGCCAGGGCACGGAGGCGGCGGCCTCGGCGATCATGCGGACGCAGCGGTGGACGACCGCGTTGCGCTGGAAGCCCTCGCGCGCCAAGGCCGCGTAGTCGCGCGGCGTCCAGACCGGCTTGCCCATCTGGTAAAAGGCAATGAGCGGTCCCGCCCGCGAGGCCTTGGCTTCAGGGGGCGCGGCCGTTGCCGGGCGCGACGGCGTGTTCACCGCGCGCCCGATGAGGCGGGTGAGAAAGTTCGGCATGAACTGTTCTTTCGATGGGACAGAGCGGAAATTCTGGTGTGGCGGGATCAGAGCCGGCGCACGCGCGGCTCGGCCTGCCCGGTGAGGGCAAGGGCGGTTACCGCCCATACCAGGGCATCGAGACGATCGGGAGACCGGCCGGACGACAAACCAGCTGGGCCAAAATCGGCCATCTCGTCCTCGAGCACCGGAAGCGCGCCTACATGACGGACCCGTCCCTGCTCGTAGAGGGCCGCGACCGGTTCGGCCCGCAGATATTTGCCGCGTGTGGCGCGCACCGCTGTCACGGGCACACCGGGATCGATCTCGCGAATGACGGCGGCCACCATCTCGCCGCCCTGATTGACCTCCGCGACGAGCGCATCGGCCTCGAGCCGTCGATAGAGGGCAACCGCGGCCGCGGCCCATTCGGCCGGACGTGCCCGTTCCAGCGTGGCGTCCTCCAGCACGAAGGCCTGGCCGCCCGCATCGATGCCCGCCGCCACGATGCCGCAGGCATCGGCCCGCCGGCCAGACGAAGCGGGCGGATCGACCGCGACGACGATGCGGGTCAGCGCCGGCGCCCTCTCGACGCGGCCCGCCTCGATCGCGTCCCTGTTCCACAGCGCATCCGCGCGCTCCTCGACGATCTCGCCATCGAGTTCCTGCCGGCCGAGGCGGGTGCCCGCATAGCGCCCGACGATCGTATCAAGGAAGGCGGGTGCGAGATGAAAAGCGTTGGCGCGGGTCGCTGCCCGCGACAATGCGGTGCGCGGATCGGCCATGAGCTTTTTCAAGAGGGGGATCGGACGCGGTGTCGTCGTCACCACCTGCCGGGGGCGCGTGCCCAGGCGCAATCCGAACT
The DNA here is from genome assembly GCF_018398335.1 of Chelatococcus sp. HY11. Classification (NCBI taxonomy): domain Bacteria; kingdom Pseudomonadati; phylum Pseudomonadota; class Alphaproteobacteria; order Hyphomicrobiales; family Chelatococcaceae; genus Chelatococcus; species Chelatococcus sp. HY11. Next base: position 1,884,987 of record NZ_JAHBRX010000001.1, read on the forward strand.
GCAGCATATCCCATGTCTCCTGCGCGTGACGCCATTTGCAGAGTTCATCGATCCAGGCCGCCTCGAACTGCGGCCCACGCAATTGTTCGGGATCCTCGGCGGAGAAGGCCTGGGCCACTGCGCCGTTCGGCCACTCCAGCCGGCGACGCGTCGGCGTCCATGTCGGGCGTTCCCGTCTCGAATGGATGGCGAGCAGGCCGGAGACGCCTTCGATCATCACATCGCGGACATCGGCCGCCGTCTCGCCGACAAGCGCGATCCGGCCGGCCGGAGCGGACGTGAAGGGCGGATGCCCTAGCGCCATTCCCCGCACCCATTCCGCGCCGGTGCGCGTCTTGCCCGCGCCGCGTCCGCCAAGCACCAGCCAGACGGTCCAGTCGTCGCGGAGCGGGTCGTTGTCCGGCGGCAATTGATCAGGCCGGGCGAAGAGCGGCCAATGATGCATCAGCCAGTCCAGCAGCCTCGCATCACAGCTCGCCAGCAGGGACTTCAGCGTCCCGCGCGCGGCGCAGTCGATCAATGCGCTCCGCAAGCTCGCGTCGGAAATCGTCGAGGTCCCGGACATCGCCGCCCTTCTCCTTCGCCGTCGTGGCGTCGACAGTCTGTTCGTCAGCCTCCAGGGCGAGGAGATCGCGCAGGGTTTTCACCACCACGGCCAGGGTGCGCGCATCCTTTTCGCGCTCTCCGGGCTCGGTCTCGCCTTCCGCCAAACGCCGCTCCACCGCGCGCACCTGCGCATCGGCGGTGCGCCAAAGTCGCGCGACGAGAGCGCTTCTCGCGGGTGCGGTCTTGGATCTGGTCTTCTCGGATCTGGTCTTGGTTTCGACCTCAGGGCCGGGCTTTGGGTCGGCCTTGGAACGTGCCTTCGCAACCGTAGACCGAAGGTCTGTCAGAGCCTTAGGCTTCGTGCCTTTGGAAGGCCTGGCTTTTGTCTTTGCGTTGCGGCGGGTTCTCCCTTCAGCCGACAGCCCAGCGCGACCGGGGATCTCGACGGGCATTTCCGGAGTGGATGCGAGTGCGTTGCGCACGGCGGTTCGCCCCCATCCCGTCGCGACCATAATGCCGGCAATGGAAGCGCCTTCGGCGCGGCGGCGACGCATGTCCGCCGCCTCGTCCGCAGTTGGAGAGGCCATGAAATTGTCCTGTGAACGCTGAAGCAATTCCCAAGAACAGTCGAAGCTGTTTCGCTTTTGGGACTGCGTCACAACATGGAGATGAAAAGATCTTGCGCTCCAAAGGAAATGGAGAAGGCGGTCGCCTGGGCGCCGTTTGCCACGCTCCCGCACTCTGGCAAGTCCCATCTGGCGGCCGCGCCGGAGTATCGCGCTGAAACGCAATTCTGGAGCATGACTGTACCCTACCTCAACAGCGCATCGCCGTCAAGGATAATTTTCCTATTATAGGAATTATACGCTATCGAGGGCGCCGAGGAGCGCAAAACTGCGATGTTTAGGTCACACCTGTTGCCAAACAACACGCTTCACCGACCCGTGAGCGGGATTTGCCCCAGTACGGTCATGTTCAAGGAACTTTTGGCCTTAGTTCTCAATGTATCCGGGACCGTATATCCGCGGTTCCAAAATTTTCCCCGGCAGAGGTCGATTATGGTTGGTTTGACACGGCGTATGTTGATGGGCGGCGGGCTTGTGGCCCTCGGCGGATGCGTTTCCCGTCCCCCGGTTCCGGTGGCAGTCGGACCGACGTATGATCCATCGTTCGAGCGGATGTACGCCGCTATCGATAACGAGCGCTTTCCTATTCCTGCCGTCGATCTTTCCGAAATAGACCCGGAGTTCCTGCGCCGGGAAGTGGCCTATGACACCACGCAGCAGCCGGGAACGATCGTCGTGGATCCGAACGATCGTTTCCTCTACCTCGTACGGCCGAACGGCCGTGCCATGCGCTATGGCATTGGTGTGGGGCGCGAGGGCTTCGGCTGGAACGGCAACGCCCAGGTGCGGCGCAAGGCACAATGGCCGACATGGACTCCGCCGTCGCAGATGATCAAGCGCCAGCCCGAATTGCGCCAATATGCCGGCGGCATGCCGGGGGGCCCGGAAAATCCGCTCGGCGCGCGCGCGCTTTATCTTTATCAGGGCGATCGGGATACGCTCTACCGCATCCATGGCACCAACGAGCCCTGGACGATCGGCCAAGCGGTCTCGTCAGGCTGCATCCGGCTGATCAACCAGGACATCATCGACCTTTATTCGCGTGTCCCGACGGGCACTAAGGTCGTCGTGCTCCGCAGCAATCCCGATCTGATGGCGCAAGGTTGAGGTTCGAGGCCGACGGCCTCGCCCCACATCGTCGGCATATAGTCAACCACGGCCTTGAAGGCTCCGGGATCACGCCCGGAGCCTTTTTTTCAATCTGTCAGGTCGGCGTACGCCGACGCGCACTTCTAGGCACCTTGTTCGGCCAGGTGACGATCCTGTCCGGAAAGTCCTCTTCATCCAAGTCCCCCTCGCTCGTCACAGAGCGTCCGCGCAGGGAAACACCGGCCATGTGAACGGTGTGAGGATCTCCAGAAACGAGCGGATGCCACCAGTAGAGGTCCGCCCCCTCACGCACCAGGCGGTAGGCGCAGGTCGGCGGCAGCCATGAAAGACGCTCGACCTCCTCGACGGTCAGGCGGATGCAATCATGCACGAACGCCTGGCGGTTGGGATAGTCGCGGCAGCGGCAGCTCTCTGTGTCGAGAAGCCGGCAAGCGACGTCCGTGAAATGAATGGTACCTGTGTCCTCATCCTCAAGCTTGACGAGGCAACAGCGACCGCAACCATCGCACAGGGACTCCCATTCAGCCCCGTCCATCTGGGCGAGCGTTTTGGTCTTCCAGAACGGTAGCTCGGCGGAGCCGTCCGGCTCCGCATTTATCGACTCTTTACCGCAGATCTGATCTTTGAATTCGGCGGCGGCCATTTACCATAATACCTTGTCAGACACACAAATGATGCAAGGGATGCGAAAGATATGCGTCGCATAACGGATCCCGTCGACGCGGGAAAGTGCAGCCCGCTGAAGCAGCACTTATCGCGTCAATATGGCCGTCTTTTGCGTCGTGCATGGTGTTGATAAGCGCTATCGTATCCATCTTATGTATCGGTAATAGCAAACATTAGGGCGGGTTGGCGTGCTATCGTTCGGTGGAGCCTCGTTCTGGAAGCGCCTTAAGCGTCGGGCACTCGCCTTCGACTCAAAGGTGGATTCGAGCCTCTACGATGCCAGCCGTGATTTCAACGAGGTTTGGTTACGGATCTGCGCCTACTCCGACAGGCTGCGTGTTCGCGGCTTCGCCCGCGTCGCCAATGAACTCGCCTGTGAAGGCCTGACGCTCGGGCTCGCCGGGGGTATCCTTTTACTCGCCCTTGCCATTCCAGCCTTCCGGGAAACCAGCGAGGACTGGCTCAAGCGGCCGGAGCTGGCGGTCACGTTCCTCGATCGCTATGGCAACGAAATCGGCAAGCGCGGCATCCTCCATGACGACACCCTGGCGTTTCAGGATATCCCCGACGTCTTCATAAAGGCCGTTCTCGCGACTGAGGACCGGCGTTTCTATGACCATTTCGGTATCGACGTCATAGGCACGATGCGTGCCGCCTCCGCCAACGCCCGCGCTGAGGGCGTGGTTCAAGGCGGCTCGTCGATCACCCAGCAGCTCGCCAAGAACCTCTTCCTCAACAACGAGCGATCGCTGGAGCGAAAGGTCAAGGAAGCCTTTCTCGCGCTCTGGCTGGAATCGCGGCTGACCAAGAACGAGATCCTCAAGCTTTATCTCGATCGCGCCTATATGGGGGGCAGCACCTTTGGTGTTGTCGCGGCGACGGAGTTCTATTTCGGCAAGTCGGTCAAGGATTTGACCCTTCCCGAAGCCGCCATGCTGGCCGGCCTGTTCAAGGCGCCCTCGAAATTCGCCCCCCACGTCAATCTGCCCGCGGCCCGGGCCCGCGCCTCGGATGTGCTGAGCAATATGGTCGCGGCCAATGTGCTGAGCGAGGGACAGGCCGAGATGGCCCGGCGCAACCCGGCGACGCCGATCGATCGCCGCCGCGACGTCAGCCCGGACTATTACCTCGATTGGGCTTTCGAGGAGGTCAAGCGGCTCGCGGACGAGGACAAGTTTGGTGAGGAGCGGGTCCTGACGGTCAAGACGGGCCTCGACATCTTTGCCCAGCACAGCGCCGAGAGCGCGCTGGAGGAGAACCTCCGCCGGGATGGCAAGCGCTTCAACGCAAGCCAGGGCGCGATGGCTGTGCTCGAACCCGACGGCAACGTGCGCGCCATGGTCGGCGGCCGCGACTACGGCGCGAGCCAGTTCAACCGGGCGACCAACGCGCTGCGGCAGCCCGGGTCGTCCTACAAGCCGTTCGTCTACACCGCAGCACTGGAAGCCGGGCTCTACAAGCCCAATACCATCGTCACGGATGCGCCCGTCTGCATCGGCAACTGGTGCCCGAACAACTACGGTCGCTCCTACGCCGGTTCGATGCCGCTGATCACGGCTCTCGCAAAATCCATCAACACTATTCCGGTGCGGATGTCGCTGGCGCTCGGCAAAGGCAACGCCAAGGTCGGCCGCGCCAAGATCATCGAGATGAGCCACCGCATGGGGCTCACCACCAATCTCGAGGACACGCCCTCTCTGCCGATTGGCGCCGGTGTCGTGACCGTTCTCGATATGGCTTCGGGCTACGCGGTCTTCGCCAATGGCGGCAAGCGGGCGAAACCCTACAGCGCGACAGAAGTGCGCAACGGGCGCGGCGAGATCATCTGGCGCCACGACAGCGAAGCCCCACCACAGCAGATCGTCGCGCCGTCGGTGATCGCCGACATGAATCTCATGCTGCAGCGCGTGGTCGAAGGTGGCACGGGCGGCCGGGCGCGCCTGCCGGGAATGATCGTCGCGGGCAAGACAGGTACGACCAATGCCTATCGCGATGCCTGGTTCGTCGGCTTCACCGGCAATCTGGTCGCCAGCGTCTGGCTCGGTAACGATGACTATACGTCGACGCGCAACCTGACCGGCGGCGTTCTTCCCGCCCAGATCTGGCACGACACGATGGCGCCGATCCTGGCCGGCACGGAGCAAAAACCTCTTCTGGGGATCGATGTGAAACCCGGCACCGCCGAGAAGCCCGTTGCCTCGAACGCGCCCGCCGCCAGCGACACCGGACGCGGCGGCCCGATGACCCTGTCGCGCCGTTCCTATGAAGCCTTGAACGGCGTAACCGACCTCATCAAGGCGGCCGGCCCCACACCCCGGCGACAGGCTGCCGGAGCGCGTGTGCCAGCGAGCCCGAACGTTTTCGGCTCGGCGACAGCGCCTGTCGCAATGCCCTGATTCGCAAAGGGCATGCGTTCCGTGGCGCCACGGCCAAGCTGTTGGATCACCTCATTTGTGACGTACTCCATCAGCCTATCAGTATGCAGGGATTGCGGGATCTCCGCGGGGCAACCGGGGTTGACGCTCGCAGCACCGTCGCCTCTTGATGGACGTGGATGGCTTGTGCTCTCCCACTCCCGATTCGCTCGCTCCTGACCCTCCGCTGCCGTGCGCTCATTTCTTGCCCTGCCCTTGATCTTCGCCATCGGCGCCGCCACCGGTCTCGGCTCGGCCTATTTTGCCGTGAAGGGGGATCCGGCATTCGGCGCCGTTCAATCCGGCCAATGGGTCACCTGGCCGGATCTCGGCTCGGTTACGATCGACCCCTATGCCCTTGCCAATCTGGCGCGCTCTGCCCGCATTCCTCTCGCGTCAGGCGAAGGATACGCGTTCACGACCAGCACCGACGAAGCTGGCCGGCCCCTCGACAGTACCTGTCGCTACATATTGTCGGGTCACTCGCCACGCTCACGCATTTGGACTGTGACAATCTATGACGCGAACGGCGATCTCTCTCCAAACCCGCTGCAGCGCGATGGTTTCACTTCGCGCGAGGTGACATTGTCAGCCGATGGCGCCATCGCCATCAATCTTTCTCGTGAAGCGACTGCCGGGGACTGGCTTCCCCTACCGACGACGCGTGCATTTTCCGCGGTCCTGCGCCTTTACGACACGGCGTTGTCTCCAACGTCAGGCTCCATCAGCAACATCGGCCTGCCCACCTTGAAGCGGACGGCGTGCTGATGGCGCGGATCCTTGGTTCATTCACGCTGACCTTGATCGCTGGGCTTGTCCTGGGCGCCGCGGTCCATATCCTGACCATCTTCGCGATACCGCATCTTGCAGAGCGCAACGCGTATGCCCGTTTTGGAACGGACACCGGCGCGAGTGACCTGCTCTTTCCCAATCCGGCAAAGCACCCGCCCCTGCCCCAGCCTGATCCTGCTGTGGCGGTGGCCGCCTGCTCGTTCGACCTGAGCAAGGGCCCGGTTGTCGCGTCCGCGAGGCTCGATGCGAGCTTCGCATCCCTCTCGATCCATGCGCGTGGAGGCCAGGTGCTCTACGCTCTTACCGACCAGGCGGCCACCCGCGGTCAGGTGAAGCTCACGCTCATGTCGCAAGCCTATTTCGACGAATTCGTGGCGGACAGCGAGGAAGCGACGGCGACCAACACTCTACGGCTGGTCACCTCGGAAAACAGCGGGCTCGTGGTCATCCGGGTGCTCGCCGCTTTTCCCAGTGAGATGCCCGAGGCCAAGAAGGCCGCGGAAAGCCTGCTGTGCATGCCACAGCCCCAAGCACCTCGTTCTTGAGGGGATGCCGTAGGGCTATAGGCGATTCGCCGGTACCGTAATTGTCGTGACCAACCATTTCAGGCCGTGATGACCTGCGAGAGCCGCATGGTCAGCAGACATTCTTGTCGCGCTGCGGTGCCTGTCTTTTGCCACGCCGCGGTAAATTGCGCGCAGGCGTCTCATGCCGTTCGTAGTGAACACCCATGAAAAGCAAGAGCTGGGCAGGCTTGTCGGACCTTACCGCCGGACGGCGCATCCGATATTTGAACGCGGCTTGATCCGCCAACTGAACAACCTGCCCCAACTGAGTACCGGCAATTTGATCCATCGCGGCCTCCGTACAGCGCCCCGAAACGGGTTGCGTCCATCCACATTAGAAATGGGACGGCGTGGTTAAATGTTCCTTAAATGCAGGTGACTTGCCCTGCAAAAATACAATCAGAAATTGCACGTCGTTGCTGAAATTGCACGTTGCGCGAAATTCAACGCCCGGCAATAGCATGTCCCGATTACCCTATAGCGCCCGCTGGCTATCCCGCGCCTTCTCAACGAGAACGATTCACCATCCGCTAACCATTCAGCAAGACGAATGAGTGCCTGCCAGTCAACGCAAGGGCTGGCACACAATTCTTTCATCCGACCTTTGAAAAGCGCTCGTCATTCCTTGGCTAGATCAAGGAAATGACGTCCCTCTCGATCCTCGACCTCGACGATCCACAAGTCGGGATCGAAAGCGATTTCGCGCCGAAGCTTCTCCTCAGCAGCGAGCGGGCTTGCCTCGCTCAACGGGATCTGGAGGAAAAAGCGCTCTTCCGGTTGGTCGCCCGTCAAACTCTGCGGGGCTGGTCCATAGAGCGCGCAGGTGCCATCCAGGGGATCGATCTTGACGAAGACCGCACCGGCTTCCGCGGCTCCTCGCCGACGCAGAACGGCATAGGCGCCCTCAACTGAACACCGCCTGATATAGGCGGGAACCCAGAAATCAGTCCTCAGCCGCATGGGGAAGTTCCCGGCCCATCTCTATTCAACCGGCATACCACTAGCAGCGCCAAGTGCCTGCAGCGTCCGCGGCCCAAGCTCCCCGGTGACAGCCAGGCCATGGTCCTTCTCGAAGATCTCGATCGCCTTCTGCGTGGCCGGTCCCATCAGGCCGTCCGGCTTGATAACGTAGCCAAGCTTGAGCAGGGCCTTCTGCGCGTTGAGCAGGACGAGCGAGGCCTGGGGTGTTGTATTGATCGCGCCCGTGGTAGCCGGGGCGCCACCACGGATGAAGTCGCCGATGACGTCGGGACGGGCGGGCGGAAGCGCCGCTGCCGTCTCGCGTGGCGCTGGCGCGGCCCGCTCCGGGCGATTGGGTGGCTGGACAGCAGCCGGCGCAGTGGGCGCGGCGCCCCGCTGCGGCGGAGCCGGCACCGGCGGCGCTGGCGTGGTGGATGCGACAGGCCGCTGGGCCGTCTCCGGTGCGGCCCGGCCGCGGTCGGAACCGAACAATGGTGCTGGATGCTGGCCGGGTTGCAGCGCGACCGCATTGACGACGATGAAGACCGCGCAACTCGTCATCAAAAGGGCGGTGAGAGCCGTCGCTGGCTTCCGGACAAGGGGGATGGCCACGATCTTGAGAATGGCGATAGGGCGAACCGCGCTTGCGATGGCGCCTATGATGGATCGGGATGCTTTCGCCCCTTTTGCCCGCCCACCGCGCGTTTGGCCGCCGGCTTGACCGCGCGCCCGCCCCCGTGGCTTCGCCGGAGCGCTATCGTAGACCCTGAAATCGTGATCGGAACGAGCTAGAACTTCACGCACGACGCTTCACAGCCTCTTTTTCATGGTCGTCTTTGCGACGATTAGCCCAGGGCATGGCCAGCCCGATATCCAGCCGATGGCGTGCCTGTGGGACTTCGACACCGACGCGGCAATCCTGCGGCAAGGAGACCGTGACCGTCGTGCCCTTGCCGGCAACGCTCGCGATATTGATGGTTCCATGGTGCAGGGACACAAGCCCGTTGACGACCGACAATCCAAGCCCGGTTCCTTCATAAGGCCGGTCGTAGGACGAGCGCGCCTGAAAGAACGGTGAGCCGAGCCTTGGAATATCTTCCTCCGCGATGCCGATCCCTGTATCCGCGACGCTCAGGACGAAGCGGTCTCCCTCGACCTTCGCGCTCACGCGAACTTCGCCGCCGGGGGGGGTGAATTTCACCGCATTTGCGATGAGGTTGAGCACGATTTGCCGGCAAGCGCGCTGATCGGCCACCAGCACATGGTCATTGCGCTCGAACTGGCGCCCGAGGACGATCTCGGCGTCCTTGGCCTTGAGCTGCATGAGGTCACAACAATCGTCGAGCAAGGCGCTCGCGTCGAAGGGCTCGAATTCGATCTCGAAATTGCCCGCCTCGATCCGCGACATGTCGAGCAGCATGTTCACCATCTCCAGGAGGTGACGGCCGGAGTTCTGCACGATCATCGCATACTCACGCTGCCTTGCCTGATCATGCGGGGAGAGCGCGGGGCTGGCGAGGATCTCGGAGAATCCAATGATGGCGTTGAGCGGCGTTCGCAGTTCATGGCTAACTGTCGCCAGGAAACGGCTCTTGGCGTCATTGGCGCTTTCGGCCTGGCTCAGGGCCTCGTCGAGCTCGGCCTCGTGCTGCTTGAGGGGCGTGATGTCGCGCGTTACCGCGACGACGGCATAGGTGTCGTCCAGCAGTTCGCCAGCCGGATTCTGCGCGCGCTTGACCGTCATCTCCACCCAGATGAAGCCGCTCGACGCCGCGCCGGTCTCGGGATCGGAAGACGCCACGTTGAGCCGGAACTGCGTGTTCAGGGGCCCCGTGGTGAAAACGGCATCGGTCAGAGTTTTGATGAAGGCCGGGCGATCGGCGATATGAACGAGGTCGAAAAGGCCACGTCCATAGAGCTGCCGCGCCGGGAGGCCGGTCAGGACTTCGGCGGCCGAGCTGACGAAAACCACCGAGCCGCTGCGATCATGCCATGTCACGAGATCGCCGATCGTCTCCAGGACCACCTGGTCACGCGCGTCATGCTGGGCGATGACCGCGCGGTCCTTCGCCTCGCGGCGACATGCCGCGAGCGCCTGCGTCGCCACATAGCCGATCGCCGCCGACGCGCAGAGAGGCATCATGAGACCGGGCTGCACGCCACCCGCCTGGACGAGACCCAGCGCCTGCAGGAGCGCGACGGTGAACGCGGCCGCGACACCCATGAAGCTCGACGCGAGCACCAGGCGCGTCGATCCCGACAGCAGCGCCTCCACCGGCAGGGCCACAAGGCAGATCAGCGCGGGCGAAGTTGTCCCGCCGGAAGCCGTGGCGAGCACCAGGACGAGCAAAGCAAAAGACGCCGACGACAGACCATAGGCCACGTCGAGCCGGCCGGTCTGCGACAGCAGCACGACAGCGCCGATCGGGGCGGCGAGGAGAATGAGCACAAGGAGCTGCGCGAGCGAGGGGACGCCAAAAACCGCGAGATAGAGCGGCAGTGCCGTCAGGGCAACGAAGGCGACAATCAAACGCGTGACGATGAAATGCTCGTGGCGCGCGCGCTCGTCTTCATCCTCCCCAACCGAGGGATGGATCAAGCCGGCCAAACGTTGACGCATCGACAATCCAGGCATCAAAGCGGTCACGGTCGTTACACGCTCGATAGGCGCGCCCCTTTCCATTGAGCGCTCACAATGGCAGTAGCGGCTTAAACGAACGCTAAGAAACGCTTTGCATCTTACCCGGACAGTGCGGCGACGCGCTGAACTTCGCCAAAGGCATGGTTTGCCGCGCCGGGCAGGAGGTTCAGCAAGAAGCCGGCTCGAGACTGGCCATTCTGTCGCCGGGAGACATGACGTGAGCGATGTTCCATGAGTTTGCTATGGCGCTGCGCCATCTGCATCGCGGCCATCTACTGGTTCTCGCCCGTTCACGACCGGGTCGATGAGCCGCGTCACGCCAGCCCCGCCGTCACCCGATCCGGCCCGGTGGTCACCGGCAGTGTCGGCAAGGCGGGGCAAGGCGCATCCCAGTCTCAATCCGGCACCAATAATGGCCACGACCTCATCACCGCCGCCGAGCAGGCCGCGCGTCTCTTGAATTCGCTGGACGCGGCAACGCGCCGTCGCCTGATCGAGGCATTGATCTCTACACAGGACGGCGGTGAAGCCGGGACACGGCCGAAGTAACCCGCACGCTTTCACGCCCTGCCAGTTCCTATGCCTTTTCCACTGCGTTGGCCGAAAGGCTTTTTTGTTCGGAGCCGCACGCGGGCGGGGATAGACCGCCGTTATGGCGGACGCTGGCGAAAATGCTCTGGCCCTTTTGGTATTAAGGGCCCATATGACCTTTGAACCTTTTGACGGATCGGGCCGGACCATCGGCCCCCGGCAAGAGACCGAAGCAAGGGCCTGAACCAAGGATCGTTTCATGCAGCCGCCGCTCGACGAGATACTCGACAATTTCGAGTTCCTCGACGATTGGGATGATCGCTACCGCTATCTCATCGAGCTCGGGCGGATGCTGGAGCCGCTGCCGGATTCCGCACGCTCCGAGGCCAACAAGGTTCGCGGCTGCGCCAGCCAAGTCTGGCTGGAAACGATGATCGCGCGCAACGCGGATGACGAGCCGGTGGTGAGCTTCCGTGGCGACAGTGACGCGCACATCGTGCGTGGGCTGGTCGCGCTGACCTTTGCCATCTTCTCGGGCCACACCGCCCGCGAGATCGTTGAAACGGACGCGCTCGCGCTCTTCACTAAACTCGGGCTTGGCGACCACCTGACCCCGCAGCGCTCCAACGGGCTGCGCTCGATGGTGGAGCGGATCAAGACCGACGCGCGGGCCGCACTCGCCGAAGCAACGACCTGAAGGCTTCCGCGGACGGCTGCAAGGATGGCCCGATACAGGCTTTTCAGGCTTCCATGCGGTCGATCGGCGCATGCCACCAACGAATGCCGCTGGCCTCAGCCTTCCCCTCTGCTTCAGCCGACAGCCCATAGGCCTCCGCCAAGCGCCGCAAGGCGAGTTGTAGAATGACCTTGCCCGAGCGCGGGGGCCAGCCACGCTCACGCTCGATCGTTTCAAGACCTTTCAGAAAGCCGCAGACGTCCATGAGGAGGCCGGCGAAATCCGAGCCGACGGCCTGAAGCGCGCGCCGGGCACGCTGCCGCGCCGCGATCATCGCATCGGTGGCCGCGGCCGGACCTTGCCCTCCCTGCCCCGCCGGTCCCGCCGTCCAGCGCATCGTGACCTTGGGCAGGAGCTGGGCAAAGGTCAGATCCGCGCGCAACCGCTCGCCTGCCTCGAAACAAACGGCATCGACAAACGGGCGACCGTTGCGGTCGCGGCGAGCTCTGAGCCAGGCAAGCGGACTTTCCCCTTCATCGACGCGCACCTTGCGCCGCACGCCCTCGACCTCCAGGGACTTTTCGGCGGTGTTGATATGCTGGCTGAGAAAGCGTTCCTCTGGCTCCGCGTCGCGTCTGCGCACATGCGCAACGCCGGCCGACGTTATCGCCAATGTCCGCCGTGGGCCTGTTCCCTCCCATATCGCGAGATCATGCGCGACAAGCATGCCCGCCGCGGCGATCGGCAACCGTCCCGCGCCGAGTGTCACGCCCCTGCGCTCCACAAAGAGATTGATGTCATCGGGCATTTCCGCAAGCTGGCGCGCGCTGGCTCCCCGTGCCGCGAGATGAGTAAGCAGACGCACCGCCGCCGCGGAGAGCTGTCCGGTCCCATTTGCTCGATCATTCATTCGCATCGTGCACCTTGGCAATGTTCATGATATGTTCCATATCTCGCGTCACCCAAGCTAGCCGCGCGGCCACACTTCGTGAGACGGATCCATGTAGTATATTATGAATATATTCCTATTTTAAAAATTGCAACAAAAAAGCGCCGACCGGCTGGCCGACGCTTGGAGTAGCGCTCAATTCGCCTATCCCATGCGAACAAAACTGAGTGGGTCAGGCGACGGCCGCCTTGGCATTTCTCCACGACAGATAGGCGTCACCCGCCGCAGGCGGCCCCGTCAAGGCTGGTCCCATCAGACCTTACCGGATCTGGCTGGAGCGGTTGATGCTCGCATGGAACCGGAACCGTCGCCCTTTTTCTGTGGATGAGCTTCGCCTCGATCCGGAGGCCACATGCAACGTCCAGCTCAATGCGCCATCAGCGGCCTCAACCGCGACCGCCGCGCCGCTTCCGTCGTTGCTGCCCCAGCCCCATATCCTTGGCAAGCTGCGATCGCGCCTTGGCATAGTTCGGGGCGACCATGGGATAATCCGATGGCAGGCCCCATTTCTCTCGATATTGCTCAGGTGTAATATCGTATTGCGTGCGCAGATGCCGCTTCAGAGACTTGAACTTCTTTCCATCCTCGAGACAAATCAGATAGTCCGGCGTTATGGATTTCCTGATGGAGATCGCCGGCTTCGGTGCCTCGACCGGCTCTTCAACAGGACTGCTAGTGACGCGCGCGAGCGCAGCATGTACCTCGCCGATCATCGTAGCCAATTCACTCGGCCCGACAGTATTGTTGCTTACATACGCGGACACGATATCGGCCGTGAGTTCGACATAGTTAGGACTAGTCTCGGCATCGTTTATCACAGGTTGCTTTCCCCTTTTAGCGCCTCAATTGCGCCTGCGCGTAGAAGCGTTGCATGGCATCTGCGGCCCGATCCCCGCCGCGACGAGGACGCAGCCAGGCGCGACATCGCCCTGGACAGTAATTATTGGATAATACTTACATAATCAATACAAGAAAAATAATAGATATATATATCATCGATCAGATCGCCTAAATATGGATATATAGCGACGGATAATACCATTATTTTATTTAGAACATCTGATCGATCAGAAAAAGCGTCAATCGCCCTCTGACAAGAACGATATTGCAGCACGCTAAGGGATCACGACATAGCCTGCGATCGATTCTTCCGCCGTAAAGCGGACGCAGTATCCCCGGCCCAATACATCGTGATGGGCCATATTACGCGGCGAAATCTCATTGAGAAATCAGATTGAGAAATCCTGGCGAAGTGGAGCACCGAGGCGCGATGAGGGCGCTCCAATAGCTTCGCAGCTGTTCCGATAGGCGCGCTTTGCAGAACCGAATCCCGGCCGACGAATACCGCTTCACAGGTCTCGATCCCATGTTCTAGTAAGAGGGCTACGCCAGCGAACGTCATGGCAAAGTCGCGACCGCCGCAGCCCCAAGGAGGCTCCGATGAAACACAGCCAGCCCCCCACCGCGCCGCCCGTCGCTCCGACCACCCCTCATGAGACCGTGGTCCATGGCGTGACGCTGCGCGATGACTACGCTTGGCTGAAGGCAGACAACTGGCGCGAGGTCCTGGCGGATCCATCGGCCTTGCCGGGTCATATCCGCGCGCATCTGGAGGCGGAAAACGCCTTCGCGGAAACGATCCTCGCTCCGACCGCCGCCCAGCGCAAGACGCTCGTCGCCGAGATGCGCGGACGCATTCGCGAGGACGACGCCAGCGTACCCGCTCGCGACGGACCGTTCTATTACTATACCCGCTATCGCGAGGGAGGACAACATCCGCTGATCTGCCGCGCCGCAGCTTCAGCCATGGAGAGCGACCCGACCTTCGGTGTTCCACTCGCCGATGACGCGGATATCCTTCTTGATGGCGACGCTCTGGCTGCCGGAAAGGCGTTCTTCGACCTCGCGGAGGCTGTTCGATCTCCCGACCATAACCGCATGGCGTGGTGCGCCGATGACACAGGCGCCGAGTTCAACGTCATCCGTGTGCGGGATATCCTCTCCGGCCGCGACCTTGACGATCGCATAGAGCAGGCCGCGGACGATATTGTCTGGGCGGCCGACGGAGCGGCCTTCTACTATGTGCGGCTGGATGACAATCATCGCCCTTGCGAAGTGTTGTTGCATCGCCTTGGGACACCAGCGGAAGATGATGCGCTGATCTTCCGCAGCAACGATCCCGCCTGGTTCGTCAATCTGTCGCAAACCCAGTCACAGCGCTTCGCCGTCATCTCGGTCAGTGACCACGAGACCTCGGAAGCCTATCTTCTGGACCTTCACGAAGAGGCGCCAAGCCCCCGTCTCGTGGCGGCCCGCGAGGACGGCCTCCGCTATGAGGTCGAGCACCACGGCGGGGTTCTGTTCATCCTGACCAATGCCGATGGCGCCGAGGATTTCAAGATCGTCACAGCCCCGCTGGCAACCCCTGAACGGGCGCAGTGGCGGGACGCGGTACCCCATCGCCCCGGGATCTACGTGCTGGCCCAACTTGTCCTCCAGCGCCACCTCGTCCGGCTCGAGCGCGAGAACGCGCTGCCGCGCATTGTCATCCGCACGCTGGCGACAGGTGAGGAGCATGCCATCAGCATTCCGGAGGAAGCTTATCGGCTCTCGCTAGGCGAGGTCCTGGAATTTGATACCGACCAGTTGCGCTTCGTCTATTCCTCCATGACGACGCCCAATGAGACCTATGACTATGACATGGCGAGCCATGAACGCGTGCTGCGCAAGCGCCAGATCATCCCGTCAGGACATGATCCGGCCGCCTATGTCACGCGCCGTCTGCTGGCACCCGCGCCCGACGGTGAACTCGTGCCGGTATCCATTCTCCACCGGCGCGACCTCAAGCTCGACGGCAACGCCCCGTGCCTGCTCTATGGCTATGGTGCCTACGGCCACGCGCTGTCCGCCGGCTTCAGCGCCAACAATCTCTCCCTGGTCGATCGCGGCTTCGTCTATGCCATCGCCCATGTGCGTGGCGGCAGCGAGAAGGGGTGGCACTGGTATCTCGAGGGCAAGCGCGACAAAAAGCCGAACACGTTCTCGGATTTCATCGTGGTGGCTCGCCACCTGATCACGACCGGCTATACGGCTTCCGGGCGGATCGCCGCCCATGGCGGCAGCGCGGGCGGAATGCTGATGGGCGCGATCGCTAATGACGCGCCGGACCTCTTCGCCGCGATCCTCGCGGAAGTGCCCTTCGTCGATGTGCTGAACACCATGCTCGACGGCGATCTGCCGCTGACACCGCCGGAATGGCCGGAATGGGGCAATCCCATAACAGACCAGGCCGCGTTCACGCGTATCCAGGCCTATTCGCCTTATGATCAGGTCAAGGCGCAGCGGTATCCCGCGATCCTGGCGCTCGGGGGCTTGTCGGATCCGCGCGTGACCTATTGGGAGCCGGCGAAATGGATCGCCAAGGTCCGCGCGAAAGCCACGGGCGGCGGCCCGTTCGTGCTGCGCACCAATATGGACGCGGGCCACGGGGGCGCGGCCGGCCGTTTTGATCGGCTTGACGAGATTGCCCTCGTCTACGCGTTCGCTCTCGGCGTCGTCCAGGGAACGTTGCCTTCGGCCTCCGTCTCCTGACGCTCATCATTCGGGGGGGCGCCGGCGTCGGCGCCTTCATCGCCCTCCTCGCTCGCCGCCACATAGGCCTTGAGTTCATCGAGCGAGCGGAAGCGATAGGTGCCACGGCTCGTCTCGGCCTCGATGGAGCCATCAGAGAACATGACGTAGAGATTGCCGCCGGCGCTGTAGGTTCCCACCACCGTCGGAACAGGATCGGGGATGAATTCCGATGACGCCGGCTCGTCCTCGACCGTCAATTCCTCGGCAACCGCAGCTTCACCTTCCGATACCTCCGTCTGGCCGAGCTGCTGCGATGAAGCCTCGTGATCGAATGGAGCTTCGCCCTGCGGGAGGGAGGTATTGTCCTCTTCACGCCGCCAGCCACCGCCGCTGAAGAATTCGTCGTCCTCGACCGCCACGGCTGCCGAGCGAACAGACTCGCGTTCCTCATCCGCAAGCGGAGCGCCGGTATCTGGAGGAAGCCTGTCATCGTCGATCGCCGAGGGACGATCCACATGCACATAGGCCCGCTCCTCGTTGACAGGAGTCATTCCGCGCCACGGTGCTTCGCGCGTGCCGACGTCTTCTTCCTCGCGAGACTTGTCTTCGGCAGCCTGGGGCGCCGCATTCTCGGACACGGGATCTGGCATATCGAGACGGGGTTCCTCGCCGGCAAAGGACCGGTTCGGCGTCACCGCGAGCGCCGCGGCGGCTATCCTGGCCGCACGTTCAGCATCCGTTTCCGAGCTGGCGGGCGCTTCGCTGCGCCTGCGGAACAGGGACCAACGCGCCTTACGCTCGGCGGCCGTCTGCTCTGCCGTCTTCTCCACGGGCACCGTGCCGGGCAACCCCATGTCGGGCGCCGGCGGGGCATCGCGCGAGACAGCGAAATCTGGGAAAGGCGGCCGTTCCGGCGCGGCGGGGACGGATCCTTCGGGATTGGCGACTTCGGGATCGGCAACTTCGGCGGCGCGGTCATCAAGGCCCGCCGCGTCCGCTTCGACGCCGGATGAAGCGGCCTCCGGCAACGGTTCAGCGGGCGTGGGCTCAGGCACAGGCGCCTGTTCAGCAGCAGGTGCCTCCTGCGGTGCCGCGCGGCCAAAACGCGACGGCGAGAACCATGAGGGAAGCGATGGCCGCACAGGCTCTGGCGCGCTCGCGGCCGGTTCGGGCTCAACCACGCTCGGCTTGTCCGCCGTGAGATCCCGCAGGAAGGCATCCGGATCGACAGCCGGCTCGCGCCCGCCAATGTCCTCATGCGAGGGCGCTATCTCATGAGTTGGCTCGGGAGCCGCCCCGGACTTCTCCTCCGCAGAGAGCCCACGTTCCGCGTTGGCGGAATCAGTCTTTCCGGCGGCGGCCGGCGCGAAATCAAAGCTCGCGGCGAAGGCTTCCTCGACCGAGGCCAGCGCCCGGTCCAGTCCCGCACGATCAGCGCCGGCAACTGTGGAGCCTTGCACCTCGGCAAGGGGAACAGCCTCTTCAGCGACGACGTCGGCCACGGCATCGGAGGAGCCGTCAGCTTTTCGGGTCGCGGCGGCGACGACAACCGGGGCCGCTGTCGCCAGCGCAGCGGTGGCAGCCGCACCGGCAATCGAGCCGCGGACGGCGGCGGGCACGGTGTCGGAAACCGGTGCCGCGGACACGGGTTCGGGGTAAGACCGCACGGGAGGCGGCAGATCACGGCGCTCCTCGCGCCCTACGGCAGCGGACGCTTGCCGGGAATCGTCATGCCGGGAGTCGTCCTGAAAGGCCTCAGTGCGGGGTTCATTAACACTTTGGTAACCGGCGGCGTGCTCTTCATGGGAAGCGCCGTCGACGCGGCGGGCGTGATGCTCCGCTTCCTCCCACTCCTCAGGCTGATCGTAAGTCGCCAGGTGCATGGGAAGCCTGCGGATCTCGCGGATGAGAAGCGCGATTCCTATGAGGAGCGCACCGCCGGTGGCCACGACGCTGCCGGCGATGACCATCGACCAGCCGCGCTCGAGAACGATGAATCCCATCCCGGTCGTCACCGCGGTGACGCCGCCGGCCACCATCAAGCAGCCTACCAGCAAGCAAATCACGACCATCGGCTGACGACTTTCCTTATCTGACACACACAAGTGCCCGTTAGATTAGAGTTTTTGGCTCGCGCTGCCAACTCCTGCCATTCAATCAGGCAACGCTTGCCGCCGGGCCCGTGGGATCATAATTAAGAAATGGTCGGGTCATCCTCAAAGAATCTGTGGATGATTTCACCGATCAAGCTGGGAAATGCCAAAATCTGGCGGGGCGAACAAAGCCTGATGGTTTTGCTGATCATCCGCGGAACAATTGGCGCATGCCGAACCGTTTGGGATAGACATGCAATCCCGGTGGACACAGGAACTCAAGTCGAGCATCCAGCCAGGGGATGCCAAGGAGCCCAAGATGTCTTTTTCCCTTCCAGATCTGCCCTATGCCTATGACGCGCTCCAGCCCTACATGTCGAAGGAGACGCTTGAGTATCACCACGACAAGCACCACAAGGCCTATGTCGACAATGGCAACAATCTCCTGAAGGGCAGCGAGTTCGAGGGCAAATCCCTCGAGGAGATCGTCAAAGGCTCTTATGGCAAGAATGCCGGCCTCTTCAACAATGCTGGCCAGCACTACAATCATCTCCACTTCTGGAAGTGGATGAAGCCGAATGGCGGCGGCAAGCTTCCGGGCGAGCTTGAAAAGAAGCTTGTGGAAGACTTCGGCTCCGTCGAAAAGGCGAAGGAAGATTTCATCCAGGGCGGCGTCACCCAGTTCGGTTCCGGCTGGTCCTGGCTTGCCGTGAAGGACGGCAAGATCGTCGTCATGAAGACGCCGAACGGCGAGAGCCCGCTCGTTCACGGCGCCACGCCGATCCTCGGCGTGGATGTGTGGGAGCACTCCTACTACATCGACTACCGCAATCGCCGTCCCGACTACCTCAAGGCCTTCGTGGAAAATCTGGTCAACTGGGAATATGTGGCCGAGCTTTACGCCGCCGCCCGCTGAACCAGTCGAGATCGTGCAGAATGGGGCCTCACGGCCCCATTTTCTTTTGAGGGCCGTCTTCAGACCAAGAGTTGAGGACGACCCGTTTCATCAGGTGAGACAATTCGCTGCCTCGGCCGGACCTTCACACCTGCCACGCGCCCGTGCTCACGCCCTGCAGCCTGAGTGCGCTCCCCGGCATCAGGGCAAGACCCGCCGCCGCGCATATTTCCGCGAATCGTGGGGATCGCAGGAAAGCGAATTCCATCGGCCGGCTGTCAACGACGGGATCAAGGGCCCTGAGTTCCGCGTCCGCCTCGCTGGGGCGAGGCATCCCTCCCGGGTGGCACATCACGAGATGGCGTGGCCCGGGCGCGACGAGAAACGAGGCAAATTCAGTCCCGAAATCTCCTGTGGATCGAAAGGCGCTGACGCCTGCAAAACCATGGTTGGTGGCGAAACCCGCAGCGATCGCTGCCTCCCGCCAGCCTTTCGCCAGCGTCGCGATCACCACCGCCTTCGCCATCGGACCGCGTCGCGAGAGAATCGCCGCAATTTTTTCAGACGGATCGCGCAGCCACAGGCGGCCCGCGAGCCCCCGGCTGCGGAGACAGGCGAGCAAGGCACCACGAATGCCCGGCAAAACGTGCACATGCTGATGGCCATCCACATAGTCCGGTTCGCGCCCGAACGCCTCCGTGAACAGGTCAAGCTGCGCCCCGATCTCGGCCGTGAGTTCATTCCTGGCAGCCCTGTCCCGCAAACGGCCCGTCAGGCTTTGCGTGGCGAGACCGCCGAAAGCCGGCAGACGTCCGTCGGGCGCCAGCGTAGCCATCGCCGTCGCCGGCCGTCCAAGCGTCAGGTTGAGATGCAGGCCGATCGCGAGTTCGGCCTCGCGCTCCCTCAGGGCCGGCGCGAACTCGCGCCAGCGTGGCATCGTCGTCATGACGCTGGTCGCGGATAATCGCCCCTGAGCGGCAAGACTGAGGATGGCTTGGCTGACCCCCTCGGTCATCGCGAAATCATCGGCACAGAGGGCAAAAGCCGGACGCGCGCCGGAACGTGGCGGCCATCCCTCACCAAAGGCGTCTACGCGCACGCTTCAATCTCCCACGGGGCCTTGTCGCACCCCACGATCGCGCTCACTGTACGGCGGCTGCGCCGCATGCCACGCGAAATGTGATCCCACTTGAAGTCCGGGTGCAAAGGTTGTCTTGATGGCGGCCCAATTCAGCGCTTGCCTCATGCAACTGGGGGCGCGAACGGGCGGTCAAGGGATAGGCGTATCGCATGGAACTCTCGGTCGTTGTGCCAGTCTACAATGAGGCCGATAACATCGCACCTCTTCTCGCGCGCCTCATCCCCGTGCTCGAAGGTCTCGGCCTGAGTACATCGGGAGACTTGGGCTCAGCAGCCTCGGGCTCGGGAGATCTGAGCTCAGGAGACTTGGGCAAGGCGAGCTGGGAAATCATCTTCGTCAACGATGGCAGCCGGGATGGGACCCTCGCCCGGATCCGCGAGGCCCATGAGAAGGAGCCACGCGTCGGTCTCGTTGCCTTCAGCCGCAACTTCGGCAAGGAGGTGGCCATCGCCGCCGGCCTCGACTACGCGAGGGGACGGGGTGTGGTTATCATGGACGCCGATCTCCAGCATCCACCCGAGACCATCGCCGAATTCGTCGCCAAATGGCGCGAGGGCTTCGTGATGGTCTATGGCCAGCGGACGGACCGCGTCAACGAAACGCCGATCAAGCGTGGCTTCGCGCGGCTGTTCTATCGTCTGTTCCGCGCCTTCGGGGAGATGCCGCTGCCAGAGGGCGCCGGCGACTTCCGCCTTATTGACCGCCGGGCCGTGGACGCGCTGCGCGCCATGGGTGAAAGGGCGCGCTTTTCCAAGGGGCTCTATGCCTGGGTCGGCTTTTCCTCGGTCGGCGTGCCCTTCGTGGTGGCGGATCGCGCACACGGCGTCACGAAATGGAGCTTCCGCAAACTCTTCCGTTTTGCCTTCGACGGCATCACCTCCTTCTCGACCATCCCGCTAAAGATCTGGACCTATGCGGGCCTCGGGATCTCGCTCGCCTCCATCGCGACAGCCCTCTACTTTCTCATCCGCACCCTCCTCCTCGGCTCGGACCTGCCCGGCTATCCCTCGCTGATCGTGTCGGTGATGTTCTTCTCAGGCATCCAGCTCATGTCGCTCGGCATGATCGGGGAATATGTCGGGCGCATCTTCGCGGAGGTGAAGCGCCGTCCGCTCTATATCGTCGCGGAAAGCCTTGTTCCTGCCGGAGCGCAGGCGCAAGCACAGGCGCTGGTGCCGGCTCGCGCGCAAGCCCCCCTGTCGCCCACCACGGCCGCGGCGCCCGCGAATATCTGATGCTCAGAAAACTCCTGTCCGTCAGCGGCTTCACACTCCTTTCACGCGTCACGGGCCTGATCCGCGACCTCATGGCCGCCGCCATCATGGGCGCCGGCATGCTTGCGGACGCCTTCTTCGTCGCGCTTCGCCTACCCAACCACTTCCGCGCCATTTTCGGTGAGGGCGCCTTCAACCAGGCGTTCATTCCCTCGATCTCGCGCCTGCGCGAGGCCCGCGGCGATGGTGCCGCCCAGCATTTCGCGAGCAGCGTCTGGACATTGATGATCATCGTCCAGCTGCCGCTGATGGTCATCGCCCTCGCCGGCATGCCCTGGCTTGTGGCGCTGCTCGCGCCGGGTTTCTCCGACCAGCCGGAGAAATACGCGCTGGCCATCGCGCTGACGCGAATCACGTTCCCCTATCTGTTCTTCATCACGCTGGTGACGCTGGTCAGCGGCATCTTGAATTCCGTCGACCGCTTCGCGGCGGCGGCGGCCTCGCCCATTCTGCTGAATGCGGCGATGGTGGTGGCGCTCGCCTTCGCCGCCTACTTCCCCACGGCCGGCCACGCCGCCGCCTGGGGTGTCAGCGTCGCGGGCCTGCTGCAGCTTCTCATGGTGCTGGCCGACGCCCGCATCGCGGGCGTGGCGCCACGGCTGGTGCGGCCCCGCCTCGACGCGGACATGAAGGTGTTCCTGAAGGCGCTCCTACCCGCCGTGATCGGCTCGGCCGGCATCCAGATCGCGGTGTTCGCCGACACCATCATCGCGTCGCAGCTGCCGACCGGCGCTGTCGCCTCGATCTACTATGCCGACCGGCTCTACCAGTTGCCCGTCGGCGTCATCGCCATCGCGGCCGGAACCGTGCTCCTGCCGGAAATGAGCCGGCGTCTGTCGGTGAACGACAGCGAAAACGCTCACCGCGCACAGAACCGCGCCTTCATCTTCTCGCTCGCCCTGTCCGCGCCATGTCTCGTGGCATTCTTCCTGCTGCCGACCACGATCATGTCGGCGGTCTTCGGGCGCGGTGCCTTTACAGCGGCGGATGCCGAAGCCGCCGGCGCCGTCCTGTCTGCCTATGCCATCGGCCTGCCGGCGATCGTGCTGATATCGAGCGTGGTCGCGAGCTTCCGGTCGCGTCTCGACACCGCGACTCCGGCGATCGTCTCGCTGTCGGTGATCGCGGTCAACGTCACGCTCAAGATCATCTTCGCGCAGCGCCTCGGCGCGGCGGGGCTGGCGCTGGCCACCGCCATCGCGGCCTGGGCCAATGTGCTCATCCTCTACGGCATCGCGCTCCATCGCGGCTGGACGGCGCCGAACAGCGAACTCATGCGCGCCGTCCTCGCCACCGCGCTCTCCTGCTTTGCGCTCGCGGGCGCGACGCTCGCCACCCATCACATCGCCAGTCCCTGGAGCGCGGGACTGCCGCGCTTCAACGACGAAGTCCTTCTCGCCGTTGATGCGCTCATCGGCGGCATCGTCTATGCGGCGGCGATCCTCGTGGCCTTCAAGGGCCTGAGGCTATCGCTGCGCCGTATTTGATGCGCCACGCCCGGGGATGGCATAGTCATACGCAAAGCGGTGCGTCTCGAGCGGCCGTCCGGCGATTTCCTGGACGAGCTTGCGCTTCGCGGCGAGGGCAAACGGGGTCTGGCTGTCAGCAATCTCGACGAAAGAGCCAGGACCGCCGATGACGGCCTCCCCATAGTAGGTCTCCAGCGCCATGCCGCCCGGTCCACCCGGGCGCCCGCCCGGCCGGCGGATAGCCAGCGCATTGATGGTGAAGCCCTTGGCCAGGGCGTCGCCACGGGCGGCGGCCAGCGGCCGCCCGCCTATGTTGGGTCCATCGCCGGATACGTCGATGATCTTGCGAATACCCTCATAGGCGTTGGTCTCGACCATGTTCACCGCGTAGTCGATGGCATTCGAGATGGAATTGTAGCCATAGGCGCCGCGCGGGCGGGTCCTGAGCTTCTCGGCGAAATCCGCGGCGCTCGCCGCGTCCTTGATCACCTGCCAGTCGACCACCGTCACCTGCGAATCCGGACCTCCCCATTCGACATAGGCGACGACGATCTTCCCCGTCAGACCGTCGCGGATGCCATTCAACACCTCGGGGCTGGTCAGGGCGGAGCCCCAGCCCTCGCGCTGGAGGCGCAACTCGTCACTATCGATCGAGCCCGAACCATCAGCCGCCAGCACCAGTTCGAGGTCGACCTCCTCGGCGGCAAGCGCGCTCGTGGACTGGGCCCCCATGGACAGGGCGAGAGACGTCATCGTCAGCACGGCAGCAAAAGCGGCAGAGGTTTTCGACATAACTTCACCCCGATCGTTGCGATGCAACAAAGGTTAAGTCAGCCCTGCCGCGCGGTCGTCTCACGTCCGCGTTATGAGAAAGGAGCAGATCGACATTCAGGAATGGCCCAAGAGATTCCACCGTCATCACCGGGCTTGTCCCGAGATCGGATTTATCTGATCTCGGCTAGTAGCCTGGAACTCGGTAACAGCCGAGTTCCAGTGATCCCGATAGGAAAGGCGTCTCGTCAATCGGGACGGCCGGGACAAGCCCACGGCTGTCCGGTTCGTTTTGTCATAGGGCGAGTGCGAGTTGTCTTGTGTCGGAGCGTGGGATTTCGGGCGGCTTTGCGAGATGACGGAGGTCTCGCCTGTGCATGATGTTGGCGCGCACGAGCCTTGCGAAGGCGAGCGGGCTCTGTGTGATCTTGACGGCGTCGTTCGCGAGCCTGAGCAGGAGATAGGCGATCAGGGCGACCGCGATCTGGATGCGGACGGCGTTTTCGGATCGGCCGATGAAGTGCTTGATCTTGAGGGTCTGCTTGACCCATCGGAAGAACATCTCGATGGCCCAGCGTCGCTTGTAGAGATCGGCGATGTCCTGCGCGGGAGTCTTGATATCGTTGGAGACGACGCGGATGGTCTTGCCGCCGTCGAGGACGACGCCGATCTCGCGCACGCGTTTGTGGAACGGGTTTTTCCGCGAGGCGGCCTGACGGGCCGGCAGAAGACCGACGCGGTCGTAAGCCAGGCTCGATCCAGCGGGCAAGGCGAGGTCCTCGACCTCGGACAAGGGCGTGTTGGCCTTGAGCCTGGTGACGATCCGGCAGCCGGCCTCGTCGAGGCGCGCCCACCAGGCGAAGTCGTAGTAGCCGAGGTCGAAGACGTAAGTCGCGCCGGGCTCGACGGGCATGGCGCGGGCCGCGACGATGTCGTTCACCCGCGCCGGCGTGACGGCGAGGTAAAGGGGCGCCTCGGCGTCGGGATCGTAGACGACATGCGCCTTGGCGCCGCGGACATCTTTCGAGAAGCGGGCCCAGTCGCTGGCGATGCCGGCCAGCCTGATGCCGGTCGAATCGATCAGCCTGACCGCTCCTTGCGTCGCGCGGCGCAAGCCGCGCCCGGCACCGCCCGCCATGGCCGAAAAGAGCTGGCCGAAGACCTCGTGGGGCCGGCCGGCATTGGCGTCGGCCAAGGTCGAGCGCGAGATCTCGTCCCCGCCCAAATGGTAGAGCCGGGCCCCGTGGCTCGCCATCGCCGTCTCGATCTCGCGCAGGGAGGCGGCGCCGGCGAACTGGCCGTAAAGCAGAGCCACGAACTGTCCCTTCGTCGTCAGCCGCCGCACGCCCCGGTCGGCGCGGTGCTCATCCACCAGTTTCTCGAAAAGCGACCATGGAACCTGCTTCAGCAGGGCGTGAAAGACGCTATTCTGATGCCGCATGGCGTTGCTTCCGCTCGTGTCCAAAACACCGGCAAGTGCTTGGAAACAAGTAGAATCAATGCCATGCGCCACGTCCACAAAATTCAACCGGACAGCCGTGGCTCAAGCCCGGCCATGACAGCTAAGAGCGCTTAAAGTCCATTGACTTTGACGCGAAGCCCCGGAATGACACGAGCCCGTCCGACAGAGCCATGGCACCAACCGCCCGCCCAGTCTAACGCTTCAGGATGCCGCCGAGCATCCCACGGACGATAGCGCGGCCGACCGAACTGCCGGCCGAGCCGCCGACCGACTTGCCGATCTGCGCGGCAACGTTACCCGCGACATTGTTGATGACGGTACGCGTGACGCTCCGTGCCACGGTCTGCGTGGTGGTCAGGCGCGTACCGCGCTTCACATTGGTTCCAAGGATCGATCCGAGCATGCCGGAGATGGTGTCGAGCACGCCGCCTTCAGACTGGCCACCAGCAGGGGCGGCATTATCGGCGGTGCGTTGGGTCAGGACCTCATAGGCGGATTCCCGGTCGATCTCCTCGTCGTATTTCCCGCGCATGGGGCTCGCGGCGATGATCGCCTTTCGCTCCTCGGGCGTGCACGGTCCGACGCGGCCAGACGGTGGCGCGATCAAGGTCCTCTCGACAACCGAGGGCGCGCCCTTGGCGTCGAGCGTCGAGACCAGCGCCTCGCCAACCGACAGTTCGAGGATGGCCTTGGCGGTATCAAACGACGGGTTCTGCCGGAACGTGTCCGCGGCCGCCTTCACAGCCTTCTGGTCGCGCGGCGTGAAGGCGCGAAGCGCGTGCTGGACGCGGTTGGAAAGCTGCGCCAGCACAGCGTCCGGCACGTCGAGCGGGTTCTGCGTGACGAAATAGACGCCCACGCCCTTCGAGCGAATGAGCCGGACGACACGTTCAACAGCGTCGACCAGCGCCTTGGGCGCGTTGTCGAAAAGGAGATGCGCCTCGTCGAAGAAGAAGACGAGCTTGGGCTTGTCGAGATCGCCAACCTCCGGCATCTGCTCGAACAGCTCGGACAGGAGCCACAGCAGGAAGGTCGCATAGACCCGCGGATTGGCCATCAGCTTGTCCGCGGCCAGGATATTGACCACGCCGCGACCGTCGCGATCGGTCTTCAGGAGGTCATTGATGTCGAGCGCCGGCTCGCCGAAGAACTTCTCGCCCTTCTGGTTCTCTAGGACAAGAAGCTGGCGCTGGATGGCGCCGATCGACTGGGTCGAGACGTTGCCGTAGGTCGCCGTCAGGTCCTTCGCCTGTTCGGCGACGAAGGTCAGCAGCGCGCGCAGATCCTTCAGGTCAAGGAGCAGGAGGCCCCGTTCGTCGGCGACACGAAAGGCAATGTTGAGCACGCCTTCCTGCGTGTCGTTGAGATCGAGCAGCCTTGAAAGCAGTAGCGGTCCCATCTCGGAGATGGTCGCCCGGATGGGATGGCCTTGCTCGCCGAACACGTCCCAGAAGGTCACGGGGAAGCGATCCGGCACGTATTCGACGCCAATGTCGGCAGCGCGCTTGACGAAGGCAGGCTTGCTGTCGCCGGGCTGCGAAATGCCGGAGAGGTCGCCCTTCACGTCGGCCGCGAACACCGGCACACCGGCATTCGAAAAGCCCTCAGCCAGCACCTGCAGCGTCACCGTCTTGCCGGTTCCGGTTGCCCCGGTCACCAATCCGTGCCGGTTGGCGAGTCGGAGCAGGAGCTCCTCGGGCTTGGTGCTTTTTCCGATGAAAATGGAGCCGCTATCGGTCATGCGCTTTATCCGGGAAGGGCCAAAAATCGTCTCCGAATTTTATAAGTGATCAGACATGGCCTTACCATAGTGCTGAGCGCTGACGGCGGCCCGTCCCGTGGTGAGATGCGTCGCTACGGCCTAGCTGTGGACCAATCTTCTCCCGCCCCGCTCACGCCACGCGAATCATTGATCTAAAACACGGGCGTGAGACAATGACCGCGCATGGAGGACAGCATGGACGAACTCGTAAACCTGATCAGCGAAAAGGTTGGCCTCGACGCGGCATTGACGCGCCGTGCCATCGGGATCGTCCTCGCCTTTCTCCAGCGTGAGGGGCCGGAGAACGAGGTGAGCGCGCTCGTCGCCGCGCTGCCCGGCGCGGATCAGGCGATCGCTGAAGCGGGCTCGTCGGCGCAGGGTGGCGGGCTGATGGGGGCTCTCGGGAGCCTCATGGGGGGCTCGGGTGGCATCATGGCGCTCGGCAGCGAGTTGACCGCTGCAGGATTGTCCATGGGCCAGATGCAGACCCTCGGCCAGGAGCTTTTCGCCTATGGCCGGGAAAAGGCCGGTGAGGACGTAATGGGCGCCATAGTCGGCGAGATCCCCGGCCTGTCACAGTTCGTGTAATTTCCGTACCACCACCCGCCGGCTGTGAACGTCCGGCCGCGCAACCATCCGGAGCCCGTGCCGGGCTCCCAAAAATCCAGAAGAATACCGATTTTCAGGAGGATTGGGCAATTCGGGGGCCGCCGGCATCCCGCTGGCGCCGCACAAGGGAGAGCAGCACGATGGCGTCCTATTCCATAGTGGCGATTGAAGGCATTGGCGCGGTCTTTGCGGAGAAGCTCAAGGCAGCCGGCGTGACGACCACTGAGAAGCTTCTCGAACGCGGCAAGGATCCAAAGGGCCGCAAAGAGTTGGCCTTGGTGAGCGGTGTCGACGAAGCCCGAATCCTCAAGTGGACCAATATGGCTGATCTGATGCGGATCAAGGGCATCGCCGAGGAGTACTCGGAACTGCTTGAAGCCGCCGGGGTCGATACGGTCAAGGAACTCCGCAACCGCAAGCCCGCCAATCTTACGAAGGCGCTCGCCGACGTCAACGAGAAGCGCAAACTTGTGCGCGCCCTCCCTCCCGAGAGTGTCGTCACAGGCTGGATCGAGCAAGCCAAGAGTCTGCCGCCGATGATGACTTACTGAGTGACGGTGTGATCGTCAGCGCGAGGCGACCGCGCCCTGCCGCTCAATGGCACGGGCGATGACCTGACGCACGTCGGCATTGGTGAGGAAGACGTCATGCCCGATGACGCCCCAGCCGTAGTCCGACGCATCGACGACCCTGACGCCGAGCGGTTCGAGCACGGACCGATCGGCGCCGCCCACACGGGCGACACCGCCGGCAATGCGCCGTGAGACACCGAGCGCGCGATCGCTGGACGAAGTGATCACCGTGATGTGCTGGGCCAGCGGCCCGATTCGCTTCAACGTCGCCGCGAACTGGTCGACATCCACATCCGGCGCCGCCAGCACGATCGCGCCGAAGCGCGGGGGGATGTCGGCGCTCGCGCTCGACGCCCAAAGCTGACGCAAGGTTTCCAGCAGGAGGAGTGAGCCCATGCTATGCGCGACGATATGCACGCGCCCCACCGCTCCATTGCGAACCAGCGCCTCCAGAAGATCCTGAAGGGCGTCCCGCGACCACAGCGCGCTTTCACGGTCATAGACATAATCGAGCAGGCCGCTTTTCGAAGGCCAGCTGAAGGCCGCCGTCATGCCCCTGAAGCGGATGCCTGTGGACAGTTCCGCCGCGCTGATGACCGCTGTCTCAAAAGATTCGTTGTAACCGTGAATATAAAGAAGCACCTCCCGGCCAGTCGCGCGCTGCGCGACGCCGGCGATCGGGTCAGACGAGCCGTTCGGCTCCACACTCGTGATCTGCCAGCGACCCGTGATCGAGGCGGAGGCGCGCCCGATCAGACTCGAGGGCGGAGGGGCGAACTTGACCTCGACGGCTCGCACAGCGCCGCTGCGCTCGCTGCCGAACCAAGGCGCAGCCTGCGCGCCATCCACGGGCTTGCGGTTGGTGATCGCATCGACAACGAAGCTGGCGCCACCCCCGCCAGCGCCGGTCGTGCTGGCGCCCACGGCGAAATCGGCAGTCGCCCCGCCACAAGCGGCGAGTGCGGTGGTCGCACCCTGCACAGCGGCGAGACGAAGGAACAGGCGACGGGAAATCACAGGACGAAGCGGCATAGGCAACGCGGGGCTCATCATTCGGGGCGCCATAAAGCGTGGCGATTGCGGCAATCGCGCGGCGAGAGTGCAGCCGTCAATAGGCGCGACGCGGCAACTTTTGTTCGTCCTTTACAAGTCGGTGGCAATCTGGCGTCGGCTAAGGTGATGCCCCGCTCCTTCGACCGATGCGGGGCGCGGATACCCATCCCGTGACCGCCCGCCGTAACCGCCCATGCGCGTGAAAGGACATTCGGACATGGTGACCAGCCGACGCACTCTTCTGACCGGCGCTGGCGCGCTCGCTCTGGCGGCGGGGACCGCTGTCCTGAGGCCAGCCGATGTCCTCGCCCAGTCACGCGAGCGGAGCCGTCCGGCTTCTCCGGCGGGGAATCTCGGCCTCGATGCAGCGACGCTCGGCCTCAACGCCAACAGCCCGGACGACCAAAGCAAGGCGCTGGCCGCCGCCATTCGGGAGGCAGCGCAGCGCCAGGTGCCACTCGTTCTGCAGCCAGGCCGCTACCGCGTTTCCGCCGTGCCGCTGGTGGAAGGCAGCACGCTTATCGGCGTGGGCGGCCAGGCGCGACTCGTGCAGGCGGCGGACAGCCCGATTGTCATCGCCGACAGCATCCGGCGTGTCAGCCTCACCCATCTCACTTTCGACGGCATGAGCCAGCCGCTATCGCAGGGCCGCGGCCTCGTGGAGATCGATGGTACGCCACAGGTCGTCGTGGAGGCTTGCAGCTTTACCAACTCCGGCCAGATCGGCCTCGTGTTGCGCGGCTCGGGCGGACGCGTCGCGACAACGGGTTTCACCGGCATGGGCTCCTCGGCGCTCTTCAGCCTTGATGCCTCGGGCCTTTCGGTGACCGACAACACGGTCCGCACCTGCAGCAACAACGGCATCCAGATCTGGCGCTCGGCGGCAGGCGACGACGGCACCGTCGTTCAAGGCAACCGCATCTCGGACATCCATTTCGACGCCGGCGGCACGGGCGAGAACGGCAATGGAATCAGCGTGTTCCGGGCGGGTGGCGTCATGATCGCGAATAACGTCGTCCGTGATTGCGCCCTCTCGGCGATCCGCAACAACTCCGGCGCGAACTGCCAGATCTTGGGCAACAATTGCGCCCATTTCGGCGAGACCGCGATTTTCTCTGAATTCGCCTTCCAGGGCGCGGTCATCGCCAACAACATCATCGACGACGCCGCGACCGGGATTTCCATCACCAATCTCGACCAGGGCGGGCGGCTGGCGGTCTGCTCGGGCAATCTCGTCCGGAATGTAACGCGGCGAAAGTCTCCGTACGCCCCGGATATCGTCGGGGGTTACGGAATTCATGCCGAGGCGGAGACCACCGTTACCGGCAATGCGATCGACGGCGCTGATTTCGTCGGCATCAGCGCCGGCTGGTCCTATGCCATGCGCAATCTTGTCATCACCAGCAACATGCTGCGCGGATCACCTGTCGGCATCGGGGTGAGCCTTGTGCCGGACATCCGGAATGCCGTTATCGCCAATAATGTCATCGCCGGCGCCGCGAAAGGCGCCGTCGTCGGCTTCCGCTATGCCGATGCGGTCACTGGCGACCTCACCCGCGGCGCGGATGAGCGCGCGAAGGGCATTCGCGTCGAGGGCAATGCGGTGACCTCATAGTCCAAGCACGGTTGCGGGCGCCAAGGCCCCCACGGCGATGCCGTTCCAATTGGTCAGTCCAGGCGCCACGAAAGGCCTGAGGGCGGCCTTGTCCGTATCGCTGAGGTCGAGAAAACGGGCAATGAGGGCCGCCGTCGCCACTTCCGCCGCGCGGGTCGCGCCGTCGTCGCATTTGATCGCGAAGCCGAGGCCGACCTCGGGCAAACTGCCGCAATAGACGCCCTCGGCGCCGGTTTTCAGGAACACCCGTTCCCGGAAGATCTCGGTAATGCGGGTGTCGAACCGCCCGGAGCCCGCGAGCATGAACGGATTTTCAGCCACCGCCTTGCGTAGTCTCGCGACCGCCTCGGCGCGCTGCGGGGGCAAGCCCACCCCGGTGCCGAGACGGGCAAAGGCGAAGGCGAGCGATTGCAACGGCACGGCATAAGTCGGTATCGAGCAGCCATCGGTACCGCGCAGCGCATCGATATGCGGCGCGCCTGTCATGGCCTCCAGCGCGCCGCGCACCTCACGTTGCACGGGGTGCTCGGCCCCGACATAGCCCGCGACGTCGACGCCCATCGCAGTCGCCACACAGACGAAGCCCGCATGCTTGCCCGAACAGTTGTTATGCAAGGCCGTTGGCTTCTGATGGTGCCAGGCGAGCGCGCGGGCCGCGGCCACACCCATCGGATGCTGGATGCCGCATTCGAGGCAGGTTGGCTGACGGCCGGCCTTCGCCAGAATGGCGGCCGCCGTCTCGGCATGCCGCTCCTCGCCGGAATGGGACGAACAGGCCAGCGCGAGTTCCGCCCCGGACAGACCAAAACGGTCAGCCGCGCCGCTCTCGATCAAGGGCAGAGCCTGAAGCGCCTTCACGGCGGAACGCGGAAAAACCGGCCGCTCGACTGCACCGATGGCCAGCACCAGCCCGCCGCGCGCGTCAGCCACGGCCACCGCGCCCCGGTGGCGTGATTCCACAACCGCTCCACGGCGCACTTCCACGAGAACAGGATTGTCCATCGGCAACCTCCTGCCGGCTTCGTGCCGTGTAACGTCAGGCTTGTCAAAGCGTTCCGCGCAGCGATCGCGGCGGCGGCCGAAAGCTGGCCAAAGACAAGCGCCCGCGCGCGGTCGTTGCGCCCATCCTTGCGCCGATGCCGTCCTTGCGGGCAGCCTCCGCGATCGCTAAATCCCCTGCGAGGCTCGCGAGGAAGGCGACTGATGCGTATTGCGATGATCGGTACGGGCTATGTCGGCCTCGTATCTGGAACGTGCTTTGCAGATTTCGGCCATCAGGTCACCTGCGTCGACAACGATCCCGCCAAGATTGCCATGCTCCAGCGCGGTGAGATCCCGATTTTCGAGCCGGGCCTTGGCGAACTGGTGGAGAACAACCGTAAGGCGGGACGACTGTCGTTCACGACGGATCTGACGGACGCGGTGCGCGAGGCGGATGCCGTCTTCATCGCCGTCGGCACGCCCTCGCGTCGCGGCGACGGCCATGCCGACCTCACCTTCGTGCACCAGGCCGCGCGCGAGATCGCGGCGGCGATCGGCGGTTATACGGTGGTCGTGACCAAATCGACGGTGCCCGTCGGCACGGGCGATGACGTCGAGCGGATCATGCGTGAAATTCGTCCCGACGGCGATATCGCCGTGGTCTCCAACCCTGAATTTCTGCGTGAGGGCGCAGCCATCACCGATTTCAAGCGGCCCGACCGCATCGTCATCGGCACCGACGACCAGCGCGCGCAGACGGTGATGTCCGAGATCTACCGGCCGCTCTACCTCAACCAGGCTCCCATCGTCTTCACCGGGCGCCGCACCGCCGAACTCATCAAATACGCGGCCAATGCCTTTCTCGCCACCAAGATCACCTTCATCAACGAGATCGCCGATCTCTGCGAGAGCGTCGGCGCGAATGTGCAGGAGGTTGCCCGCGGCATCGGCCTCGATAATCGCATCGGCGGCAAGTTCCTGCATGCCGGTCCCGGCTACGGCGGCTCGTGCTTTCCCAAGGACACGCTGGCGCTCCTGCGCACGGCCGAGGAAAGCGACATCTCCTTGTCGATCGTTTCGGCCGTCGTCGAGACCAACGACCGGCGCAAGCGCGCGATGGCCGACAAGATCATGGCGGCCTGCGGCGGCTCCGTCGCCGGCAAGACCATCGCCCTGCTCGGCCTGACCTTCAAGCCGAACACGGACGACATGCGCGACGCGCCGTCCCTCACCATCGTGCCCGCCCTGCAGGAGGCTGGAGCAACCGTGCGCGCCTTCGAGCCCACGCAATCACCTGAAATCGAGCGGCTGCTGCCCGGGATCCATCTCAGCGAGGATGCCTATGACTGCATGACCGGCGCTGATGCGCTCGTCATCCTGACGGAATGGGATGCGTTCCGCGCGCTTGATCTCGACCGGATCAAGGCGACGCTGGCCGCGCCCGTGGTGATCGATCTGCGCAATATCTACAGGCCGCAGGAAATGCGCCAGCGCGGCTTCACCTATGTCAGCGTCGGCAGACCGTGAACAGGATGCCGATCATGACCGAAGCGACGGCCCCGAACACGACCGCGCGAACCGTCCGGCTCGGTGATCACACCGTGACGGTCGTCGATGACTATCCGACTTTCTGGGCGCGGGTGGACGCAGGCACCTGGGAAGCGAGCGCGCTGATCGCGCAGGCCGCGCTGATTTCGAGCAACACCCTCTTCATCGACCTCGGCGCCTGGATCGGCCCCACCAGCCTGCATGCCGCGTCCTGCGGCGCGCGCGTCATCGCGGTCGAAGCAGACCCCGCCGCCGCGGCCGTTCTGAAAAGCAATGTCGCGGCAAATCCGGAACTCGCGTCACGCATCACCGTCCTCGAGCGCGCCGTGGCGGCAACATCCGCGCCGGTGACATTCGGTGCCCGCAGAAAGGCCGGCGACTCGATGGCGAGCATACTGCTCGCGGAAACGGCAGCGCTCACTTGGACGACCCCGGCCGTCACGCCCGCCGATATCGCGGCCCTCATAGCCCCCGGCGAGCGGCCGGTGATCAAGATCGACCTCGAAGGCGCGGAGTATGGTGTGCTGCCGGCGATGGGGGCCCTCCTCGCGCATCCACGAACCGCGGTGCTGGTGTCGTTCCATCCCGGCATTCTGGCCGATGCGCGACCCGGAGCGGACAGGGCAGCGCTGGAGCACGCGGCCCTGGCGCCATTTTCAGGGTGGCTTGCGAACCCGGTGGGCGACCAAGGTCCAGGTGAAGCCATCGCGGTCGATGATCTTCTGTCCGATCCGGATTGGTGCCGGCAGGATCAATGGCTGTTGTCCCGCGCCAACCTTTGAGGCTTAGACGATAACCAAGCCGCCGTGAATCGGGTGCCGGCTTCGTCATACCCTCGGGAAACGGCCGTCCGTGTGCCCTTGGATCGTTCAGCTTGAGCTTTCCGCGAGGCGAGCATTGGTGCGCTCCAGGCGCTTGGCGAGTTCGCGCATGACGGCGATCGACATCTGCGGGAATTGCCCGAGGAGTTCCAGAAAGACGCGCTTGTCGATGCGGAGCGCGGTCACCTCGCCCTCGGCAATCACGCTCGCCGAACGCGGCGTATCCGACAGGATACCCATCTCGCCGACGATGTCGTTCGTGCCGAGTTCCGCAATCTTGAACGCGCCAGCCGGCAGATCGAGCATCACCTGCGCCTTGCCTACCAAGATCACATAAGCGGCGTCGGACGCATCGCCCTGGCTGAAAAAGCGCTGTCCGGGCGCAAAGCCCACGCGTTCGCTGGTGAAGGCGAGCAGCTTGAGCCGCGCCGGATCTATTTCCCTGAACATCGGAACTTGACGAAGGGATTGAACTTCGGCTTCCAACGTCATGATCTGCCCTTCACCAAAATAGCCTCAGCCCTGTCATGCTGCCCGCCCGCCTCGCCGACGGCCTCAGCCTTGCCGGTCGGGATATCCTCATCCTGCTCCCCCTTTTTCGTTGGGGAAACATCCACGCCATGCACGATCCGTGCCCCGGCGCCGTCGAACTCCACGACCACGTCGAATTCATCGCGATTGTGAAGCTGACGCATGACAACGACGATACACCGCTCGCGGTGAGTGTCGAGTAAACGCGTCAAAAGGCGGCGCGCTTGGGCGTCACCATAGGCGGACATCGCATTGTTCAGGATGAAATGATCAGGCCGCTTGACGATGCAGCGCCCGAGCGCCACGCCCGAGCGCTGCTGTGGCGTCAGGAGACGGCCAGCCGGACCGACCTGATAGCCGAGCCCGACGACCTCGACGCTTTGCCGAAGGCCGAGTTCGTCGACGACCTCGGATATCAGCGCTGTGATCTGGCTCTGGGCATCGGCGATGTCATAGGCCACCCGGCCGAACAACAGGTTGTCCCGGAGCGGCGCGGCGCTGCACAATTCATCGGGGTCATACAGCACCAGGTCGTTCTCGAACAGGCTACCCTTGAGACGCTCGCCAAGTACGCGCCGCGCCGCGACGATCCGCTCGCGCAGTTCGTCGTTCAGGAAGCCCAGACGATGCCGCGGCTCGATGTAGTCGAACGGCAACGCGAGCAGGCGCGTCTTGTCCTCGCGCGACAGCGCGGAAGTGCCGCGCATGGAGCGGCGGCGCATGATGTCCTCGTATTCCTGCAGGTCATCGGCGGCGATAAAGGAGAACTGGTCGAAGAGCGGATGTCCCGGCGGCAAGTCCCGGAAGATTTCCGTCATGGTCTCGGCGATGCGCGCGCCGAGTTCTACCAGATCCGGTGTCAACTCCTCGCTGTCGAGGACGCCGCGCAGCAATGGGTTTGCCACGAGGCCGCGGCCGGAAAAGCTCGGTGCGGTGGAAGCTCCGAACAATAGATTCTCGCCGATCGAGGCCTGGCGGTTGTAGCGATCCTGGTCGAAAGGCTCGACAAGCCGCTCCAGGCCGTCTTCCTTGAGCTTGGCGCGCAGGAGATGCCGCGCCTCGACGACCTGCTCCTCCAGCTCCGGCTGGCGGTCGAGATCAACGAGGCCCGACAGTCCGAACCGATAGACGTCGTCGGCGAGTTCCAGCTCCGTCAGGATCTCGATGAGCTGGACATCCAGTTCCTCGGCCCCGTCCACGCCGGCCGCCTGATAGTCGATCCAGTCATCGGTCAGCTTGTCGCACGGATTGCCGGTGCGTTTGGCCTCGAGGATCCGTTCCGCGTCGGTGGCCCCATCGTCGTCCCCGGAGGGATGGGGCGCGTAGCGCAGGCCGTAGACCAGATTCTCGCGCAAAGTGCCAGGAAACAGGATGGGTTCGCTGCCCACATAGGCGACATGCCGGCCGGCGACCGCATCCGACATCTGCAACAGTTCATTACCGGCGATTGTCGCGGAGCCGCCGTAGTCCATGCGGCGCCCGAGAACCCGCGCCATGACGCCGGGGCCTGGCCCACTATCGCCGACGAGGGCGACCCGCGCCGGATAGGACCAGCCAAGTGTCACTCCCTCCAGCAGCGTACTGCCATGGGCATCCAGCACATGCAGGTTCTTGAACACCACCGGCCCATCGAGCTCCGGAATCTCCCCGGCCTCGTTCACCGCCTCGGGTGGCAGCAGCTTGTCGGGAATGAACTGCTGGATGATCTGATCGTACTTGATCTGGACATCGAGCCGTTGCTGATCCCAGTCGATCAACTCCTTGAGAGGTGGCGGCAGATCGCGGTAAGCGCCGATGACAGCAACCAGCTGGCCGATGTCGAGATGCCCCTTGAGGGCGAGATAGCCGCCGACGACGTAAAAGAAGAAGGGGGTGATCTGGGCCAAGAGGTTGTTGAGGAACTTGACCATGAATTTCCATTTGTAGATCCGGAAACGCAGGTCAAAGATGTAATAGAGACGCTCGCCGATCTCGGCGCGCTCCCAACGCGTCGCGTTGTGCACATGCACGGCCTCCATGCCGTCGACGATTTCGCCGATACGGCCGGCAAGCCGGCGGGAGGCAATCTGGCGCTTCTTGCCGAGACGCAACTGAATACGCCGCATCCGCGGGATGACGGTGAACTGCACCCCGACGACGGCCCCCGCCAGCAGGCCGAGCCATACGTTCTGCATCAGAATGAAGATCATGGCCGTCAAGGCCTGGGTGCCTAGCAGCAACGGCTGGACGAAGGCGTCGCCGATGAAGCCGCCGATCGGCTCCACCTCGTCCTTGATGATGGTCGCCGTCTCGGATGCCTTGACCGTGCGCAGCGTATTGGGGGTGAAGCGCAGCGTGATGGCGAAGAGATCGAAGCGCAGGCGGCGCAGCATGCGCTCGCCAAGCGCGCCCTTGGCCACGTTGATCCAGTACTTGAAGGCGCCGTTGATCAGCACCAGCACCAGGAACATGAGCGACAGGCCAAGCAGCAGCCCGATCTGGTCCACGGTGATTCCGGGGAACAGCGTGATGCGCCCCCAGTTTCCCAGCCATCCCGGCGGCGTGAAGGCGATCTCGAGGAAAATGGCGTCCGTCTTGCCATTTTTGAACGCACCGGCCTGTATCACATCGTTGACGATGCTCTTGGGCAGGTCCAGCGACCAAAAATAGAAGGGAAGCGATGCGAGGATGACCGCGAAAATGACGAGTTGCTCGCGGCTGGAGTATCGCCAGATATAGCGGAAGAGGCTTTTATCCACGCAGTTGATTCCGGGCTGACACGCAACGGCAACAAATAGGGCATCTCAATGCGGGCCGCACGTGATGCGTCGTCATCAATAATAGGACTATATAGGCTCCTCCACCATGGACGAAAGCGCCGAAGCAATCCATAACACGAGAATAGCGGGATCAACCGGCCGGGGGGCTGCCATGCCGGCGGCAGTATTCGACGACGAACATATCGGCGAGCTCGTCGATCATCAGCTCCCGGCGACGCCCGCCGCTGAACGGGCGCGCGTCCTCATTTACAGCCACGACACGTTCGGACTCGGGCATCTCCGTCGCTCGCGCGCCATCGCCAACGCGCTGGCGGGCGGCACCGCAGGCGTATCCGTGGTGATCATCTCGGGCTCGCCCGTCATCGGCAATTTCGAGTTCGGATCCGGCGTCGATCACGTGCGCGTGCCGGGGGTCGTGAAGCTGCGCAACGGGGACTACCGAAGCCTCAACCTGAATATCGGCATCGAGGAAACGACAAATCTGCGCGCCGCCATCATTGCGCAGACAGCCCAAAGTTTCCGGCCTGATCTCGTTATCATCGACAAGGAGCCTACGGGTTTTCGTGGCGAGATTCTGCCTGCCCTCAACATCCTGAAACGCAACGGAGCCCGCCTCGTACTGGGTATCCGCGACGTGATGGACGAGCCCGCGGCGTTGAAGCCCGAATGGGAACGCAAAGGCGGGCTTGAAGCCCTGTCCACCTACTACGATGAAATATGGGTCTACGGCCTGCAGCAGTTCTATGAGCCGCTCGCCTGCCTTCCCCTGTCCGAGGAGGTCAGGCAGCGGATCCTCTATACGGGCTATTTGCGTCGCGGCCTGCCCCGCGAAGCCAGCATCACCAGCTATCCTCGGATTACGCGCGGGCCCTTCGTGCTCGTGACGACAGGCGGTGGGGGCGACGGCGAGGACCTGATCGACTGGACGATATCCGCCTATGAGTCTGAGGCTTGCCCCGATATTCCCGCGCTCATCGTTTTCGGTCCGTTCATCAACCGCGAGCAGCGGCGCGGCTTCATGACACGTATCGCCAAGCATCCGAAGCTCGCGGCGATCTCCTTCGATTCCAAGCTGGAGCTGCTGATGAACCGCGCTTCGGCGGTGGTGGCCATGGGCGGATACAATACGTTCTGCGAGGTGCTATCCCTCGACAAGCCGACGCTGATCGTGCCGCGCACCACTCCGCGCCTGGAACAGTATATCCGCGCCGCGCAGGCTGAGCGCCTCGGCCTCATCCGCATGCTGGTGCAAGGCAGCGGCACGGCCAAGGCCATGGCCGATGCCATCAATGACCTCGCCAGCCAGAAGCGTCCTTCGGAAGTGTTCGTCCCCGGCCTTCTCGATGGCCTCGACGTCATCGGGCGCCGGTTCGGCGACTGGCTTGCCGAGCGGCCGGAACCCGTCGTCACGCACCAGGCGGCCGAGTAACCGGCTATGCCGTTGGAGCAACATCCGTCCGGCGTCATCGCCGTCGTCGTCAAGGGTTACCCGCGTCTCTCCGAAACTTTCATCGCACAGGAAATCCTGGCGCTCGAGGCGCGTGGCCTGCCGCTCGCGATCTGGTCTCTCCGTCACCCGACGGAAAAGGCGGTGCATCCCATGCACAAGAAGATCAAGGCCCGGCCAAACTACTTGCCAGAATATCTCTATCAGGAGCCCCTGCGCGTCGCTGCCGGCTTTCTCTGGGGGCTGCGCCAGCGAACGATCTGGCGCATGCTCGGCACGTTCTGGCGCGACCTGAAGCGCGACATGACCGCGAACCGTGGCCGGCGCCTGGGCCAGGCCTTCGTGCTGGCGCGCGAGCTCCCAGCGCATACCGGCCATCTCCACGTGCACTATCTGCACACCCCAGCCTCGGTTGTGCGCTATGCGGCGCTGCTGCGTGGCCTGACCTTCAGTTTCTCGGCACACGCGAAAGACATCTGGACGACGCCAGACTGGGACATCCGGGAGAAGATCACAGACAGTGCGTGGGGGGTGACGTGCACGAGGGATGGGCACATCAGACTGTCCGGGCTTTCGCCGTCGGATGCGTCCCGGCCCGGACGTGTCGAGCTCGTCTATCACGGGCTCGATCTCAGCCGCTTCCCGACGCCGCCGCAACGCCCGCCGCGCGACGGCTCGGATCCGGCGGACCCCGTCCGTATCGTCACCGTCGGGCGCGCCGTCGCCAAGAAGGGCTTCGACGATCTTCTCGCGGCGCTTGCCGCCCTGCCCGATGGTCTGCACTGGCAGTTCGTGCATATCGGCGGCGGTGAACTGCTTGGTGACCTCAAGCAGCAGGCCGCGCGCGAGGGGATAGCGGGGCGCGTAGCGTTCCTGGGCGCCAAGGCACAGCCGGACGTCATCACCATGATGCGTGAGGCGGATCTGTTCGTCTTGCCGGCCAAGGAGGCGAAATCCGGTGATCGCGACGGGCTGCCCAATGTTTTAATGGAAGCGGCCAGCCAGGAGCTCGCGATCGTAGCGAGCGACTTCGCCGGAATCCCTGAATTCCTGCGCGACGGGCGCGAGGGCGTGCTTGTACCGCCCGGTCGCTGGGATCTTCTCGCCAATGCCATCAATCTGCTGGCGCGGGACCCGAAACGTCGCGCGCTTCTTGGGCAGGCCGCGGCGAGCAGGCTCGCGCGGGATTTTTCCATGGAGGCCGGGATCGAGCTTCTTGCGGCAAAGTTTCGCGCCCAGCTCGGCGAAGATCGCGCGCCGTCCGTCGATGGGGACGGCACAGGCGAGGCTGAGACGGAACGCGCCCTGGTGGCAGCGCCGACGGAATGAGCGCGATCGCGTTCTATGCTCCCCTCAAGCCGCCGGATCATCCCGTCGCTTCCGGCGACCGTCGGATGGCGCGGCTGCTGCTGAAGGCGCTGGCGCGGGCAGGTTTTGCCCCCTGCGTCGCAACCACCCTGCGCAGCTTCGATGGCGCCGGCGAGCCCGCGCTGCAAAGAGCGTTGCGGGACGCGAGCCTTGTCGAGGCTGATCGACTCGCCGGGGCATGGCGCGCGCTCCGCCCGGCCGACCGGCCGGCTCTCTGGTTCACCTATCACGTCTATTACAAGGCACCCGACTGGATCGGCCCGCGCGTCGCCGCGGCGCTCGGCATCCCCTATGTGGTCGCGGAGGGTTCGCGCGCGTCGAAACGCGCCGATGGCCCATGGCACCTCGGCCACGCTGGCGCGGAGGCGGCGCTTGACACAGCGGCCATCGTTTTCGTGATGAATGAGGCGGATCGCCCTGCCCTCGCCGCGATGAGCCGCCCCGGCCAGCAGCTCATAGCGCTCCCCCCCTTCATCGATACGCCACAAGCCGCGAGGGATCGCCGCTCGCGGCGCAGCGAAGATCCTTGCCGCCTCCTCGCCGTGGCGATGATGCGCCATGGCGACAAGCTCGCGAGCTACCGGCTCCTGGCGCAGGCGCTTCGACAGGTGTCCGATCATCTGCCATGGCGTCTGGACGTCGTCGGTGATGGCCCGACGCGGGCGGAGGTGGAGGCGCTGTTTGCTCCCTTTGGCGAGCGCATCACATTCCACGGCCTGGTGAACGACGAAAACCGCATGGCGGGGTTCTATGCCAATGCGGAGCTCCTCGTCTGGCCGGCCGTCAATGAAGCTTATGGCATGATTTTTCTCGAGGCGGCTGTCCAGGGGTGCCCAGCGATCGCCGGCGCCTACGGGGGTGTGCCGGGGGTGATCCGCGACGGTGAGAGCGGCGTGCTGGTGTCTCCCGGCGATGCCAGCGTCTTTTCCGCGGCTCTCTCGAAGCTGCTTGGAGATCCCGCGCATCGTGCCGCCATGGGGGAAGCCGCTCGCAACTTCGTGCGGAGCGAACGGAGTCTCACCGGCGCAGCCCAGATCCTGCATCGGTCGCTCGCGCCCCTCATCGCCAACACGTCCGAGACAACAGGGATAGGATGAAGATCCTCGTCAGCGTCACCCATCTCCTCGGGGTCGGGCATCTCAACCGGGCAGCGGCCATCGCCCGCGCGTTCGCGGCGGCCGGACATCAGGTCACCCTGGCTTCGGGCGGCATGCCCTCGCCCTTGCTCGACAGCACGGGCTTCACGGTCATCCAGCTCCCGCCGGTGCGGGTCGAGGGCACTGCTTTCTCGCATCTTCTCGATGCGTCCGGCGAAGCAGCTTCCCCCGCGCATCTTGAGGCCCGCGCCGCGAAACTGGTAGCGACGCTTCGCGCGCTTCGCCCGGATGTCGTCATTACCGAGCTGTTTCCCTTCGGCCGCAGGGCGCTCGCCGCCGAACATCTCGCTCTGCTCAACGCCGCCCATGCACTGCGCCCGCGTCCGCTGGTGCTGTCGTCGGCGCGCGACGTGCTGGCCGCCTCGCGCCGGCCGGAGCGTATCGCTCAGAGCCATGCGCACCTGCGCGCCTTCTATGACGCGGTGCTGGTGCACGGGGACCCGGCGGTGCTGCCTCTGGAGGCAAGCTGGCCGGTCGATGATGGTGTGGGGGCCCTCCTTCGCTATACGGGCTATATTGACGATGGATCCGCGGCGATCGTGCGGTCGGACGCCATCAACCCAGTCCCTCAGGGCGAAATCCTCGTATCCGGCGGGGGGAGCGCAGCGTCCCTGCCGGTCTATCGTGCCGCGATCGGGGCAGCGACGATCCTTACCGGCCACCGCTGGCGACTTCTGGTCGGTGCGGGCGTGAGTGAAGCGGATTTTAAGTCTCTCCTCGAAGCCGCGCCTGACCATCTCACGGTCGAGCGCGCGCGGCGCGACTTTCCCGCCTTGCTCGCCCGCGCGGCAGTCGCCGTCAGCCAGTTCGGCTACAATACCGCCGTCGACCTGCTGCGCGCGGGAACCCGTGCGGTCGTCGTGCCTTTTGAGGACGGCGGCGAGACTGAACAGCGCCTGCGCGCCGAGCGTTTCGCCCGCGAGGGGCTGGTCACGGTGCTGCCGCAGGCGGAATTATCGGCGAACCGCCTCGCCGAGGCTGTGCGTGCTGCGCTGGCCAGGCCACAGCCACAAGCTGCATCGATCGACCGGGACGGCCTCAACCGCAGCGTCGCCATCATCGCGGAGCTCGCCGCCGCGCCCCTGCGGGGGACGACCGTCCCGCTGGCCTCGCCCGCCATTCTGCCGGATACCTCAGGGCTCTGGGCCGCGCTGGACGAAGCCCTCGGCCGGCGTGCCGATCGCGGCGCCGCCCTGGGTGTCTGGTGGCGCGACGACGATGCCGTCGCGCCGACCGCAGCGCTCGACAGGCTGCTGGCGATGAGCGCCCGGCAGGGAATGCCGATCGCGCTCGCCGTCATTCCTGAGCGCGCTTCGCGCGAGCTCGCGGCGCGCCTTGCCGCCGAGCCCTCGGTCGATGTGCTGGTGCACGGCTATGGCCACCATAACCACGCCCCGGCCGGCGAGAAGAAGGCGGAGTTCGGCGGCCACCGGCCGCTGGAGGCGTTGCAGGACGAAGCGCGGGCCGGGCTCGAACGCCTGCACGCCCTGATGCCAGGCAAGCTCGTTCCGGCCTTCGTGCCACCGTGGAACCGGATCGCTCCAGAACTGGCCGCGACGCTCCCGGCGCTGGGCTATCGAGGCCTCTCGACGTTCAAGACGCGCAGATCACTTGCGGGCCTCGTTGTTGCCAATTGCCACTGCGATCCGATCGACTGGCATGGAAGCCGCAGTCTCGTCGACCCACATATCGTCATTAACCGGCTCGCAGGCGAGATCCTCGCCATGCCCGACGATGAGCCCATCGGCCTCCTGACCCATCATCTGGTTCATGATGAGGCGATCTGGCGCTTCTGCGAGGATCTCCTCGCGCATCTGATGGCCTCGGCCGTCGTGAGGCCGCTCGCCGGGCGCGCCATCTTTACACGCGACGGCGCTCCCCAG
Organism: Chelatococcus sp. HY11; assembly: GCF_018398335.1. Lineage (NCBI taxonomy): Bacteria > Pseudomonadati > Pseudomonadota > Alphaproteobacteria > Hyphomicrobiales > Chelatococcaceae > Chelatococcus > Chelatococcus sp. HY11. The sequence continues at coordinate 1,928,248 of NZ_JAHBRX010000001.1, forward strand.
GTGGAGGTCGCCGCGCCGCAATGACAATCAGAAGGATTTCGCCGGCGAAACTCATGCAATATGGCGTGACAGACCAGAAATTGCGCCGGATCAATTACTTAGAGCCTGATCCGCGCAACTATCGGGTAACGGGTTAGGCAAGAGCACCGATTTGCACACAACACGCAGAAAGTCCGTCTCGATAAAGTGACAGACTCCTGTAATAGATTAATGTTGATAAGATCGCCGTGGGCGTCGGAGGGGAATCTGTGAGTGCGATGGACAAGACCGGCAAGCCGCCAAGCGGGCCTCTGCTCGCCGTCCGCGGTCTTGAAGTCACTTTCACCGGTGACCACGCGGCCTTTCGCGCACTCGACGGCGTCTCCCTGACGATCGAGGCCGGGCGAACGGTCGCCCTTGTCGGCGAATCCGGTTCCGGCAAGTCCGTCACCTCGCAGGCTATTCTTGGCATCCTCCCTAAGACCGGACACGTCACCGGCGGAGAGATCCTGTTCAGGGATCCGGCGCATCACCACGGTGCCGGCGAGCCAATCGACATCGCGCGTCTCGACCCGGAATCGGAGGCCATGCGGGCGCTGCGTGGTGGCCGCATCGCGATGATCTTCCAGGAACCGATGACCTCGCTGTCCCCCGTGCACACGGTCGGCGACCAGGTCAGCGAAGCGGTGATGCTGCATCAGAAGGTATCCGCCGCGGAAGCGAAGGCCCTGTCCATCGCCGTCTTCGAGCGCGTCGGTTTTCCCAATCCCGAGCGCACGTTCGACACCTATCCCTTCGAGCTTTCCGGCGGAATGCGCCAGCGCGCGATGATCGCCATGGCGCTGATCTGCCGCCCAGCGCTCCTGATCGCCGACGAGCCGACGACCGCGCTCGACGTGACCACCCAGGCCCAAATCCTCGACCTGATGCGGGAGTTGCAGGCCGAGACCGGCATGGCGATCCTCCTGATCACCCATGATCTCGGCATCGTCGCCAACATGGCCGACGACATCGCCGTGATGTATCGCGGCCGTATCGTGGAATCCGGCACCCGCGAGGCGTTGTTCCGCGATCCGCAGCATCCCTATCTCGAGGCGCTCCTGCGCGCCGTGCCGCGTTTCGACATGCCACCCGGAGAGCGGCTGACCCCCATCCGCGAGGTGGCGTCAACGGGCATCATCGAGGCCACGCCGAAGATGGTGCGCGCGCAGCCGAAGGGCCCGGTGCTCGTCGCCGAGGGAATTGGCAAGACCTATACCCTGCGCAGCGGCTGGTTCTCCGGTCGAACGAAAACCTTGCGCGCCATCGACGAGGTGAGCCTCGCGCTGCCATCGGGAAAGACCCTCGGCCTCGTCGGCGAATCCGGTTGCGGCAAAACGACCGTCTCGAAGATCATCATGCGGGCGATCGATCCGGACGGGGGGCGTGTGCTCTTCGACGACGGCAGCGGTCCCCGCGATATCAGCAAGCTGGAGGGCGATGATCTCTTCGCCTATCGTCGCGCGATCCAGATCGTCTTCCAGGACCCGTTCTCGTCGCTCAACCCGCGCATGACGGTCTATGAGGCGCTGATCGAGCCGCTCGTCATCCATCGCATCGGGACGAGCGAGGAGCGTTTCGCCAAGGCGAAGATGTTGATGGAGCTCGTCGGCCTCGACAAACGCTATCTCCGGCGCTACCCGCATTCCTTCTCGGGCGGCCAGCGCCAGCGCATCGGTATCGCCCGGGCGCTCGCCCTGTCACCGCGGGTGCTCGTGCTCGATGAGCCGGTATCGGCGCTCGACGTCTCGGTGCAGGCGCAGATCCTCAATCTCCTGAAGGACTTGCAGAGCGCACTCGGCCTCTCCTACCTGTTCGTGTCCCACAATCTGGCGGTGGTCGACTATCTCGCCGACACCATCGCCGTGATGTGCCGGGGCCATATCGTCGAGGAGGCGCCGAAGGCGTCGCTGTTCCGCAACCCGGCCCATCCCTATACGCGCGCGCTTCTCGCGGCGGTGCCGAGCCCCGACCTCGACCATCCGCTCGATTTCAACGCCTTGCGTTCGGACCGCTTTTCCGATCCCGAAAAATGGCCGGAGCCTTTCCGGCTCGCGCCAGGTCTCGCGAGCACAATGCACGAGATCGAACCGGGCCATCGCGTTCGCATGAACCTGACCGGTGAAAGGAGGGCTGCATGACACGCCTACCTCGCTCTCTCAATCGCCCGCTGACCCGCCGCGCCTTCGCGAAGGCTGGCCTCGGCGCCGCGAGCCTCGCGCTTCTCGCGCGGGGCGCCGAGGCACAGTCGGCCCTGGGTCCCTCCACCATGCCGTTGCCCAGCCATTGGGTGGAAACACCGTTCTTTCAGAAAATGGTGGACGCTGGCAAGCTGCCGCCCATCGCCGAACGCGTGCCGAAGCAGCCGCTTGTCGCTGATCTCAAGGCGCGGGGCCGCGAGATCGGGAAGCAAGGCGGCGAGGTCATCACGCTCGCCGCGCGGGCGCGCGACCTGCGTTATTTCTCGGCAATCGCCTACAACCGCCTGGTCGGCTACGACGAAAAACTGGTTCTGCGTCCAGATATCCTCGAGTCCGTCGATAATCAGGATGATCGCGTCATCACGCTGCACCTGCGGCGTGGTCACCGGTGGTCGGATGGACATCCCTTCACCGCCGAGGATTTCCGCTACTGGTGGGAAGACGCAGCGCTCAACAAGGCGCTCTTCCCGGCCGGCCCCCCGATTTTCATGATGATCGATGGCCAGTTGCCGACGTTCACGGTCATCGATGAAGTCACGGTACGCTACGAATGGCCGAGGTCCAATCCGCGCTTCCTGCCAACGCTGGCGTTGCCGCGCGATCCGATGATCTACCGGCCCGCGCACTATATGAAGCAGTTCCATACGAAATATTCCGATGGAGAAGCGCTCGCCCAGGCGGCAGCACGCGCCAAGCTGAAGTCCTGGGCGGCGCTGCACAACCGCATGGACGACATGTTCGAGAATTCGAACCCGGATATTCCGACGCTTGGGCCCTGGAAGATCATGAACGCGAGCCCGGCGACGCGTTTCGTTTTCGAGCGAAACCCCTACTACCATCGGGTCGATGAAGCGGGTCAGCAACTCCCCTACACGGACAAGGTCATCGTCGATATCGCCTCAGCCGGCCTGTTCCCCGCCAAGGCCAATGCGGGTGAGGTGGATTTCCTGGCACGCGGCCTGTCCATGCCGGACATTCCCGTACTGAAGGAAGGCGAGAAGGCCCAGGGCTACCGCACGCTGCTCTGGCCGATCGCCCGCGGCTCGCAGGTCGCGCTCTATCCCAATCTCACGGTGGCCGACCCGGTCTGGCGCAAGCTCAATCGCGATGTGCGTTTCCGCCGGGCGTTGTCGCTCGGCATCGATCGCCACACGATCAACAACGCCATCTTCTTCGGGCTGGGCCAGGAGGGCAACAATACGGTCCGTGAGGGTTCGGCGATGTTCGAGCCGGATTTCCGCACGCGCTATGGCATCTACGACCCCGAAGCCGCCAATGCCCTGCTGGACGAGATCGGCCTCACCGAGCGTCGCGGCGACGGCACACGCCTGCTGTCCGACGGGCGGCCGGTCGAAATCGTCGTCGAGGTCGACGGCGAGGGCGGCATGACCGTCGATACCCTTCAGCTCCTCGTCGAGTTCTGGCGCGAGATCGGCGTGGGCCTGTTCATCAAGCCACAGGACATCAACGTGCTGCGCAACCGGGCCTATGCCGGGTTGCCGGTCATGGTGGCGGGTTTTGGCATCGACAACGCCATTCCAACCGCCGAAATGCTGCCGTCGGAGCTCGCGCCGATCTTCCAGGACAATTTCGCCTGGCCGAAATGGGGCCAGTATATCGAGACCAAGGGCAAGAACGGCGAGGCTTGCGACGTCAAGGAAGCAAAACGCCTGCTCGAGCTCTATGAAAGCTGGCTCAGCACGGCCGACGAAGGCGAGCAGGCGAAGATCTGGAAGGAAATGCTGTCGAACCACGCTGATCAGCAATGGTCAATCGGCACCGTGGCAGATGCGCTGCAGCCCATCATCTTGCGTGAGGGACTGAAGAACTTTCCCACGAAAGCCGTGTACAGCTGGGATCCGACATCGCTTGTCGGCATCTATCGGGTTGATGAGATGTATTGGGACAAGGCGGAACGTCGGGTGGCGCAGGCACTATGATCGGTTTTCTTGCGAAGCGTTTCGCCACGATGGTGGGGACGCTGCTGCTCATCAGCGCGTTGACCTTTTTCATCATCAAACTGCCCCCTGGGGATTTCCTGTCCAACCAGATCGCGGAGCTGCGCTCACAGGGCGATGCGGGCGCGGCGGCACGCGCCGACTTCCTCATCAAGCAATACGGCCTCGACCGGCCGGTCTGGGAACAGTACCTCGTCTGGATCGGCGTGATGCCGGGCAGCAATGGCTACTCGGGATTGCTGCAAGGTGACTGGGGATGGTCATTCGAATATGACAAGCCGGTCAATCAGGTTGTCGGCGACGCGTTGTGGCTAACACTGCTGCTTAATCTGGCAACAGTTGCTTTTGTTCATATCGTCGCGATTCCCATCGCGATCTATTCGGCGCGACGACAATATTCCATTGGTGACTATGCTTTCACCTTGCTCGGCTATATTGGCCTCGCAATGCCGAGTTTTCTGCTCGCACTTATCATGCTCTATTACATGAACCGGTGGTTCGGCATATCCATCGGCGGGCTCTATGACTCGCGTTACGCCAACGAGCCCTGGACTGTGGACAAGGTCAAGTCGCTTCTCCAGCACCTCATCGTGCCGACGCTGGTCATCGGGCTGTCCGGAACCGCGGCGATGATCCGGCGCATGCGCGCCAACCTGCTCGACGAGCTCAGCAAGCAATATTACGTCACCGCCAAGGCCAAGGGCCTGCCACCGACCAAAGCCCTGCTGAAATATCCCTTCCGTATGGCGCTCAACCCCTTCGTGTCCGATATCGGCAACCTCCTGCCCCATCTTGTGTCCGGCTCGGTTCTCGTGTCGCTGGTCATGAGCCTGCCGACCGTCGGCCCCATCCTGCTCGCCGCGCTCAAATCGCAGGACCAGTTTCTCGCCGGCTTCATTCTCATGTTCGTCGCCGTGCTGACGGTCGTCGGCATGCTCATTTCGGATCTGTTGCTGGCGTGGCTCGATCCGCGTATCCGCCTCGGGCAACGATAACATGCAGGCCACAATGATTTGCGCGCCGCGAGGTGAACCATGACGATGACCCGTGATGCAGGGGCAAGCGCGACAGCGCATTTCGTCGACAAGGCGCCTTTCGACCCTGGCCTCACCGATCCCGGCACGGGCGAGGATGAACGCTTCTATCAGGCCTCTTCGCTGAAGCTGATCTGGTGGAAGTTCAAGCGCCATCGGCTCGCGGTCGCTTCGGCGCTCCTGCTTCTCTTCTTCTATCTCAGCATTCCGTTCGTGGAGCTGATCGCGCCTTATGGGCAGAACCAGCGCAACGGCAACTTCCTCTACGCGCCGCCGCAAGGCGTCCACCTCTTCCACGAGGGTCGCTTTGTCGGTCCTCACGTCTACCCTTATTCCTTCACGTTCAATCTCGACACCTTCACCCGCGATTATGTCGTTGACCGCACGAAGCCGCAGCCGATCCGCTTCTTCTGCCAGGGCGAGCGCTACAATTTCTGGGGTCTGTTCGAAGCGCGCGCGCATCTGATCTGCCCGCCGGAGGGCGGCACGTTCTTCCTGCTCGGCACGGACAGACTGGGACGCGATATCTTCTCGCGCATCATCTATGGCGGGCGCATCTCGCTGACGGTCGGCATTGTCGGTATCGCCGTGTCCTTCGCGCTCGGCCTGTTTTTTGGCGGCATCGCCGGCTATCTCGGCGGATGGGTCGACAATGTCGTGCAGCGGATGATCGAGATCCTGCGGTCGCTGCCGGAGCTACCGCTCTGGCTCGCCCTGTCGGCCGCCCTGCCCGCCAACTGGAGCCCCCTGCTCGTTTTCTTCGGAATTACCATCATCCTGGGATTGCTCGACTGGCCTGGGCTGGCCCGAGCGGTGCGTTCCAAGCTGCTGGCTCTGCGTGAGGAAGAGTATGTGCGCGCGGCCGTGCTGATGGGCGCCTCACGGCGACGCATCATCGCGCGCCATCTCATTCCGAATTTCATGAGCCATCTGATCGCGTCCGCTACCCTGTCGATCCCTTCGATGATTCTGGGTGAGACGGCCCTGTCGTTCCTTGGCCTCGGCCTGCGACCACCGATCACGAGCTGGGGCGTTCTGCTCAACGAGGCGCAGAACCTCGCGGCCGTCAATCTTCAACCCTGGCTGCTGTGGCCGATCCTGCCTGTGGTTCTGGTCGTTCTTGCCTTCAACTTCATGGGCGACGGGCTCCGCGACGCTGCCGACCCCTATCATTGAGAGACAGGCACGCTGACAAGAAAAGCCCGCCGTTGAGGCGGGCTTGCAAGTTGTGACTGGAGATTATTGATCGTCTTCGTATGACAACAGCTCTGCCGAAATCAGAGCTGTTGCGCGATCCTCGCTTAGCGAACCGGTGCGGCTGGCGCGCCGGGTGCCGCTGGAGGAGCCGCCGGGCTCGTCGATCCGGTGGTCATCGAATCCGAGTTATCATCCGCGCGCTTGAAGTCCGGCGCGTTCTGCAGATCGGCCTTGCTGACCTGCATGGTGATCTTGGGTGTATTGGCCGCATTGCCATCCGGCGTCACTTGCAGCGCCGTCATGGGAACGGCGACGTTCTTCTGGCCTAGCCCCAGAAAACCGCCAACCCCGACCACAACCCCTTCGACAGTCCCATTCTGCGCAATCAGCAGGTCGTTGATCTCGCCGATCGAGGCATCCTCGTTACCGACCACCGACGCGCCGATCAGCTTGGAACCGAGCAATTGATTGTCGGTCTGCTGCGACATATAGGTCACCGCAGCACCGGGTGCAGCTGGCGAACCCATGGTCGGGTTCGGAGCCATCGGCGCCGTTGCGGGCGGATTGCCACCCGGTGCCGTCGTGGAAGGGTTGGTGGCGTTCTGAGCAAGGACCGGCCCGGCAGCCACGGCTGCCAAGAGGGCAGTAGCAAGCGTTACGCGCTTCATCATCATTTTTTCCTCTCCTTCCTGAAAATTGGCAATCTTGCAAAGACAACGGCGAACATCATTGATGGTTCCATGCGACTGATCACGGACTTGGAAAAAATCTACTCGCAAATTACAACCGCCCTGGCCTCTATGCCCGCTCACAAGCCCAAGATTGCAGAAACAATACTCAAGGCCTCGCTCTCGCTTGGCGCAAATCCGAAGCGTTGCTTTAAAATTGATGATCCCAAAAGGGTCTTACAGTTTTGACGCAGCCGAAGTAACGAAGAGGCATGTTGGATGCGACACGCAGCAAACTCCGTTCGATCCCCTTCGAGGGGATGTCCGCTCTGCTGTGCATGCCCGCCCTCGTTGTCACCCTGGCTTATGGCGCTCTGAGCGGCGATGTCATCCACGCCAGCATCCTCACGGGCGGGGCTCTCGCCGTCGGCTTTGGCTCCGTGCATGCCTTCACGGACTATCGCTCGGCGCCCATGCTTCTGGCGGCGATCGGAATCGCCATTTCCACATTCGTCGGCTCGCTGGTCGGCAACCATGAGCTTCTCTTCATTCTGACAGCCGTCCTGTGGGCGGCGACTTGCGCGATCTTCGCGACGATCGAATTCGGCGCGTGGTGGATCATCCTGCAGTGGTCGATCGCGCTGTTCGTGGCCGGATATTTCCCCGCTGATATGACAGGGGCCGCAGCTCGCGCCGGCCTTGCCTTCACGGGTGGGCTCCTGCAGTTCTGCCTCGTGCTGATAGGCTGGCGGATCAGCGGCGGGCCCCGGTCGTCCGGCGCGCATCACAGCATCAGGCGTATCCGCAAGAGCCTGCGGCTGGCGCGTCACGGCCGGCTACCCACCGTGCGTCACGCTGCCCGCGCCGGACTGTCAGTCGCCATCGCCCTTGGCGTCGTGCATTGGATGGACTTGCCCTATGGCTACTGGGCCGCGATGACGGCCTTCATCGTGCTGCGCCCGCAGCTGCGCGCCACGCGGACGCGCGGTTTCGAGAGGCTCATGGGCACGCTGGTGGGAGCTGGCCTTGCAACAATCATCAGCCTGATGCAGCTGTCCGACGCGATCATGCTCGTCCTCACCTTGGTGACGGCCTGGCTTGCCTATGGTCTCCAGCGCAGTCGCTACATCCTCTTCACCATCGCCATCACCGCGACCATCGTCTTCGTTTTGACGCTTGAGCACCAACCCGGACCGCTTTCCGCCCTCCATCGGCTGTTCGCCACCGCGCTCGGCGGCATCATCGCGCTGGTCATCGCCTTCATCACGAGCCCGAAGAACTGGCCAGCACCGTTGCGACGCTCTGTCAGCGCCCCATCCGGCTTCATCCGTGGAGCCCTCGCGCAAAGGGAGGTGGCTCTGCGGCGGCGCGCGACAAAAGCGCCACGCCTTTCCTCAACACGAGACGATGTCACCTGAAATCAGGCCATTCCGCTTGACTTTTTGACCTGTTCGCACCAGTTCAATGGCGCCGGTGCGGGCGCTATGCCATCGGCAGCGTGAGTGACGACGCCAATCGTCGCCCGCCGACAGTCCGCACCTCACCGAACAGCCCAATCACGCGGGGCGTTCATGTCCCGCGCTCGCGACCTGCAGCCTCGACGGCTCGCAGTGTCGGCGTGTTGTTTTGGAAAGACCTATCGATTGACGACGTTCAAAGACCTGGGCCTTGCCCAGCCCCTGCTCAAGGCCCTGGAAGGCGAAGGCTACCACACCCCCACCCCCATCCAGGCGCAGAGCATTCCCCATCTTCTCGAAGGCCATGATCTTCTCGGCATCGCCCAGACCGGCACCGGCAAGACAGCGGCTTTCGCGCTGCCGATCCTGCACAAGCTCGCGGCCAACAAGCAGCCGCGCCGGCGCCATGCGTGCCGGGCGCTGGTGCTGAGCCCCACACGTGAACTCGCCAGCCAGATCGCGGATAGCTTCCGGACCTACGGCCGGCATCTCGGCCTCACGATCGCTGTCTGCTTCGGCGGTGTCGGCGTTCGCCCCCAGGCCATGCAGCTCGCGCAGGGCGTCGACGTGCTGGTCGCCACGCCCGGACGGCTGATCGACCATCTCGACGGCCGCGCGGTCAACCTCGCGAGCGTGGAGGTCTTTGTCCTCGACGAGGCCGACCAGATGCTCGACATGGGCTTCATCCACGCCATCCGCCGGATCCTTCCCGGCCTGCCCAAGGCCCGGCAGAACCTGTTCTTCTCGGCGACGATGCCGAAGGAGATCGGCGCGCTGGCGGCCGAGTTCCTGAAGGACCCCGTCAAGGTGTCGGTGACCCCGGTCGCGACCACGGCGGAACGTGTCGAGCAGCAAGTCATCTTCGTCGAGACAGCCCACAAGCGTAATCTCCTCGCCAGGACCCTGCGCGAGGTGGTCAAGGGCCGTACCCTCGTCTTCGCGCGCACCAAGCATGGCGCTGATCGCATCGTGCGGCATCTCGATCAGGACGGCGTCCGCTCCGCCGCTATCCACGGCAACAAGAGCCAGGGGCAGCGCGAGAAGGCGCTGGCCGAGTTCCGCTCCGGCCGCACGCCGATCCTCGTCGCGACCGACATCGCCGCGCGCGGCATCGACGTCGATGGGGTGACCCACGTCATCAATTTCGATCTGCCGAATGTTCCGGAATCCTATGTTCACCGCATTGGACGCACGGCCCGCGCCGGCGCCGAGGGTTCCGCGATATCGTTCTGTGATGCCGAGGAACGCGCTTATCTGCGTGATATCGAGAAGCTGACGCGCCAGAAGATTCCGGCGACGGACGGCCGCGCCGACCAGTCCACGCCGCTGGAACTATTCTCCGCGAAGCCCCAGACCAAGCGCCAAGGCGGCAATGGCGGCAACAACGGTGGTCGTGGCCGCCCCCAACACGCCCACGGCGGCCATCACGGCGCCAATGGCGGAGGGCGCAACAGCCACAGCGGCGAGGGCCGGGGCGCCGAAAACCGCAATCACGCCAGCGGCGGCGCATCCCAGCCGCATGGGCATGGTGATCGCCGGGGGCATAGCGCGGGTGGCCACGGCGCTGCCGGCGAGGCGAACCGGGGCAATGGCCATGGCGGCTTCGCCAACCGGTCCGGCGGTCGCGACGGAGCGCCGAACGGGGCACCTGGTGGCCGCCCACGCCGCCCGCGCTACAAGGGCCCCGCCTCGCGCAGCGCCCAGTCGTAGAGCACTCTCGATCGATTGATGCGCTCCTCCCAAGGCGTCATCACATCAGTCGCGATAGGCCGATCCCTCCCCTCAGGGGAGGGTGGCGCCGCAGGCGCCGGGTGGGGTTCCACCTGACTCTGCCCGACCGGAAGAAGGCGACGTGTGCTGGCCAGGGGAGCACGATCTCCTGCCGCGTGCCCCCACTCGACCTCGCTCGCAGGACGCACCTTCCCCGAGGGGAGGGATCAACGCGACGGCTCCCTCGTGTCATCCCCGGCCTTGTGCCGGGGATCCCGATCGTAAAGGCAGGGACCCCACTGATCGGGATAGCCGGGACAAGCCCGGCCATGACGGTAGAGTTTCACCGATTCAATCAGATCGGAATTGGCTTTGGACTAAACGCGCCCGTTCCGAACCTGCGTAAGGACATCGCGCAAGACAGCGAAGATGCGATCATCGCGCGTCTGCGAAACGTTGAAACGCAGGTATGCGGTCGCGGACTGCGACAGGCTGAACGCATTCCCCGGCGCCAGAACGACATTCCGCGCGAGCGCCGCCCGTGCGACATCCGCCGCGTCCAGCCCGTCCGGCAGGCGCGCCCATAGAAACATGCCGGCCTGCGGTTCAATCCAGGGCGCGATGCCGAGGCCCTTCAGCCTTGCCGCAACCTCGAACCTCGCCTTGGACAGGCGGCCGCGCAGGCCCTCCACGTGCTTCCTGTAGCTGCCGTCGCTCAGGACGCGCAGGACCAGTTCGGCATTGAGCCGACCGCCGCCGAATGATGTGGCGATCTTGAGATCCGTCAGCCCCTCGATCCAGTCCCGTCGAGTCGCCACGAAGCCGCACCGCGCCGACGCGGACAAAGTCTTCGAGAAACTGCCGATGTGAATGACACGGTCCAGTCCGTCGAAGGCTGCCAGGCGTGGCGACGGCACATGCTCGAAATCGGCGAAGATATCATCCTCGATGATCGTCAAGGCGAACTGATCGGCGAGTTTCAGCACCTTATGGGCGGCCATGGGTGACAGCGTGGCGCCGGTCGGATTATGGATCGCGGAGTTCGTGATGTAGAGCCGTGGCCGCTGCTCGTCGAGCGCTCGCGCGAACAATTCTATATCCGGCCCCGTGGGCGTATAGGGCACGCCAACGATCCGGGCGCGATGCGCCCTGAGAAGCGCCTGGAAATTGAAGTAGCAGGGGTCATCGATCAATACCGTGTCGCCTGGCTCGATGAGGAAGCGGCATAAGAGATCGATAGCCTGCGTCCCGGAATCGGCCAGCATGATCTGATCCGGGGAGGCTTCGATACCCCGCTCCGCCATGCGTCGCGCAATCAGTTGGCGCAGGGGCTTGAGGCCCAGCGGTGGGCCATAGTCGGCCAAGGCCGTATTCTCGGCGCGGGAGAGCGAGCGCAGCGCACGCCTCAGGCTGTCTTCCGGCAGCCACGCAGGCGGAAGCCACCCGCAGCCAGGCATGAGGCCTTCGCCCGCTTCCAACGACTGCCGTGAAATCCAGAAAGGGTCGACCGCGCGGTCGAGCTTCGGGCCGATCTCGGCGAGGGACAGCGGCGCGGTCTGGCTGGCGACATAGAAGCCGGATCCGGGGCGCGGATGGATCACGCCCTCGGCGACCAAGCGCTCGTAGGCCTCAACGACTGTCGAGGCCGACACCTTCAACCTTCCAGCCAGCCCCCGGATCGACGGCAATTTGGCGCCCGGCGTCAGGCTGCGTCCAGCGATGCGCTGCCGGATCGTCGCCATCACCATCGCCACCCGCGTAACCCCGGCCGCCCGCCCGTCCATCCGTACTGGACCTTTCACCATAACAGTTTGATGAAACCGTATTGGATTGTCGCTGGCCGCGCCAGCCGTCGCGACCGATAAAGGCGACACAATCGAGAGAATGCGGAATGGACGAGACAGCACGCGGATGGATGAATGGCCTCGTTGGCGTGGTCATCTTCAGCGGGTCGCTGCCTGCCACCCGCGTGGCCGTGATGCAGTTCGATCCCGTTTTCCTGACAGTGGCCCGCGCGGCGATCGCCGGCTTCCTGGCACTCTGCCTGCTGGTCGTTTTCAAGGAGCGGCGCCCCTCGCGACAGGATCTGGTCTCACTCGCGATTGTCGCCGTCGGCGTCGTGGTCGGTTTCCCGCTGCTCACCGCATTGGCCCTGCAGCACGTGACCTCGGCCCACTCCATCGTCTTCGTCGGCCTCCTGCCGCTGGCGACGGCGATCTTCGCGGTCATCCGCGGGGGTGAACGACCAAAGCCCGCGTTCTGGATCTTCTCGATCATGGGCAGCACGATCGTCGCGGGCTTTGCTGCTTCACAGGGCATCGCCGCGTCGCCTGTCGGCGACATGCTCATGCTGGCGGCGATCGTCGTCTGCGGGCTTGGCTACGCGGAGGGCGCGAAGTTGTCCCGCAGGCTCGGCGGCTGGCAGGTGATATCCTGGGCGCTCACATTGTCGCTGCCGATCATGATCGTGCTGGCGATCATCTCCGTGCCGCCATCATTCTCCGGCATCGAAGGACCCGCGTGGCTCGGGCTTGCTTATGTCTCGCTGTTCAGCATGTTGATCGGCTTCGTCTTCTGGTATCGAGGACTGGCGCAGGGTGGCATCGCGGCGGTGGGCCAGCTGCAACTTCTGCAACCCTTCTTCGGCTTGGCGCTCGCCGCCACGCTCTTGCACGAGCCGGTGACGACAACGATGCTGGCGGTGACCATCGCGGTCATCCTATGCGTGGCCGGCGCGCGGAAGTTCGCGAGATAGGCAAGTTGGCGAGATAGCACCGAAGAGGCAAGCCGATGTATGTGCCACCCGCATTCCGTGAGGACGATCCCTCGGAACTTCGGCGGATCATGAGGGAGGCCCGCCTCTCAACGCTGGTGACCGCGACGACCGAGGGCCTGATCGCGACCCCGCTTCCGCTCATTCTCGATGATGGCGAAGGCGAGCACGGCGTGCTCCATGGCCATCTCGCCAAGGCCAACCCCCAATGGAAATTGCCCGCCAGCGGGGAAGCGCTCGTCATTTTCTCCGGGCCGGACGCCTATGTGTCGCCCTCCTGGTATCCGTCCAAGCGCGAGCACGGCAAAGTCGTGCCGACCTGGAACTATGTGGCGGTGCATGCCTATGGACAGCCCGAGTTCTTTGATGACGAGGCGCGGCTCCTTGAGGCGGTCACACGCCTCACGAACCTCCACGAACAGCCCCGCGCCGCGCCCTGGAGCGTGACGGACGCGCCGGAGGCCTTTATCAAGGCGCAGCTCAAGGGGATCGTCGGCCTCCGGCTCCCGATCACCCGTATCGAGGGCAAGCGCAAGATGAGCCAGAACCGGAACGCGGATGACCGCGACGGCGTGGCGGAGGGCCTGCTCGCAAGCGACGAGGCGAGCGATCAGGTCGTCTCCCAGCTCATCCCACGCCAGCGGTAACCAGCGTTCGCGGGTGGCCGAATGTCACTCCAGCCGCACCGTCACGCTGTCGCTGGCGCCTTTGGCGTCGATAACCGACACCCGCGCGAAGCCCTCTCCGTCCGGCTGCCAGCTCGACTGTCGCCGCAGGTTCGCCTCCGAGACGGGCGCGCCGTTCACCAGCCATGTCAGCGGCAGCACGCCACCGCTCGCCTTCAGCGATAGCGCGGAGGCCTCGCTGGCGTTCGCGCGCAAACCGAGGTCGACGCGCGCGCCATTCGGCGGATAGGCGATGCGCAGCGGAGCCGTCGCGGTGGCTGCGATCGTCTTCGGCTGGTCCTGCCGCAAATGGCGCAGCGGCGGCGGCAGCGTCGCCGTCGAGGCGAACAGCACGTTGGGCGGCGCGGGGATCGGTTCCGGCGCGCGATCAAGCCGCGCGAAGGCATCGAACAGGACGGGTGCGGCCGTGCTGCGCGCCACAAGCCCGGACACCGAGGCCCCGTCAGGCCGCCCCAGCCACACGGCGATGGTGGTCTGCCGGTCGAAGCCGATGGCCCAGGCATCGCGATAGCCGTAGGACGTCCCGGTCTTGAAGGCGATGCGGCCCGGTACTGCATTGTCCGGCGGCGGCGCGCCGCGCAGGATATCGGCCACGTACCAGGCGGCGACCGGCGTCGTCAGCGGCTGGTCACGCCGCGCCTCCGCCGGCCGGTCGAGGCGGCGCACCAGCCCGGGCATATCGCCGCCGCGCGCCAGCCCCGCATAAAGACGCGCCATGTCGGTGAGCCGGATGCCGAGGCCGCCGAGGGCGACCGCGAGGCCGGGCGGCCCGGTCTCGTCCTTGGGCAGCACGATATCGGCGCCGGCGCTGCGGAGGCGGGCGAGGAACTTCACCGAGCCCAGCACATCGAGCAGTTCCACCGCCGGCATGTTGAGCGATTGCTGGAGCGCGCGACGGGCTGTCACCGTTCCCTGGAAGGCGAGATCGAAATTCTCGGGCGCATAGGTGCCGAAGCGGACACGGCGGTCATCGAGCACTGTCTCGGGATGGGCAATCCCGTTGTCGAAGGCGAAGGCATAGATGAACGGCTTCAGCGCGGAACCCGGCGAGCGCACGGCAAGCGTCGCATCGACGGCGCCAGCGCGGTCCCGCGCGAAATAATCGGACGCGCCGACCTGCGCCCGGATTTCGCCCGTCGCATTGTCGATGGCGACGATCGCGGCGGACACCCCAGGGCCGACGCGCTCGGCGCTCTCGCGCGCCAGACTTTCCAGGCTGCGTTGCAGACGGCCGTCGATGGCAAGCCGGATGGTCGTGGCGTCCGGGTCGTCGCGAACAGCCTGTTCGGCGGCATGGGCGGCAACCATGGGCAGAGGCTGGCGCGCCTCGGGGATCGGCGCTCGCTCCGCCGCCTCCACCTCCGCCTCGGAAATGAAACCCGCCTCCAGCGCCCGCGCCAGCACGCGGGAACGCGCCGCGCGCGCCGCCTCCGGAAAACGATCCGGCCGGCGCGTCTCCGGCGATTGCGGCAAGGCCACCAGCAGCGCCTGCTCGGCGAGCGACAGACGCTTCGGCTCCTTGGCGAAATAGGCGAAGCTCGCGGCTCTCAGCCCCTCCAGATTGCCGCCATAGGGCGCAAGGCTGAGATAGAGCGAGAGGATCTCGGTCTTGGCGAAACGACGTTCGAGTTCAACAGCGCGCACCGCCTGTCTCAGCTTGGCATCGAGCGTGCGCTCCGCCCGCGGCTCAAGCAGCCGCGCGACCTGCATCGTCAATGTCGAGGCGCCGGACACGACCCGGCCATTCCAGGCGAACTGCCCGGCCGCTCGGACCAGCGCGAAGCCGTCGATGCCAGGATGGCTCTCGAAACGCTTGTCCTCGTAAAGCGTCAACAGCGCCAGAAAGCGCGGATCGACATCCTCGGTCTTCACCGGCAGACGCCAGCGCCCATCCCGGGTCGTGAAGGCCCGCAACAGCCTGCCGTCGCGATCGCGCACCTCCGTCGACCTGAGGTCCGCGACGGACAGATCGAGCGGCCCCAGCGCCACCGTGTAATGCCAGAGCATCGCGGCGCCGACGACAAGCCCTGCAGCCGCTAGTCCGCCGAGGCCAAGGATGATGCGACGTAGATGCCGACGCATGACGATCACCGCACCGCAGTAATCTCGACCTTGCCGAAATCACCCCGGCCGAACCGCTCCGGCCGGTACATATCTTCGACCACGGCCGGCGGATGGACGTAAGTTCCCGGCGAAACCGCACGCACCATGTAGGCCACGGTGAAGAACGCCGCTTTGCCGCCATCCCTGTCGAAGGCCGCGACGAAACGATCATCGCGATACTCGGTATGACTCGGCTCCACGTCGCGCTTCAGCCAGTCAAGCCCCGCGACCGAGCCGGAATCGACGAGATTGGGATTGTCGATTTCAAATCCGGCCGGCAGGTAGTCGACGAGCAGGAGACGTGCGAAGGCCGCTTCGGTCTCCGTCACCTTGAGCGTCACCACGAGGCGGTCATTCTGGTTCACGCGGGTGGCATCCACCTGCGTGCCATCGAGCTTGTAGTAGGCGCGCTCAACCTTGTAGCCCTTCGAGGCGGCCGGCTCCGGTGTCGAGGGATTGCCCGCGACGCTGACCACCATCTGCAAGGGCGTGGAGCCGGCATTGGCCACCGTGAAGCCCGCCCCGCCGAGCGCATCCGCCCGCAGATTGCGGTACAGCGCGCCGGAATGCGGCGTGCCGTTGACCGTGAGGCGAATGCCGTCGGCGCGCTTGGTCAGCGCCTCGGCGGCCAGCACCATCCACGCCTCTTCCTGCGTCGAGACGTAGCTGCGCCTGGCGCGTGCATCCTCGAGAACCCGGCCCACCGCCGTGATATCCCCAGCCTGGGCCCCCGCTTCCGCCGCCAGTGTCAGAACGGCAGCACCGTCGCGCAGCCGCGAGCCGTAGTCGGGACGGGACGTGGGCTTGTCGGCAACGGCGCCGAGCGCCGACACGGCCGTCGTGAAGGCCGCCTGCGCCCGCCCGCGATCGCCGAGGAGCGCGAGCGCCGCCGCGATCTGGCTCTGCGCGAGCGGCGAGCCGAAGTCCTTGATGCGGACGTCAGCGAGATAGCGCAGATCCCCCATCACCGGGCGGCCGTTGCGCGCCAGCACGTAGACGGCATAGGCAAGGCCCTCGCCGGACCCGCTCGTGAAATCCTGGTTGGCGACGTAATTGCGCAGCCGGTCCAGCGCGAGATCGAAACCGATCTGCGGCACGACGAAGCCTCCTTCGCGCGCCCGCGTCAAGAAGTCCGCGACATAGGAATCAAGCCAGATATCATCGCCGCCGACGCCCCACAGCCCGAAGGATCCGTTCGAATCCTGCCGCGCCAGCACACGCTCGATCGACATGCGAATGCGCTCGTCCAGGTTGGTATCGGTCGGAAGCGCGTTGGCGGCCGACAGCGCGTTGACATAGAGCAGCGGCAGCGCGCGGCTCACCGTCTGCTCCGTGCAGCCATAGGGGTAGCGATCGAGCGATGCGAGCAGCGCCGGCACATCGAGCGCCGTCATCGGCGAAACACTGATCGAGGCCAGACCCGTACCGGGCAGGAGGTCCGCGAACAGGTCAGGCGTCAGCCGCACGGAGGCCTGCGCGGGGAGTGGCCGCACCGTCCGGTTGATCAGCGGCGGACGTCCCGGCTGCACACCGATGCGGAACGTCTGCGGACCATCGAAACCGGGACCCGTCAGGCGCGCCTCAATGGTCGCGATGCCGACACTTGCGCCGGTAATGGGGATGGAGAGGCTCTGCCGGGCGCCCTTGGCAAGCTGGAGGCTGCGCTCACGCTGGTTGGCGGGGATCCCAATGGAACCGTCCGCGCTGAGGGTGAGCTTGTAGGCGCCAGCCTGGCCTTCGACATTGTTGATATCGATGGCAAAGCGCGAGTTGTCCCCGATGTTGAGGAAGCGTGGCAATGTTCCCACCATCACGACGGGATCGCGCACGATGACGTCGGCGCTGGCCTGCCCGACGCGGCTCTTCGTCCAGGCCGTGGCCATGACACGCAACGTGCCGTTGAAATCGGGGATGGCGAACGCAACCTCCGCCGTACCGTCGGCTCCGACCTCGACGACGCCGGAATAGAGGGAAACCGGCTCCTGCGCCGGCGGCGAGCCAACGGTCTGGGAGGCTCCCCCGTCACCACCGGAGCGGATGGCGCCGCGCGTCCCCTGCATCCCGTCGATCAGGAAGCCATAGAGATCCCGGATCTCGGCGCCAAGCTGACGCTGGCCGAAGAAATAGTCGCCCGGGCGCGGCGCCTGATAACGCGTGAGATTGAGAATGCCGACATCGACAGCCGCGACCGTGATGTAAGCCTTCTCGCCCGGCACGGCACCTGCCACCTTGATCGGCAGGCGTAGCGTCTCACGGGGGCGCATGGCGGCGGGCGAGCCGAGATCGACGCTGAGACTGCGCGCGGCCGCGTCCACCGAGAACCAGGCAAGGCCGAGCGCCCGGCCAGGCATACGCTTGGCCGCCTCATCCAGCGGCCTGTGCGCGAAGGCAACGAGATAGGCGCCGGCGCCCCAATCCGCGCTGACCGGCAGCTTCACCGACGTGCCATCCGGCGTGACGTCGACGAGCCGCTCTTCCAGAACATGGTCGCTGACGACGGCGACCGTCGCCTTGCCGGCGAAACGGGAACGCATCGTCACCGTCATGTCTTCGCCGCTGTTGAAGGCGGCCTTGTCCAGCGTCACGTCCAGCCGATCGGGTGAATCCGCCGTCTGCTCGCCACCCCAGCCAACATTGAAGGTGATGCTGGTGGGCCCAACGTCCGGTTGGGTGGAGGTGAGTTCGAGGCGATAAGTTCCCCAATCGACGGGCGTGGCGATCCGGCCGGCGGACCCCGCAATCACATCCAAGCGGCCATCCGCCATGCGCCGTGTGCGCGTCACCTTCTCATAGGACCAGCGACCATCGTTGTTGTACCATTGATAATCCCGGTCCAGGCGATAGAGATTCCACTGCACGCCGCCCGACAGGCGCTGACCGGCCGGCGTCGCCAGGACGACATCGAAGGACGCGGTTCCACCCTCGGCCAGTTCCGTGAACAACTTGCGCGCGCCGATGACATTGCCGTCCGGCAGGATCGGCAGCGTCACGCTGCGCTCCACCGCGCGCCCGCCGGTCTCGCCGACGCGTAGCGTGATCTTCGCCTCGACCGGGCGCGGCGCACTGATCTCACCGATCGGCACCTCGACAACGACACGCCCCTGCGCATCCGTTGTGAAATGTTGCTCGATCTCCGTCGTGACCGTGGTGAACTCTTCGTCCGCAAGGCCGATCGAGAAGCCTTCGAGCCCCGGAATAGAGGCCGTCTCGCTCGCCATCACCGACAGTTCGCCGCTCACATCGAGATCAGCGCCCGGCGCGCCATAGAGATAGCGCGCATCGACGGTGATGCTGGCGGGCTCGCCGGCCGCGAGCGCCTTCTGGCTCGGCGTGAGCGTCACGTCGATACGCTCGGGCACATAATCTTCAACGAGGAAACTCGTCTCACCTATGGCCTGCCCCTTGGGATCCGCATAGGCCTGCAGGCGCCAGGTGCCGCGCATCGCGCCCCCGAGGATCGGTAGCGACCACGCGCGGCCGCCCTCGCCCTGGTCGGTCACCAGCGAACGGCGATATTCCACGCCATCCGGGCGCCGGGCCACCAGCGTCACCGGCAGGTTGGGCGCCGCGATGCCCTTGCCGTCGCGCAGGAGGGCCGTGACATAGACGGTCTCACCGGTGCGATAGACCCCCCGCTCCGTGAACACCATCGCATCGAGGGCGCCCGCCGCACGCCGGCCCTTCACGCCGCGGTCACTCAAATCGAACGGGCTCTGGCCGAGGTCGAGGAAATTGTAGTCACCCGCCGCAGTCGAGGCGACAACGAGGCCGGGCGCCTGGCCACCCGTGCCACGGGCGAGGCCGGCGGGAAAGCGCACGCGTCCCTGCGCGTCGCTCTTCTCGATCGCCAGCACATCGTTGTTGCGGGCCAACAGCCGGACTTCGACGCCGTCGAGCGGCGCGGCGCTGCCGAGCGAGCGCAGCATGATCTCGATACCGCCATTGCCGGAGATCGAGGTCAGGCCGAGATCCGACACCACGAACCACTGGGTCGCCTTCAGCTCGTAGTCACCGTCGCCCTTCGGCCCGCCGGACGCCGCCGCCGTCATGAGATAGACGCCGGGCTCCAGCTTGTTGCCGACCGCCTCCATGACGGGGAAGGCCGTGATGACATCCTTGTTGAGCGTATTGGCGACGTCGAGCGTGCCCTGCCAGACGCGCTGGCCCTTGTCGTTGGCGTAGCTGTCAGCGGTATAGCGGCTGATCTGGCTGAGGAAATCATCCGAGCGCACGGTCGGCAGCAAGGAGCGATCGCCGACGCGCAGCACTTCGATGTCGATCTTGGGGGTATTGACCGAAACGACAGGAATGCCCTGCTGGCCGGTGCGTGGCAGCACATAGTTGCGGCCGGTGAAGCGCACCTGGGGCGCGCGGTCCTTCACATAGATCTCGTAATCCGCGTTCTTCTGCAGCGCCTCGCCTTCGATCGCCGAGGGCAGGCCCCGGCGGATGACCACGGCATAGCGTTCGCCATGCTTCAGGCCGTCGACGCAGAGCTGGCTCCCCTCCCCTGTGACAGCCGCATTGGCCGCGCCGGTGATGGCAACATAGGGGGTAAAATCGACCTTGCCCTGCTGCAGCGGCTCGGAGAACTGGAAACAGGCACGCGGGGTCGCGGAATCCGAATCCGTGGAATTGCCTGTCAGGCGGAAGCCATGGGCCGCGACGAGATTGTCATAGATGCCGCGCCGTGCCGGAACATCCGCAGATGCGAGGCTCGACCGGTAGGTGTCGATCGCGGCGCGCCATTGACGATATTGCGCGAACAGGGCGCCAAGATCGGCAAGCGCGGTGCCCTCCTGCGCCGCGGTCGTCGCCTTCTGGTAAGCGGCGTAGGCGGCTCCAAGGGCGCGCCGCCGATAATCCTGGTTCTCCGAATAGTTGGCTCCCTTGGCCTGGGCGGCGGCGGCGGAATAGCCGAGCCATGCTGCCACGTTGTTGGGCTGCATGGCGATGAGGTTGCCAAAGAGCGCGAGTGCCCGGACGCTATCTCCCCGGCCAAGCGCGGCCTGGGCCTCCTGGCGCAACCGGTCTGGCTGCGGCGGACGCGGCGGCTGACCAGCCGAAGGGGGAGCGGGCGTTGCCGGGTTCGCGGGCGGCGCGACCTCCCGCTTGATGTCAGCCTCAAGACGGATAGCGGAACTCGCGAGGTCATCTCGGCTATAGGTCTTCAGCGCCGGCGCGGGAGCAGGCTGCGGCGCCTGGGCCGGGGCTGTCACCGCCGGTGGACTGGCTGGGCGGGACGGAGGGGCAGCCTGCGCAAACGCCTGGCCCGAGGGAGCCCATGCAAGTCCGAGCGCAACGATCAGACCAGCCAGCCCGGCCTTCCCGGACCCATTCTGGAACGATATCGTCATGTGAGACTCCCTGCGTCAGGGCCGGCTATCAGCGGCTCTTGGTACCGCGTGCGAAATTATCACTCGCACCGTAAACCGCAACGCAGCTCTGGTCGGAGCTATCGCATCCGACACAGGCTAGAAACAAAATTCGGGCACTCCAAATGATAGCGCCCCTCCCGCAAGGCCCAGGCGCCCCCTTCACCACTCGACCTCGACGACTTGCCGCTGGACGACTTGCCGCCTGGACGACCGACCTGCCACCTGGACGACCGACCTGCCACCTGGAAGACCGAGCTGCCACCTGGAAGACCTGCCGCCTAAACAACCTGCTCTCCCTGCCGCCACACCCGGCGCACGATCGGCACGTTGCCGGCCAGATGCACCTGAAGGCAATCGGCCCGTTGGCCAACCGCGATGGCGCCCCTGTCGTGAAGGCCGGCGGCGCGTGCGGGATTGAGCGTGATCATGCGCACGGCCTCGGGCAGACTGATGCTTTCGACGCGCTCGGCCAGCATGAAGACCGCCATAGCGAGACTGGCTGGCACATAGTCCGAGGAGATGATGTCGAGCAGACCCTCACGCGCCAGGTCCTCCGCCGCGATATTGCCGGAGTGGGACCCGCCACGGACCACGTTCGGCCCGCCCATCATCACCCGGATGCCGGCCTCATGCGACAGCCCCGCTGCCTCATGGGTCGTCGGGAACTCGGCGATGGCGACACCGTCGGCGATCGATTCAACGACGTGCTCGGCCGTGGCATCGTCATGACTGGCCAAGGCGATATCATGTGCCTGGGCGAAGGCGACGAGTTCCCGGCGATGCCGCGAGGCGTTCGCCTGATGAAGCGCCAGACGCCGCTCGACCACGGCGTTGGCCTCGGCCTCGGTGCGGGCGGTCTTGCCGGTGAAATAGATTTTCCAGAGTTCGACGTCGCGGAACTGCCGCTGGCCGGGGGTATGGTCCATGAGTGAAATGACATGGATCGGGAAGCGCCCGGCAAAGCGGGTCACCTCGTCGATGACGTCGTGGGTGGCGACCTCGCAGCGTAGATGCGTGCGGTGTTCGGCGCGCAGATAGCCGCCGTCCCGCGCCTCGTCGAGCGCCTCCGCGAGGCTCCACAGATCACTGTTGGGCATGCCGCCCTCAGTGTCGGAACCCGCCCTGAGGGAATCGAAGACCGTCGTCACACCGGCGGCGATGATCTGGGCATCATAAGCCATCACGGCGCTGAGCGGGTGCCAGCGTACGCGCGGGCGCGGGTGGAAATGGCTCTCGAGATGGTCCGTATGGAGCTCGATAAACCCCGGCAACAGAAAATCGCCGCCAAGATCGATACCACGCTCCGGCGCCCTGCCCTCGCCGATATCGACGATCACGCCATCATGGATCGCAAGCCACCCGGGCTCCAGCACCTGGTCCGGCAGAACGAGCCGGGCATTTTCGATGAGGTCGGCACGCACGTTCATGGTCCATCTTTCATGCAAAGTCTCGAGGCCCCCGTCCAGCTCCGTGATCGCCACCATCGCGCAGACGTACGCGTGACTGGCAAGGGCCATCCGTAGTCCGCATGAAACTGTGGCGGTTCTCCGACACTTCGCCCTTTGGATCGGGCATCAGGGACTGGACAGCACTTGCGGTTGCGTTAAGCTCGACCTATTCAGTCTGTCATGAAACTTCGATGACACTTATGGCATCGAGGAAGCCTGACAGATGAGATATTTGTCTTATATGCAATCTAAGCAACGTCGACTTTTTAGGTCATAGCAGCCAGATTTTACGCAGATATATCCCTTTCGGCTTCATAGTTTCCTTCTTTGCCATTGTAATAACACGGTTTTTTACCCCTCACGACATCATTCTCGATCAATAGTATTCATTTTTCATGGAGATATTGCGTGATGCCAGAGCTTTCACTGGCTGCGGCCTTGCGGCCTTCTTCATATATCCGCCTGCCTGACGCTCCCTGAGCCCCGAAACCATGGGTTACAAGCGAACGGCGCGGTCCCGGGGCCGGACGACAACCGCGCGCCTGGTACGCCTCCCACTCGATCGTGGCGCGAACACGCGGCCAGCGGCCCACAGCATTTCGTGGGCAGGCACGCATGACTATCATTGCGGCTGGCCACAGGTGCTGCGCCTCGCCGGGTTTCTCGTGGTGGTCCTGCTTGTCGCGTTTCTGCTGTTCGCCAGCCGCACCGCGCAAGCAGGCGCCTGGACGCTGCCGGAGGGCAAGGGGCAGGCCATCATCACCGGCACCTTTTTGAAGGCCGACCGCTATTTCGACTCGCGCGGCCAAACTATTCGCGGGCCAGACTATCGGAAGTTCGAAGTCACCGCCTTCATCGAATACGGCTTGACCGACAGCTTGACGGCGATCCTCTCGCCGTCTCTCCTTTCAACTCGCGTGTCCGGTCCTGAGCCAGCGCAATATACCGGCCTCGGCTATACCGAGGCCGGTGCGCGCTATCGCCTCTTCGAGCATGACGGCTGGATCGTCTCCGCCCAGGCCATCGCCGGCTTTCCCGGCCCGACCAACGCGCTAAACCCCGCGGAGGTCTGCTGCACGGACAAATATGCCGACGCGCGCATCCTCGTCGGCAAGTCGTTCAGGCTGGGTGACTGGCCAACCTTTGTCGACGCCCAGGCCGCCTACCGGCTGCGCAGCGGGGCGGCCAACGACGAGATCCGTTTTGACCTTACGCTAGGCGTCCGACCACTGCCGAAATGGCTGTTCCTGGCGCAGTCGTTCAACGTTCTCGCAATGAACGCACTTGCGAGCGGCTCCACGCTGGGGCTATTGAGCGGGACGCGTTATCATAAAGTGCAGGTCGGCGTGGTCTGGGATTTCGCCGACGACTGGTCTCTGCAGCTTGCTGGTGTCGCCACAATTGCAGGCAAAAGTGCACCGCTCGAACATGGACTGGTCAGTGGTTTGTGGTACCGCTTCTGACATGACGAAAGAGATGGGAGCGCCCCCCTTTATGGCACTATCGAAACCTCGCATCATGCCGGTCCTGCTGTCCGGCGGCACGGGGACCCGCCTTTGGCCCCTGTCCCGCGAGGCTTACCCCAAGCAGCTCCTGCCGCTCGCCAGCGACAAGACCATGCTGCAGGAAACGGCCCGCCGCGTGGAGGATCGCTCCACTTTCATGGCTCCCGTCGTCATCGCCAATGCCGAACATCGTTTCGTCATCGCTGAGCAGTTGCGCGGCCTTGGTATCGAGGATGCCACCATCGTGCTGGAACCTGTCGGGCGCAACACGGCGCCCGCCGCGGCAACCGCCGCCCTGATCGCGGTGAATGAAGACCCCGACGCCATCATCCTGCTGATGCCAGCCGACCATGTGGTCTCTGATCCCAAGGCCTTCCTGAACGCGGTGGAAACCGGTGTCGCCGCCGCCGACGCAGGCAAGCTCGTCCTGTTCGGCATCAAGCCGACCGCGCCGGCCACGGGCTACGGCTATATCCATATCGGCGCCGCCTTGCCTCAGTCGCCGGGCGCGCACGCCGTGGCCGCCTTTCGCGAGAAGCCGGATGCCGCTACGGCCGCCGCCTATGTGGCGGGCGGCGACTATCTCTGGAACAGCGGCATTTTCCTGCTGCCGGCCAAGGCCTTTCTCGACGATCTCGCCGTGCTTGCGCCGGACATTCTCGCCGCCAGCCGCGAGGCGCTCGTCAAGGCCAGGAGCGACATGGACTTCCTGCGTCTCGACAATGACGCCTTCCGCGCCTCACCCTCGATCTCCATCGACTACGCCGTGATGGAGAAGACCGACAAGGCCGTGGTCGTGCCGGCGGATTGCGGCTGGGCGGACGTCGGCAGTTGGTCGGCTCTCTGGGAGATCGGCGCGCAGGACGCGGCCGGCAACGTCATCGCGGGTGACGTGGTCGCGGAGGATGTGAAAGGCTCCTACATACGCGGCGAGGGCCAGCTCGTAGCAGCGCTCGGCGTCGAGGATCTTGTCGTCGTGGCGACCCCCGACGTCGTGCTCGTGACCCGCCGCGATCGCGACCAGGACGTGAAGCTCCTCGTCGAACGGCTGAAAAAGGACGGCCACGAAGCCGCGACGCAGACGCCGCGTGTGCATCGCCCCTGGGGCTACTACCAATCGCTGCACATGGGTGAGCGTTTCCAGGTCAAGCGCATCACCGTGAAGCCTGGGGCCAAGCTGTCCTTGCAAAAGCATTACCACCGCGCCGAGCACTGGGTGGTGGTCAACGGCACGGCGCTTGTCACGCGCGACGCGGAGGAGCTGCTGCTGCGCGAGAACGAGTCGATCTTCCTGCCGCTCGGCTGCGTGCACCGTCTCGAGAACCCGGGCAAGGTCCCGCTGAACCTGATCGAGGTGCAATCAGGCCCCTATCTCGGCGAGGACGACATCGTGCGCATCGAGGATGTCTACGCGCGCGTCGACAAGGCGAATGAGATCGGGTGACAATCGAGGGCGGCCGAGAAGCCGCCCCTTGCCCTACATGTTACTGCCCTACATGCTACGGCGGCCATGCCGCCGGGCTAATATATCAAACCACCCGTCCTGGTAACGCGATCAGGCGTGTCCCGCATCGATGGCGGCCATGACACCGCGTAGCTCGGCCAGACCTTTCAGGCGACCGATACAGGAGTAGCCGGGGTTCGTGCGCTTGCCGATATCGTCGATGAGCAGATGACCATGGTCGGGCCGCATCGGGATCTCCGCGTCAGAGCGGCCCTCAGCCCGCCGCCGCCGTTCTTCCTTCATCAGGGCCGCGACAACGCCGACCATGTCGGATGAGCCGCCGAGATGCTCGGCCTCGTGGAAGGTCTTCGGCGCCTCGCGCTTGACGTTGCGCAGATGCGCGAAATGAATTCGCGGCGCGAATTCGTCGACCATGGCAACGAGGTCGTTGTCCTCCCGCGCGCCGTATGAGCCGACACAGAAGGTCAAGCCGTTGGCGCCGGACTCGACGCCGGCGAGAATGGCGCGCGCGTCCGATGCGGTCGAGACGACACGCGGCAGACCGAAGAGCGAGAACGGCGGATCATCGGGGTGGATGCAGAGCCGAGCGCCCTCTTCCTCGGCGACCGGAACGACTTCCGCGAGGAAACTGACGAGATGAGCCCGCAGGTCATCAGGCGTGATGCCGTCGTAGGCGGCAAGCAGACGGCGCATGCCGACGCGGTCGTGATGGAAATCCGAGCCGGGCAAGCCGGCAATCACGTTGCCTTCGAGAGCCTCGCGCTCGCTCGGTAGCAGCGCATCGAAACGCGCCTTAGCCGCGGCGAGCACGTCC
This sequence comes from Chelatococcus sp. HY11, assembly GCF_018398335.1. Taxonomy (NCBI): domain Bacteria; kingdom Pseudomonadati; phylum Pseudomonadota; class Alphaproteobacteria; order Hyphomicrobiales; family Chelatococcaceae; genus Chelatococcus; species Chelatococcus sp. HY11. The sequence goes on from NZ_JAHBRX010000001.1 coordinate 1,954,663, forward strand.
GGGCCATAGGAGAGTTCGGCATTCGGGCGTTCGAGAATGAAGACATCATAGGCCGCGAAGTCGATGATATCGAACCTGAGCGCATAGCCGCCCAGCGGCACGGGATACATGAGATCCGTGCGCGTCCAGTCCACCACTGGCATGAAGTTGTAGCAGATGGTCTTCACGCCGGCGCGCGCGACCGCGCGCAACGACGCGATCCAGGCATCGATATAACGCCTGCGATCGGCGCTGTTGGTTTTGATGGCGTCATGGACGGGAATACTCTCGACCACGGACCAGGTGAGGCCGGCCTCGGCGATGATCGCCTTGCGCTTGGCGACCTCTTCATCGCTCCAAGGCTGATCGGCCGGAATATGATGGAGAGCCGACACGATGCCAGTCGCGCCCGCCTGCCGCGCATGGGACAATTCCACCGGGTCCTGGGGCCCGAACCACCGCCATGTCTGTTCCACCTGTCGCCTCCTTTACCTGCCGCGATCGTTCGGCGGGCCGTGATACGCCGCCGCCACGTACGCCGATCTCATCGGTCAGCGCACTCATAGTTCACGAAGCAGGCGGGCGGAAGCGGATTTCGGGCCGTTGACAGCGCCGACGCGAATGGTCTAGGAAGCCACCCCATGAATAAGCGCTTCGCCCTCACCGGACTTTACTACGTGCCGCTTCCATAGCGGCGAGGTGCTTTGTCATCTTTCAACCGCTGCGTAGCCAGCGGTTGTCACGAAAGACCTCTCTGGCACGCCGCCTGCAGAGGTCAGTCCATGCAAGTTCCTCATAATACCGCTCAGCTTCCCCTGCTAGGCATCATTGGGTTCGGCGCCTTTGCCCGGTTGATGGCCCATCATCTCGGCGCTCATTTCCGCATCCGCGCCTACGACCCCGCCCTCCCGGCTGGATCGATGGAAGGCCTTCCGGCCGTCGAAATCACCGATATGGCGTCGGCGGCGCGATGCCCCATCGTTGTCCTGGCCACCCCTGTCAGCGCGCTCGAAGACGTGCTCGCGGACATCGCGCCACATCTTGGGGCTGGCACGCTCGTGCTCGACGTGGGCTCGGTGAAGGTTATCCCGGCCGAGATCATGGCGCGCGGGCTGCCGAGCGATGTCGATATCGTCGCGACCCATCCGCTCTTCGGCCCGCAAAGCGCACGAGACGGCCTCGCCGGCCTGAAAATCGCGGTCTGCCCTATCCGAAGCCGCCGCGGCTTGAGGGTGGCCGCCTTCCTGCGCCGCGCACTCGGCCTCGACGTCATCGTTACGACCCCACAGGCGCACGACCGGGACGCGGCCGTGGTTCAGGGGCTGACCCATCTCATCGCCAAGGTTCTGGTGAAGATGGAGCCGTTACCCACCCGCATGACGACCCGCAGTTTCGACCTCATCATGCAGGCTGTCGGGATGGTGCGTTACGACGCCCCCGCCGTGTTTCAGGCGATCGAGCGCTCCAACCCCTATGCGGCCGCGGTCCGCAATCGCTTCTTCACCCTTGCGGCTGCCCTCGACCTGGAGCTGGAGGATCACGCAGCGAAAGCGGGGACAACGGCCCTTCAAACATCAATGGCCGACCGAGCGCGAGAAGACGTTAACCACAATGACGCCGGCGATGATCAGACCCAGGCCGAGAAAGGCAGGCCAATCCAGGCTTTGCTTGAACCATATCCAGCTCACAGCTGAAATGAGCACAATGCCGACCCCAGACCAAATTGCGTAGGCGATGCCGGTCGGGATAGTACGCAGTGTCAGCGACAGGAAGTAGAAGGCCAGCCCATATCCCACCACCGTCACCAGCGTGGGGCCAAGACGGGTAAAGCTGTCGGAGGCTTTCAGCGCCGAGGTGGCGACGACCTCGGCGATGATGGCGATCAGGAGATAGATATAGCTCGACGCGCTTGACACTATGCCTCCTCACCCCCGGGACAGAACGGGATTATCCCTGTCCATATCGACAGGCATCGCCCATTGTCCAGCCACATGAAGTGGCCACAGCCCCATTGCCGCGTCGGTGTGACAACAACGTGAATCCGGACCCACATCCCTCGGGATGAAATAATAAATAAAAATAACCCTTCACAATCAAAATTTGAGTATTTTATGCTTATGCTCGCTCCCTCTACCAGAAATATTCACACACCGAACTACTATATCCCGGCGATCTTCATCACACCCCCATACCATATATTTTCTTGGCTATAGCTTGAAAAGGCTAGCCTTTCACAGATCAGGGGTCGTGCCCCCCGCCCCCACAGGCGCGCTAAACGGTATGGTCATGAAGCGAAGCGCGTCATCAACGCTGGCCATGCGTTGCAAGCCTTGAAAAGTGAGGCTGATCTTGCGTCGGCGCGGCGGATGGCGATATATTATTTTTTTATACTTGGTACGTTGTCGCCTTCTTGAACGCGCGAAAACGTTCCATGTCTTCGGGTCTTCGCAATTCCGGAGCGGAAGGCCGCGACACACAGCTTCCGGAATGACTTTGGGAATGGTTCCGGATTGGGCAGCCGGGCATTGGGGGGCAACATGGCGTCACAGCTTACCGGTTCAGAAGTTATTTTCAGCGATGATTTCTCGACGAATGGACCCATCGATTCCGCGAAATGGCACTACAACGTGTGGGCCGACGGCGGGTCCTTCTACGGTAACACCCAGCAGCGGCAAACGCTGCCTGTCGCTTCCGACGGGGTGATGCGCCTCAGGCTGGATACGTATAATCCCAGCGATCCAAATCACACCACTTTCCTAGGCTCGGAGGCAATCACCTATCGCCTCTTCGACCTCAGCAACGGGCCGATCGCCTTCGAGGCGCGGGTTCGCTACGACCAGGACCAGCGTGGCCTGATCGGTGGCTTCTTCACATTCGCAGGCCCCGCGAACAACCACGACGAAATCGACTTTGAAGCGATGTCGAACAGCTTCAATCAGATGCAGACGAATATCTATCACAACGAGCCGCTTGGCGAAGGCCATCCGATTTCCTACCCGATCAGCGGCTCGCTGGCCGATTTCCACACCTACCGGATCGAATGGCTGCCCAATATGGTGCGCTGGCTGATCGATGGGCAGGTTGTCCGTACCGAGACCAACCTTGTCCCGGACAAGGCGATGGCGCTGCACTTCAATATCTGGGGACCGCCCGCCTCCTGGCCGACCGGCGATTCCAGCCTGAAGGCCGCCGCGAGCCAGGCGCAGAACCAGACGTTCTATTTCGATGTCGATGACGTGAAGGTCGAAAAGATCGCCAGCCTCCTGGGCGATGCCGCGCACAATACGCTGGTCGGCAGCGCCGCCCATGAATACATCGACGGCGGAGACGGGCACGACAGGCTCAGCGGCGGCGGCGGCAATGACATCCTTGATGGAGGCGCAGGCGTAAACACCGCCGTCTATGCCGCGGCGGCCAGCAGCTTCGCGATCAGCGCGCGGTCCGGCGAACAGACCCTCACTGTCGCGGACCGGACCGGGGCCGAGGGTGAGGATACCCTCGCCAACATCCAGAATGCCGAATTCAACGGCCAGACGATCGATCTGACGTCAATGCTGGCGGCCGCCAATCTCGACGCGGAAGACTTCGCGCCGATCATCAGCCTGTACAATGCCTATTTCGACCGCGCTCCCGACGCGCTTGGGCTATTTTTCTGGGCCGCCCAGCACGCCGGCGGCATGAGTCTGGACGAGCTGGCACAGCGCTTCTACGATTCCGCTGAAGCCGCAGGATCACGGCCGGCTGGGCAATCCGTGGCCAACGCGGTCGCTCAGGCCTATATGGACATACTCGGCCGCGCACCCGATAGCGATGGGCTCACGTTCTGGGTTCGGATGATCGAAACGGGGCAGCTGGCGCCCAGCGATTTTGCCCTGGCCCTCATACAATCCGCCAGCGGCCAGGCGGGCGTGGACGGCCAGATCGTGCAAACCAAGGCAAGCCTGAGCGCTTACTATGCGCTTGAGCATGGGCTGAACGACGGAGCGGACGCGGCCAGCCTTCTCGACGCGCCAAATCTCCATGCAGGGCGCGCACTCGTGGACGGCTACGCATCCGCCGCCGAGAGCAGCGAGACAATGCAGCTCGTCACCCGCATCCTGGGCATCTCCACGGCGGATGACGCCGTGTTCGCTTAGAGCATTTTCAAGCGAAGTGGAAACCGGTTCGCGTGAAGAAAATGCTCAAAAACAAAGACCTAGAGCATCCCTGGTGAGCCGGAGTTCACCAGAAATGCTCAGAAACATGGCCGGACGTGTGCGGGCCAGTTATGGTCCGCGCACATGCTCTGGAAAGTGGCCGCTCCATCCCGGTCCATCCCGGCGTCGCTATTGCGCACAGCGACGCGCCGAGGCCAGCGCCTGCGGTTATTCCTTAGGCGGCCAAAGTGTAGTCGGCGACATCCGTGCCCAGCAGGCTCGCAACCAACTGCCCGTTCTCGCCAGCGGCATTGGCAGCGTAGAGATCGGCCAGCGCCTTGGCCGAGGCGAAGTCGGTCGCATCCAGCACGGCTTTGGCGCCTTCGCCATCGCCTAGCCCCTTATCGAGAGCGAAATAGGCAGCCTTTTCGGCCTTCTCGATGAGTTGTTCGCCGTCAGTGCCCGCAGCGCCCGAACGTCCCGACAGGATGAAGGCCAGCGGAATATCCTCGATGTTCAACCGGCCGCTGTCGACTGCGTCGACCCAGTAGGCGAAGCCATCGGCGTCCGGTGCCCGGCCAAGGATCTCGCGGTACGCCATATCCACGATCTCGCTCGTCGACTTGCCGGCGAAACGGCTGGGCCCAGCCGCCGCGAAGAACTGCTCCGCGATATCCGCAATCGCCACGCCGTCGTTCAGGAGGCTGGTCCAGAAATAGAGGCCCATGGCATCCGGCGCACGGTCGAAATACGACGTATAGAGATCGATGATCATGCCGAGGTCGGCGGCGTCGGCATTGGCCGCCTTGATCATCGGGACGAGATCGATGGTCTGGTCTGCGAAGCGCAGTTCATGCACATTGACGACGACATCGGTGCCTTCGGCATTGCTGCGATCGTCAACGATGACAGCCCGCTGAGCCGCGTCCATGCTGAGGGCGAAATTCTCCGCGCGTCCGATGTAGGACGCCGCGTTGTACCCGTCGCCACCGTCGATGACGTCGTCGCCACTGTCGCCGTGCAGCGTGTCGTGCCCGTCACCACCGAAGAGATATTCGCTGCCGGTCGTACCGACGACGTTTTCGCCCTCGGCCGAGCCCGTTGATTGGGCCACCCGCTCCACTTTGACGCTATCGACGCTCGCATAGAAGGTGCGGTTCTGATTGGGATCACGCGTTGCCGTCAGCGAGGGATCGCCCACGCCTGTCCATCCGCTCGGCGCACCCCAGATATTGAAGTGCAGGTTCATCGGCTTTTCGGGAACGATCGAGGTTTCGGTCCGCACGACCGTGCCATCGATCTTCCAGATCACCAGGCCCTTGTACCATTCGATCCGGTAGTCGTGATAAACGCCCTGACCGCCCGGAAGATCGTGGTCCTTCGGATGCCCTTCGGAGAGATCCTCATTGTGGTAGGGGTTCGTCTGCGCCACGTTGTAGCGCGTGGACATCAACTCCCAATCGATCTCGTCATGCGAGGCGCGAGGGCCTGCGAAGGTGAAGAACCCTACGACGATTCCGGGTTGCGTCTGGTCGGACTTCATTCGCGCCTCGAAGGCAAAAGGCCCATTGTCGAGGCTGAACGTCCGGAGTGAAATGGCTTCGTTGCCCAGGAACGAAGGCGCATATTGCGGATAATCGCGGTTGCCGTCGTGGTAGGTGTCGAGGCGAAGACGCATCACCCCGTCGCTCATCACAGGCAGGGACTGGCGGACGTTCGTACCGTTGTAGAACGCCGGATTGTCGTTCGCCTGCCAGTGATTGTAATCCCATTTGCTTGAGTCGACCGGACCGCTCCCGTTGAAATCATCGCTGAAAATGATCTCGGATTCTGTACGCTCTGTAGCCATGTGAAGGCCCCCCACGCATTACAAGACCGCTTCCATTGACGCGGCCATCGGTTGTTTCCCACGATATGTCGAGTGGGGGCGCCAGCGACAATAGGCATGACGTCTCAATATTGGTGTTTGCATCTCAAGAGCGGAATTCGCCGCGCGTTCGCGCTAACCTTCTGAAGAGGCAGACCAGTCGTTGGCTGTTGCGGTGGATACCGCTGGATCGGCGCATCAACTCTTCGTCAGAATGACGACAGCGCTATCGAGCGCCGGGTGATGCACGACTGCCTCGGCTGGTGAAGATCGGGAGCAGGCGCACCTGCCCCACGCGATCGAGACGCGCGCCAGCTGGAAACGTGCATCGGAACTTGGGTTAAGGCACCCCCGCGGGACCAACTCGGATACAAAAAAAGGCACCCTCACGGCGCCTCTGATATTCCGAAAAATATCCCAACCGCCCCTCGCTTGGAGGGCGAGACAGAAAAAACAATCTACCTCGAGATGGCTAGATGGTCGGAGTGAGAGGATTCGAACCTCCGACCCCCTCGTCCCGAACGAGGTGCGCTACCAGACTGCGCTACACTCCGACATCGCTTGCCGCGAGGCCGGTCTTATAGCCGCGCGATCGCCGGTCTGCAAGCCATGTTGCGCCAACAAATGCATCTTATTCCACAGCCGGCGCAGATTCTTATCACAAGGCGTGTCCCGCTCCGAGCCTCTAGCAATTCAAGCCCTTGATAATAATGGGCTTATCCCCGCCCATTCCGAAGAGCGGGGATAAAGGCGCGTCGATCCAATCGCGGGAACAAGAGCTGACGCGCCCAAAGGGGCGCGCCGCCTATCCTTGAACCGGGTGCCACACCGCGGTCAGGCGCAACAGCGGTCAGCCGAGCCTTTTCACCGGAGGAATGACCCATGATCCGTCGAGGATCGATGGATGGTTCTCGTCCGGCCAGTACAACCGCATCATCAGGATGAACTTGCCCTTCGGCGCTGGCAGCCAGTTTGCCTCCTTGTCGGCGCCGGGGGACTCGTTCTGAATATGGATGTCGATCGAGCCATCGGGGTTTTTCTTCAGGTCCTGCCGCGGGCTGATCGAATAGCGGTCGATGGGGTTTGCGACGAAGAAATACTTGTCGTCATACATGGTGATGGACCAGAAGCCGCGCACTGGCGGTGTCCGGCCCTTCGGGAAGGTGAGGACATACTTGTTCGACCCGTCATAGGCACGGGAGAAGAGACCGTCAGGCTGCTTCAGCGAGGTCGGATAGACCGCGTCCTGCGGGCGGTTGGCGCCGAGCCCGATCGCCGCGATAAGGGCGCGCTGCAGATAGTCGGTTCCATAGAGCCCGGTCCTGGTCGTGTAGCCCCAGCCGTTGATATCCTTGATGTCGCCGTCGCTGAACTTGAAATGCAGCATGATGCGGCCGAAGCCGACCTCCGGGATCCGCTTCACGAAGGCGGCATCGAGCTTGCTCTTGTCAAAATCCTGCCCGGGCACAATGCCGATGCGCGCCAACTTCTCGAGGATCGGGGCGTCCGCCTCTGACGGGGGATTGGTCTTCAGGAGTTGGCTGAGAAGCGTGAAATACGAGACGGCATCCATTCGGTTGACCTGGTCGCGGACGGCCGTCTTCATGTCGATGCTCGGGTCAACCACGCCGGGCGGTGGCTGCCAATCCTTGCCGTAGCTGCTGAGCGGCACCAGTTTGCACTGGTCCTGGAGCGCGTGAACGGCCTTGTAGTCCTCCGGCGTGCCCGTGCAATAGATGCGGCCGAGGATCCAGACGATATCCGTCGGGGACGCGTATTGCGTGACACCGGCAGGAAGCGTGCCCTGCCACCCAGGCCCGGTGATCGCGTATTGCTGCGCCTTGCCGCCCGTGGTGCGTTGGCCAGGCACCTGGAACACGTTGGTCCAGCCATCGAGCATGGGGAACAGGTAGTAGCGATCATCCATCGCCGGGATCGACAGCACCCACGGCTCTTTGCCCACGTCAACGAAGGCCGTGGTATAGAGGGTGTCCGCATTGGGGGCGGTGACATCCCTGAACGACGCATTCGGGTATTCACGCAGTTTGATGATCTGGCCCATAGGGCCCTTCGTGCCTTCCACCGCCGGCACGTTCGTTATGACACGCCGTGTCATCTCCATTGTCACGAGCGGATAACCGTAGACATACGCCTCGACAGCCAGCCAGAAATCTTCCGAGCCGTCGACGAGATCGGCGATCGGGCCGTCGAGAGCATGGGCTGGAGAAAGGGCGGTTGCGGCCAGCAGCCCTAGACCACCGGCGGATACAGCGCGACGCGAGATTTTCATGTTGGCCTCCTGGGAAACCTGAGACGTTACTTAAGTCGAAATCTGAGTTAGTCCCGCCGATATCCGGCGCAGTGCCCGCTCGCGTCCCATCAACCGATAGAGGGCTTGATAGGCTCGGCGGCGGAATGTGGCTTGCAAGTAGTCGCATCGATCGCGGCCTGGCCGCGCCATCGTGGTCCCGGCTCGTATCCTAAGGCGCCAAAATCGTCCTTTGGGACTCCATCGCCTTCTCGACGCCGCGCGCCCTCCCTTCGCGGACCTGGTTTCGCCAGGTCATTTCATGTCAATGCCAAGCTTCGCCCGCTCATCTTTGAACACGACCGCTATCGCTTCAATCACCTTTCGATCCGGGTTGGCCTTGCAGTATACAATCACCTCATGCTCGGCTAGTTTGCCCTTGCGCAGATCGGCATAATGCTTCTTGGCGAGGCCATTGTACCATCCGCTGTACCATGCGGTCAGTGCATCGGCGTCTTCCTGGTAGGTGGCCGCCAACTGCGCACATGTGAGCGCCTGCACATCGATAAAGCCATTTGCATCCGCATAAGTGGAAAGCGGCACTGCGTTCTGCGCTAGCGCGCCTGAACCGACCAGGGCTCCGCCGATCATGATAGCGATGCTCAAACTTCTCATTTCGCTGCCCCTTTTTGACAGTATCGGACGTTCGTTGACCTGTTGGCGACTTCGGATATGAGCTCATGGCGGTGAAGTCGTGTATGTCGCGGTCTGTCTTTGCTGCGCGGCAAGACACAAGCGACAGCTAGTCCTCCTGATGCCAGCGCAGCATCGACGAGGTTGCTTATGATCTCTGGGGGGAGCGAGCGGGAGTAGGTTACACGAGGATACAGCCTGTCACCGCAGCTCGAACAGAGCGGCCATAAGTGACATGGCCGAGGCCGTCCGTATATCCAACCCATGTTGCCAGTGACAACCGCAGCTCCCCAAGAGCCAGCGTGAGCGCGGTTCAGGGCATGGGCACGGTTCAGTCATCGCCGTATCGCCCCATGTTCACGCAGGATAACCGCGCGGACGTTCTGGAGCGTGGCGTACAGGAATGCCGTGGTCAGGCCGAACAGCAACATGCCGTTGAGCGCTTCCAACGCGCCGAGCATCTGCCACTCACTGGCTAGCCGAAGGTTGGCGTGGCCAAAGGTCGTCATCGCGCCGATCGAGTAGAGCATGGCCGCGCGGCCGTCAGGAAGCGCTCCCAACCACACATAGGCCACGGCCCAGACGATCGCCGCGATCGCGTGCAGAACCGTCGCTGCCAGAACGGTGGCCCCGACCACGATCGCGAAGGTCACGCGCGGGCTGCGCCAGACGTGTCTATGCTTCAGGCCGCTGTCGATGCCGATCTCTATGGTCCCGAGCCCGATAACGTGAATGGTCGACGCCAGCACGATGAGAGGCAGGCCCCATGACCAGTCCGCCATCCATGCCCCGGGCGTAAGCGCTTCCATAGTCGCTCCTTTTGATGTGCACGGTCTCGCCAGAAGCATTGCCACGGAGGGTGCTGCAGATATCGCCCGCGCATGAGTGACGAGAGTTTAAGGCGACCACGGCAGCTCCAGGGTCAATCCGCACGCCGACAGAGGTAGGTTACGGTATGTTCTGTAGCGTAGGCCGCCCCTGAGGCGCACGGCCTGCGAGGCCGGAAAGCCTCATAGACTCACCAAGGAAATGGCCTGCCCGATCAGACCCGGCCGGAAAGCCGATGGCCTATTTATACAACCATGGCGAGATAACCGGGCATCGTCCGAATGCACGTGCTAATGCTGCATCCCCGTCGCTGCTTTCGAAGCAAGGGGAACCGGAAACCCGGCCTCGCGGGCGGCGTCGGTCAGTATACGCCGGTCTTCGGGGCGGAAATTGCGCTTTGCGAGTTCATTGTCCAGATCGTCGAAGAATCGCGGTCGCATGGCCAGGAACTGCCTACGGCTTGCAGCCGCCTCCGCATTCAACCCGGCACGGGCGAAGATGAGCGCCGCGATCACGTGATAGAGGGGGAATTTCTGAAGGTCCGCCCGGCGGATGAAGGTGATGGCGCGGGCCATGTCGCCTTGCATGTAGGCCGCGAACCCAAGCATGCCGGCATAGAAGCCGGCATTGCCGGGATTACGGAGGAGCGCCTCCTCGATGATCGACGCTCCGCGCTGCCACTCCCCGGCTTGCGCCAGGCGGCTGCCGTATTCGCCTAGAAATTCGGTGTCGTTGGCGTTCAGCGCATAGGCATGGGCGCCCACGCGCAGTGCCTCCTCGGGCTCACCGACAAAGAACAGCGCCATCATCAGCGCCTGATGCGCGCGAACGCTTTCCGGATCGAGCCGCACCGCCCGCCTGGCGGCATCCAGGGCGCGCTCCAGGGGGCGCCTATCGGGCCGGGTATTGAACCCGAAGCGGTCCTCGTCGAGATAAATATATGACAGCATCGCCCAGGCGGTGGCATAGGTCGGATGCAGGCTGACAGCGCGTTCCAGGCAGCTCCGGACAGCCGCATGCGCTTCGGCGCTCAGAACCTCCCGATATCCATAGAATCGCAAGGTGCAGCCATAGGCCTCGAGATCGTCCGGCGGCGCGTTAGCCGTACGTCGCTCGTCTGCCTGGAAAATGATGCCATAGGGCTGCGCGACCGCGGTCGCTACCTTATTCGCAAGCTCAACCTCAATCTTGAAGAGATCTCCAGAGCGCAAATCCTCCTCATAGGCGTTGGACCAGATGATCGTGGAGGTACCCGCGTCCACGACCCTCGCGGTCACCCTGAAACGCCCGTCAAAAACCCGCACCGCGCCTTCAAGAACATAGCGTACGCCGAGCATGCGATGAAGATCGGCCACCCCCGCTCCAGCGGGCAGGCTCCTCGAGGTTTCGCTGCCGATAATTCTGAGTTCTTTGAAACGCGCGATTTGCGACAGGACATCTTCTGTCAAGCCGGCCGCATAGAGCGCGCTGTTGCCGTCCCCTCCCAGATCCACAAAAGGCCGGACGAGCACAGATGGACCGCCCTGGAACGTACTTGGATTGACGGTTGACTGTCTGAAAAGACCGGATTCAATCACGGCGTAGACTACACCGAGGAGGACGACGCCAACGGCGACGGCGACCACAGCCCACCGGTGGAAAAGGTGACGCGGCGCGACTTTGTGCGTTTCCACCGCCGGGGGATCGGATCTCAACGCCTCCGTCTCGACAACCGGAAGGCTTTCCGGATGACGCCGCGCGAAGACGGGCACGTACCCCCCTTTTGGGATGTCGATCAGGACCGGATCATCCTGCCCGGCGACGAGATAGTAACGCTCGAGGGCGCGCCGCAGCCGCCCAGCTTCGATCCGCACGACCGGATCGTTCTGCGTGTCGAAGGTTTCGTCGCGACCAAATACCTCGATCGCGATCGAGAAGGCCTTGATACGCGCAGACCGCCCTTCCAGGGTCTCTTCCACGATATAGCGCAGGAAATTGCGCGCCCTCTCGGGCGCCCTGAATTCCGGGCTGCTCAGGATCCGCTCGCATTGGGCGCGCGCGTCCTCGGGGGATACGTCCGGGCAAAACTCGGCCCGCAGGTCCCCGGCAGGAGTCATGTCCGCACCTGCCATGCTCTTACCCGAACGCACACCGAGCTGCCCCCACCCCAGGATCGCGGCAATGCCACGTTCACTACCGTAACATACTCCCCAAACGGCCGCGATAGGGCTCAGATGCCGGGATCAGAGGGGCCATGTCATGCACCGAGGCGTGCTAGCCGCAATCCAGCATTGTCCCGGCCGGCGCCGGGCGATTGAGGAACTCGCTCTGCAAAGCGAGAGCTTCCGTCTGCTCTGCGGCGACCTCGCCGACGCGGAAGCGGCCTTACGCAATTGGGAGAATGCGGATGTGCCGCTCAAGGAGGAACGCTGCGCGGAGTATAAGTCACTTGTCGCCAGCCTCGCCGCTGAAATTGGGGAAATCATGGATGCGCGCTATCCGCGCGAGTGATCCTGACTTTACAAGAAACGACGATCATGACTTCTTGTGTCGATCGCAGTATTGGCGATGCTGGTGATCACGAACCATGGTCTCCGACCAGAAGGATCAATGCCATGGTGAGACTTCTGCGGAGGGCGGTCGGTGTCCTTTGCCTGCTGCTGGCGCAGCCGAGCTTTGCGGCGGATCTCGCGACAACCCCGCCTCCTCCCGTTCCACCGCCGTCAATTCCAGCCGGCTGGACCTTCCAGGCGACGCTCTATGGCTGGGCGACAGCCCTCAACGGGACGGTGGGGATACGCAACCTGCCGCCAGCAAAAGTCGATGCCTCTTTCGGCGACATTCTGAAGAATCTCGACGGCGCCATCATGGGCGCCTTTCTCGCCAAAAACGGCGACTGGATGTTCCTGACCGATCTCGTCTGGGCGCAGCTTTCGGACGATGCCAAACTGAAGTTCGCCAACGAACCGACCTTGAAGCTCAAGCAACGTCTGCTTATCGCCTCGGCTATAGCGGGCTATCGCCTCCCCCTTGGCAATCCCGACCTCGAGCTCAGCGTCACAGCAGGCGTGCGCTTCCAGCGTCTGACGCTCGACACGACCCTTGTGCCTGGAGCCGTTCCTTTTGTCGGCTTTAAGAATGATCAAACAAAGGCTTGGATCGACCCCATTGTCGGTCTTGCGCTGCAATATCGCATCAACGAGCGCTGGTTCCTCAACGCGCTCGCCGATATCGGTGGCTTCGGCGTAGGCTCGCAGTTGACATCGCAAGGCCTGGTATCCGTCGGCTACAAATGGACGGAGAGCTTCTCCACAGCCGTCGGCTACCGTGCGCTCTATACGGATTACAAAGGCAGTGGCACCCGCACCGGAACCTTCCGCTACGACACAACCATGCACGGCCCGTTCCTAAGCATGGCCGTGCACTTTTGAATGGTCCTTACACCGCTGGACCTGTGGAAGCGCTGCTATCATTCTGTTTCACTGCCCGAGACACAACACAACCGTCACAGCAACCCAGACGCTCAAAGCAACTTAACGATCAGAAGAAATTCATAGTTTTCTTCACCTGACGAGAATTCGGCCTTGCCGGCTTTACCAAGGCATGGTTTCGTTAGTTTGCTTCGTGGGGCTGGGAGGGAACTAAGATGGATCTGTTTGGGGGGCATCTTAGTTTCAGGGGGCCTATCGGGGCCCCCGGTCGCTTCATCAAAAAGGCAGCCATTTTCAGAAATGTGCCTGAGGCGGCCGGGGAACTATGGTCTGTCAAGATCGTGATGCGGTGATCGGAGTAAGGAGCGAGCCGCTACAGGGCACTACTTTAAATCTGCGCATCAGCATAAGCCTTATCCAACATTTGCCGGCTGCATTCTAGTTCTTCCCTCGACACAGCCAGCCAACCATAAAGCCAATGAGACCCGCGGCGAGGAGGCTGCCCATCGGCTGCTCTTCGACCCGCCGGCCGATCGCGTGCACGCCTTCGTCATAATAGGCGCGCCCGGCGTCTGCGACATCTGCCACCCGCTCCTTCGCCACGCCATAGGCGTGCTGGGTCGCGCCAGCGACTTGATCCACCATCCCGTCGGCGCGCATCCGGCCGCTGCCAATCGCCTCCCCTATAGCTTCCTTCGCTCGGCCCCCAAGCTCGGTAACGGTACCCTTGACCTCATCTTTGTTCATACTCGCCTCCTTGTTCATCATGGTAGCTAAACGCTGAAATTGCCCAATGGTTCGCATGGGCTGCGACACAGGGTGGAAAGCCTCACCGCTCCGCCCGGCCAGAATCGGGAGGAACGTCCTTGGGCAGCCCCCAAGCCGCGGGCGCACGGATCGCGCAAACGACAAATTTCTCAATCTTTTCAAGAGTATAATTAAATAATACCTTGCCAATCGCGACGCGACATGGTTCGGTGATAAGCTTCTCGGGGCTATCGCTCGCCGTTGGCGGTGTGGGGACCGTCACAACCCGCGATGCTGAGAGTTCAGAGGGCCGAAGCCCTCGATCGCCTCCGCCCCCGGACATGGTGATCGAGGGCGGGCCCGCTCTCTTGAGACGCAGCGCGCCGCTTCTCAACGATCTGGCCCACTTCCACAGCTATTAGGGCTCGATCTTGGCCATGGTCCTTGACGCTGGAGCAGGCTCGGCTTGCCTTGAACAAGCGAACGCCATCCACGTCAGGTTTGCTCCGTGCGACGCGCGTCCGGCGCTCTCAAAACGGATTGATGTAGTTCAGAATAGCGATCTGCCGCAGGAGCACCTTGCGGATAACGTGGGCGGGCTTGACATGGCTGGTGAATATCGCTGCCTCCCCTGTCGCCCCTGCTGGCAGCAAGCTTGCGAAAGCCCGGTCATCCAGCCGCATCCGGACGACGAAGGGAGCGGACTGAATGGCGACTGGCGCGACCGCCACCCCCGAGACCTGAGTCTGGCCCGTCGCGATCGCCTGCAACACACTCTCGACCCGCCCCGCGAAGATCTGGCCCGGGGCAAATTTGAAGGTGATCTCGACGGGTTGTCTCGGCTCCACATAGCGCGCATCGATCTGGTTGATTTCGACCCCGATGATCGTGTCCGACGTGTCGATAAACGCCATCACCGGCGAGAGCGGCAGATTGCTGACACGGGCACCCTTGCGAAGCGCAACATTGGTCACATAACCAGCCGCTGGCGCACGTACCGAGGTTTTTTCGAGATTCCACTCGGCGCTGACAAGTTGCGCTTTCAACTGGTCGACCTCCGCCTGCCGCTCCTCGACATCAAAAGCCCGCCCCGTGCCACGGGCCTGCAACTGTGACATCTGGTCGAGACGCGTCTCCTGAAGCTTAAGCTGTGCCTTCAGCGCATCGACTTGCGCCTGGAAAGGGACCGGATCAATCCGAAACAACAGATCACCCGCCTCGAGCGGTTCATTGGCCTGAACAGGAACCTCGACAACTTCTCCCGCGACCTCTGGAACAATAGCAACCGATTGACGAACCACCAGCGCCGGCCCCTGCGGCGCGCCCCAGTTCATCGGTATGAACAACCCGACAAGGAGCAGTAGAAACACAATGACCGGCGAGACCTTCCAGAAGAGATTGAAAGGAACGATCCTCAGCTTCACCAAGATGAACAGGAGGGCGAGATAGGTGTTGAGAAGGACGACGATCATCCCGTCGCCTCCGTCTCAGCCGAAGGCTGACGGGGCTTGGTGGGCATATCGACATAGGCCCAGATCAACACGATGGGCCAGAACACGAAACCGAAAAAGAGCGTCACCCAACCGCCGACCGTGACCGCCTCCGCCCAGGGGTGGCCGCGCCTCTTGGCAATTATTCCCGGCAACATCGCCATGAAGATGACCACGAAGGCTGAACTGGCGACCAGAACGATAAGAACGATCCACGCGAAAATATCCAACCCGCTCATCGCAACTATCTCCCGTTGCAGCCCCTGCGCGCAGGTGGAGAAACAAGCTTCCCGCCATTCGTTCAGACCACGGAAGCATGCGCCGGATGTCGGCGTGGAGCAACATGGAAACCGCGACCGCGAGAGCCTCGGCGGACAACCCGCCTCCCCCACGCCAGCAGCGTTTCTCCGTCATAGACGTTATCCGGATAGTGTTCCGACAAGCCAGAGGACGACGCGTTAAGAATTGGCCCGGACCCAAAAGGACCCCGCGAAATCCGACAGATCATAGCGGCAGCCTTTCAGGAAGCGGCTGTTGGCTTTGATAGCCCCATTTTGGGCAACCCGGAGACGCTGGGCTTGCATCGCAACTCATATCGTAATAAACGAAGTTACATGAAAAGAGACAGTCGCCTCTCCTCGGTCCTGCACGCACTTCTGCACATGGCCGCCCATGACAGGCCGATGACCTCGGACACCCTTGCGGCTTGCATGGGAGCCAATCCGGTTGTGGTCAGGCGCACCATGGCGGGTTTGCGCGAGGCGGGCTTCGTGCGCTCCGGGAAAGGCCATAACGGCGGATGGACGATCGCCTGCGATCTTAGCACCGTGTCACTGCGGGATATTCACCAGGCTCTCGGTGAACCCGCGATCTTCGCGATCGGCAATCGCAACGAAACGCCGGAATGCCTCGTCGAGCAATCCGTGAACGCCGCGCTGGACGATGCTTTCGCGGCAGCCGAAGACCTGCTGATGCAGAGGTTTGGAAGCGTGACCCTCGCCGCGTTGGCCGAAGACTTCTCACACCGTCTCGCCGCGCGCCGACACAAGAAGGATCTCCCTCATGTCATATGATGTCATCGTCGTTGGCGGCAGCTATGCTGGCATGTCCGCCGCGCTGCAGATCGCTCGCGCGCGGCGCAATATCATGGTGATCGACGCCGGCGTCCGCCGCAATCGCTTCGCAGCCCATTCCCACGGCTTCCTGGGGCAGGATGGGGTGGATCCGGCGCAGATAGCCGCCACAGCCCGCGAACAGCTCGTTGCCTATCCCAACGTCGTGTGGACGGAGGGACAGGCTGACCATGCCGCAAAGGACGATCGCGGCTTCACTGTCATGATGCGGGATGGTGCGGAGCATCGCTCCAGCAGGCTTGTGCTGGCGCTTGGCGTGACCGACACCTTGCCAGAGATTCCTGGATTGCAAGAGCGTTGGGGCAGGAGCGTTTTTCATTGCCCCTACTGCCACGGCTTTGAGCTCGGCGGCGGGCCACTGGGCGTGTTGGCTGTCGGCGACGTGTCGATGCATCAGGCGATACTGATCCCGGAGTGGGGGCCGACGACGCTTCTCACCAATGGCGCGTTCGAACCAACTTCCGAACAGCTCATGGAACTTGATAGCCGATCCGTCACCGTCGAGCGAACACCGGTCGCCCGCATCACGGGCGGAGCCGACGTCGAACTCGCTGACGGACGCGTGCTCTCACTCGCCGGTCTCTTCACCGCCAGCCGCACGCGGCCCTCCAGTTCGCTCGCGGATGATCTGGGCTGCGCGCTGGACGAGGGTCCGCTCGGTCCATTTCTGCGCACCGACGCGATGAAGGCAACAAGCATTCCGGGCGTCTTCGCCTGCGGCGACGCGGCACGGGGAGCGGGATCCGTATCACTCGCCGTCGGCGACGGAGCGCTCGCCGGAGCGGCCGTTCATCGATCTCTGATCCTTGGATAGCGTCGATCGGTCCCCAACAGGCTCGAACACGCAGCTCCCCCATGCCAACTGAGGCCTCAACGGCATAGCCCGGCCTTTTCAGCGGCGGATATCACCCGAGCCCGCGCGTGGCCTCCGCCACGCGCTCAATACGGGCGGTCAAATTTCACATAACAATAGTGTATTTAAAAAATCTACCCTGTGAAGAACGTATTTAATTGACAAATTTCATAGACCGTTGGATTTTATGTGTACTGGCTCGTTTTGAGGCAGCCGCGGGCATTTGAGCTAGCAGCTTGCGCCGCGTTACCAAACGCTAAAGCGCCACGACATCGTTTCGTGGGCCCTCATTGATGGAGGACCTTATGCACCATTCCAGCATTTGCATCCGCTCTCGAGCCGTTCATTTGAGCTGTCTTCGGATCGCGCGTCGGAATTCGTGTCGCTGAACGAAATATTTCAAGCAAGCACTCTCTACAGCTAAGCCGTTTCTTCAGAACTCCGATGTCTAGACGACTTTCGGTTCGGTTTTGATCGCGCGTGCGAGGCGTATTCTCATCCCGTCAGCTCATGATGATCTGATCGATATCGCAGGACCACTCTCGGGGAGGTGGAATCAATGTCTTTTCGTATGAATCTACGGTTCGCTTCAGCGGCCGCAATCGCGCTTCTACTTTCAGCTCCGACCCTGATCACGCCGGTGTCAGCCAATACGCAACCCGCCACTAAGGCCGAGACGCGTGAAAGCCCTCTTGTTACGACCGAATGGCTTGAAAAGAACATCGATGATCCGACAATCCGGCTCGTTGAGGTCAGTGTCGAACCCGGGTTGTTCGAGCGTGGTCATATTCCCAGCGCGCAAAATATTGTCTGGCATACTGATCTCGTTGATACGGTGAAGCGCGACATCGCTACACCCGAGAAGTTTCAAGAACTTGTCCGTAAACTCGGAATCGACAAGGATAAGACCGTCGTTCTCTATGGCGACAACAACAACTGGTTTGCGGCCTGGGGCGCCTGGGTCTTCGCCAGTTACGGCTTCGACAATGTGAAATTGCTGGATGGCGGTCGCAAGAAATGGGAGGCAGAGAAGCGCCCCCTTTCAACGAAGGCGGCCAGTTTCCCTGCTTCGACGATCACGCTGACCGGGGCAAATCCCAAAACGCGGGCGCGCCTCGCCGATGTCGTGCCTATCGCGAAGGGTGATGCCGATGTTACCCTCGTCGATATTCGCTCAGCCGATGAATTCAATGGCAAGATCTTTGCTCCACCCGGCTCGGCTGAGCTATCGATCCGCGCAGGCCATGTGCCGAACGCCAAAAATGTGCCTTGGGTGAGGGCCGTGAACGAGGATGGCAGTATCAAGCCCGTGGAAGAGCTTCGCAAGCTCTATGCGGATGCAGGCATAGACGGGTCAAAACCAATCGTTGTCTATTGCCGCATCGGTGAACGCTCCAGCCACACCTGGTTCGTTCTGTCCAAAGTCCTTGGCTACGACGTCCGCAACTATGACGGATCCTGGACGGAATATGGAAATACCGTTGGCCTTCCTATCACCAACGTCGCGGGCACGGTCTGGGGCGTGAAGTAACCCCGCCTCTTCTTCACGCCTGGGCACCGCGCGAGGCAGGAACGCCTCGCGCGGTGCCGCCTTACGCGCAGGGATATGCGCACTGAATAACTCTACAGAGGCGCCCTTCGCGTGAATTCTCCATCGATCGCACAAGCACAGTCCTCGGCGACTGGCATTACCCCTTCCCTTTCTGCCGTTGCCGTTGCGGTGTTCATCGCAGCAGCGCTTTTCGCCGCAGCGGGTTGGATCGACGCCCGCGCCGACAACGGCCCGACGCTGGCCTTGTCCCTCGTCCTCGGCTCGGCTTTTGGCTTCGTGCTGCAACGGTCGCGCTTCTGCTTCTTCTGCGCGTTCCGCGAATGGCTCGACGAGCGTAATCCTGCCGGCATCCTCGCCATCCTGGCTGCATTGGCCGTCGGCCTCGCGGGATATGCCGTCATTTTTGGCGCCTGGCTGCCTGATCCATCAACGGGACGTCTCGCGCCGGATGCCTTCATTGGACCGGTGGGGCCTGTCCTGATTCTTGGTGGCGTGGCTTTCGGCGCAG
The DNA here is from genome assembly GCF_018398335.1 of Chelatococcus sp. HY11. Classification (NCBI taxonomy): domain Bacteria; kingdom Pseudomonadati; phylum Pseudomonadota; class Alphaproteobacteria; order Hyphomicrobiales; family Chelatococcaceae; genus Chelatococcus; species Chelatococcus sp. HY11. The sequence continues at coordinate 1,974,107 of NZ_JAHBRX010000001.1, forward strand.
GCATGGCGATCTCGGGTTCTTGCGTCAGCGCCCATCTCTATCGCCTCGGCGAGGGATCGCCCACCGCACCTTTCGCCCTCATCGGCACCGCGGTCGGCTTCATTCTCGGTTTTCTCGCCTGGAACAGCCTCTACCTCGGCTCGGTCAGCGCGGCGCCGGTCATCTGGCTCCCGAACCACATCGGTTACGCCGGCACCCTGATTGGCAGCCTCGCGGTGCTCGCGCTCCTCGCGCTGGTCCTGATCCATCATCTCAGGGCGCGCCCCGATCATGCCGCCGAGATCCGGCCTATTTACTCGGTCTTCGTCCGGCGCTGGCCCGGCTGGCTCGGCGGGCTCGCCGTGGGCGCGATCGGCACGGTCGCCTATCTGCGGGTCGCCCCCCTCGGCGTCACGGCCGAACTCAGCGGCAGGGCGCGGCAAGGTGCAACAGCGGCCGGACTGCTGCCGGAACGCCTGCTCGGCCTCGACACCTTGCGCGGCTGCGCGGCTCTGGCCCGGGACGTGCTGCTCACGCCGAACGGCCTCTTCGTCGCCGGCCTGATCCTGGCCTCACTGGCGGCCGCGCTCGCCGCCGGCCAATTCCGCCCCGCGCGGCCAACATCATCGCAGGTGCTGCGCGGCCTGATCGGCGGCATCCTTCTTGGCTTCGGTGCGATGGTGGCCCTCGGCTGCTCGATCGGAACGCTTTTGTCCGGCATCATGGCCGGCGCGTTGTCAGGCTGGGTCTTCGCCATCGCGATGCTGGCCGGCCTTGTCGCCACGTTGCGTATCGGGCGCCGCCTGAACCTGCTGCCGAAGGCCTGATGCGGCCTTCGACGAAGATGTCAGGCGGGCTGTCGCGCTCATGCCGCGTAAGCGGCAGCCGGCGACACCCGACGCGTGATCACCTTCTCGATCTCGAGTACGATCATCGTGATCACGCCAACAGCAATGATCACCAACCCATCGGCAAACGAGACGGGTGCGCTGTCGAACAGCTCGTGCATGAATGGCACGTAGGTAAACGCGAACTGCGCCACAATAACGACGGCGATCGCACCAAGGACGGCGGGTGTTCCCATCGCGCCGATCAGGCTGAACGACGTCATGTGCAGGTAGCGGACATTGAAGAGATAGAATATCTCCATCACGACAACCGCATTGACGACCATCGTGCGGGCTTCGGCCTCGGTGTATCCGCGCCCAAGGGCATAGTAGAACACACCGAAGACACCCAGCATGAAGAGAAACGAAACAAAGACGATTCGCCACACGAGAAACGGTGACAGGATCGGGGCCCCGCGCTTGCGCGGTGGACGCCGCATCACGTTCGGCTCGGAGGGCTCGAAGGCGAGAACCAGGCCGAGCGTCACCGTCAGGATCATGTTGATCCACAGGATCTGCACGGGTGTCATCGGCAATGCAAGACCGAAGATGATCGCGAGCACCACGCAGAGCGTCTCACCACCATTGGTGGGAAGCGTCCAGCCAATAACCTTGCGGATATTGTCATAGACCGTACGGCCCTCGTGAACAGCTGCCACGATCGACGCGAAATTGTCGTCGAGCAGCACCATCTGCGCCGCTTCCTTCGCCGCCTCCGTGCCCTTGCGGCCCATGGCGACGCCGACATCCGACTGCTTCAGCGCCGGCGCATCGTTCACGCCGTCGCCTGTCATGGCCACGATATGCCCGTTCGCTTGTAGCGCGCGCACGATCCTGAGCTTGTGCTCCGGCGTGGTGCGCGCGAAGACGCTGACCTCCTCCGCGACCGTGCGAAGCTCCTCATCCGACAGAGAATCCAGCGCCGCGCCCTCGATGGCCTTGGGATCGTCGGCGAGGGCGAGCTGGCGGGCGATGGCCGCAGCCGTGCCACTGTGATCGCCGGTTATCATCTTCACCGCGATGCCGGCCGCCCGACACTCCGCCACGGCGGCAACGGCCTCCTCGCGCGGCGGATCGATGAAACCGACGACGCCGAGAAAGGTGAGACCGGACCTGACGGTCTCAAAGGCCATTCTCTCAACGTCGGCACTCGGGACCATCGTTGCAAAGCCGAGAACCCGCTCGCCAGCGGCGGCGGCGGCATCGATGCGCTGTTGCCAATAGGCGAGATCGACGGAATGGCTTCCGCCCGGACCGGCCTGATCGATGCACATCGCAAGCACGCGTTCGGGCGCGCCTTTCACGAATATACGACGTTCCCCGTCCGGCCCCTCATGGAGGGTCGCCATAAAGCGGTGCTGCGCGTCGAAGGGAATTTCATCCAGTCTCGTCCAGGTCTCGCGCACGGTCTCGGGATGGAGCCCGGCCTTGGCGGCCAGCGTCACGAGCGCCCCCTCCATCGGGTCGCCGAGGACGGACCACTGCCCGTCCTGCTCAACGAGCCGCGCGTCGTTGCACAGGAGCGCGGCGCGGATCAAAGCGTCGCGCGCGCTGTCCGGCGCGGCCTCTCCACCATCTTCGGACGTCAGCTTGCCTTCAGGCGCGTATCCGCCACCGGACAGTTCAGTCACGCCGTGCGCCGTCGCTACGCGTCGGACCGTCATCTGGTTCTTGGTCAGCGTGCCGGTCTTGTCGGAACAGATCACCGAAGTGGCGCCCAGGGTCTCGACGGCCGGCAGGCGGCGGACGACGGCATGGCGCGCCGCCATGCGGCGAACGCCGATGGCCAAGGTAATGGTGATCACCGCCGGCAACCCCTCCGGCACCACCCCCACGGCGAGCGCGACGACGACCATCAAGGCTTCGACCCAGTCGTAGCTGCGCGCCAGGACGGCGAAGGCAAACAGCGCCGTCGCTGTGCCGATCGCGAACCAGGTGAATTGCTTGCTGAATTCGTTGATCTGGCGCAACAGCGGCGTCGTCAGGGTCTCGACCTTGCCGATGAGATCGGAGATCCGGCCGATCTCCGTCCCGGCCCCCGTCGCCACCGCGATGCCATAGCCCTGCCCCGTCGTGACGAGCGTGCCCGAATGCAGCATCGCGAAGCGGTCGCCCAGCGGCGCGCCCTGCGGAACCATCCCTTCCCGTTTCTCGGCGGGGACGGATTCGCCAGTCAGGATCGCCTCATCCGCAGTCAATCCCCGCGCCCGCAAGATCCGGATGTCGGCGGGCACCTTGTCGCCGGCCTCGAGGACCACGACATCGCCCGGCACGATATCCCGCGCATCGATGGTGTGGCGCTCGCCCTCGCGCAGGACGGTCGCATGCGGGGCGATCATGTCGCGGATCGCATCGAGCGCCTGTTCGGCGCGCCCTTCCTGCACGAAGCCGACGACCGCGTTGACCAGGACGACGATCACGATCACGGCGCCATCAACGACATGGCCCAGCAAGGCTGCAGCGACAGCTGCGCTGAGCAGGAAATAGATCAGGGCATTGTTGAACTGCGCCAGAAAGCGGACGATCGGATGGGTGCGCGCGGCCGCTGGCAGCTGGTTTGGTCCATGGAGGTCGAGGCGGCGTCCGGCCTCCTGATGATCGAGACCATCGGCGCTGGTTCCAAGCGCAAGGCAAGCCTCCTCGGCGGATCTTGCGTACCAGCTGTTGGATAACGCGCCGTCGTCGATCGCTGCGTTGGATTTCAAATCATCGGCGACCGTCGCGTCCACCCACTTCGCCGCCATGAAACCTCCTTCTCGGCTCCGCTAACCTCTTGATGACGGCACAAGCCGGTCAGGGCGCAAGCACCGTCCCATCGCCACGCTCTCTGCCATAGATAGCCGCGACGAGCATCGGCAAACGTTGACTTAAATCAAGTGACAATCGCGATCCTGCCGCCATGTCCCCATGCAGAACAAATGCCGGCCCGGCACGCGACGAGGCGATTGATGGATATTTACTGTTCTTCTTCTGTCCATATACGCGCTATCGCCAGATATCGAGGTTGTTTCCAACGACGGCATCCCGAATTCGCGACAAGAATGACAGAGCGATGCGCAGAGATTTGCAGCGTCATGGACCCGACGGCTCTAGGCTCGATCGAGATCGAGCGATCGCCAAGGCAAGGTCGACCTAAGGCTGAAAGTATGGCGGCGCGGGCTCCCCAGCGTCATCAAGTCAGCCGCGACGCGCCGATCCCCTCAGGGAACGGTGGTGCCGCAGGCGCCGGGTGCCCAACCGGCAGATGGCGACACGTGCGGGCCAAGGGAGCATCGCCTTCCCTCGTTGACCCCACCCGACCTCGCTGACGCGAGGCCACCCTCCCCAATGGGGAGGGATCAAGTCAGAGCCTTCCCCACGTCAATCCGGCCGATGGGTCCTCCGGCCCTACTATGGTCACATTGCAACACTTCACAGAGTGGACTTCCTCGTGAAGTGCGTGCTCTCGATTGGTTGGCTGGAGGCTGCCAGTTCGAGGGTGCGCTCCAGCAGGCCTCCGAAATCCGGCGATTAAGGGGTAGGCATAAGCGCCAGCGCTTGTGCCGACGCCGCAGGCATCACAAGAACCCGCGTGGCGAGACTGTCCGTCGCGAGACCGTCGACGCGACGATCAAGTCCGCTCAGCGGAATAATGTCAGCGCCTTGTCCGGAGCATCGTGCCGAAGCTGATGAAACCAACCCCCTGGAAGATGAGGTCGATCGCGAGAATGGCTCCGAGCAGGACGAGGCTGTTGCCGGGCCAGGCGGCGTAAACAACGATGCCGACGAGGAGCGTGAGGACGCCCGTCGCGACAATCCAGCCCCAGCCGCTCTCGGGGCGCGCGGCGAAGCCCACCCAGATGCGGAAAATGCCCGCGACCACGAGCGTGACAGCGAGCAGCAGCGTCAGCGCGGCCGAAGCAACGAGCGGATTGTAGAAGGCGATCAAACCGGCAAGCGCATAGAAGGCGCCACTCAGAAACCAATAGAAGAAGCGGCCCCATGTCTTGACCTGGAATGCATGCACGATCTCGACGATGCCGCCGATCAACATCATCGCGCCGATATAGAAGATCGTCGCGACGGTCGCCAGGAAGAGATTGGCCAACGCGATGACGCCCAATAGAATCAGGCCCACGCCAAGCGCGACAAACCAGCCCCATTTACCACGGACTTCCCCTATGGCAGCGCCAAGGGAGGGGGAAGCTCCTGTATGTCCAGCCTGTGTCATAGGTCACCTCGAAGTAGACCGGCAATCGTGCCCAAGTAATTATATTTCGGTAATTATATCTCATTAGCCCGATGGCTGGAACCTCGAACCGGGCACGACAACCATCTGGCGCGGATTGAGGGCGGGCAAGTCCGTCCGAATGTCCTGACTGGTGACACCCGTCATATCGCCACGTATCCGCGTGAGATGCTCCGCCAACGCTCTGCCGTCATCAACTGTCCAGCCGGGAGCCTCGCTCTTGGCGAAAAGCGCTCGCTCAAGCCCCAGCGTGGCGGACGCCAATTGGGGTTCAGCCGAGGGAGGCAAACGCCGCCGCCAGATGGAGAGAGCGCGGTAAATCCGGGCCGGATCTTCGCCACCACACGTCTTGATGAGGTCCTGGAACGCTTTGCCCTCGGACGCGACGAAACGGCGTCTCCTGGCGCCAAGCCATAGATGCGCGCGTCTCAGGCCGGCCAGGAGCAACGCGACCGCTGCGATGGCGCCCAGCCCCAACGCGGCGAAGTCCGACCATGAGCGCCGCCCGAGTCCCAGAATATGCGCGCCCTCATCCGCCGCAGCCGTCTGCGCGGGAGCCGCGGCGATGGAGAGCGTCAGCCCTGCGCCGGTCGCAGTCTTCAGGCTCGCGCCGCGCAAATCCCACCACGGCTGCGTAACCGCCGGCAAGGTCACCGTGCCGGCGCGCGCGAAGACATAGGTGATGGTGTCGCGGCGATGCCCGGTGACAACGCCGCGGTTCATTCTGTCGTCGATCTCAGGATCAGATTTATAGGCACGGACGCCGTCCGGCGGCGTCAGGTCGAGGTCGCGCATCGCGAGCCCCGGGACGTCCGAGGCCGCGCGCGTGATGATGCGCTGGATCGCATCGCCGGCTTTGAAGGAGCCGCGCGGATCCGGGGTCCACGTCTCGGCCAGGGTGAGTTCCCCTGTCGCGACGACCGGCGCCGAGGGATCGACACCCGCCGGCACGACAGATGTCACGGAAACGGGCTGCCCCCCGGCAGAACCGGTGACATCACCATTGCGGTCGAGCAAAGCGACCTTCGCCGGAGGGATGTTCAGAACCCCGCCCCTGCGCGCATAGATGGCGAAGGTGAACCTCTGGCCCGCATAGGGCTCGCCGCCGATCCGGTCGGTCAGCGTCGTGCCCTGGCTCTCGAAGCGGAAGACCTGCGCCCCCTGGATATCCGGAATGGTGACCCGGGGCGGCCTTGGCATCTCTTCGCGGAACAGCACGTCCACGTTGAGCGCGATACGCTGACCAATGACAGCGCTATCTTGGGGGCTGAGACTTGTGCGCACGACGACCGGTGGCGACGAAGCCACATCCTGCGCGACCCCGGTCAGCGGCATCAAGAACAGCCCCAGAATCAAAAGCATCCATGCCCATCTCAAGGCGAGTTCCCCCTCGCTGAGCTCGCTTGCAACTGATTGGCGAAGCGGGCACGCAGGAAGTCGGCGGGTTTGGTGGCGACACGTTTGAGCCAGAGCGCGCGAACCTGTTCGTCGCTCATCGCGGTCGCGCTGATCTCCGTTTCCTGGCCCGCCGTGTTCTTGGCGTCCTTGTCGTAGACGATCTGATCGGCCCCCTCGCGCTGGTCACCGGCATCGCCCCCCGGCGCCTTCATGCGTTCCGCCCGCAGCGCCGCCAGATTACGGTTCGCGGTGGCGTCGGCCCAGCCGGGACGCAAAGCTAAAGCACGATCGTAACGGGAGACGGCCTCCTGATAGCGCCCCAGCATGACCAGCGCGTTGCCCTGGTCGAAGGCTGCCTCCGCTCCCTCCAGGCCCGCGAAGGCCTGCTCCGCTTCCTTGAAGCGTCCGGCCCGCATGAGGGCGGCACCGCGCCAAAGCGGATCGATGAAGGCGTCGGCGGCATCGCCGTAGTGTCCCCGCTCGAAAAGCCAGCGTCCCCGTTGGTCGGGACTGGCCCAGAGGGCCTGCCAGCCGACCATGCTCCAGGCGGCGGCGAGCACAAGCAGGCCCGCCGCCAAGGCAAGGACCAGCGGGCGTCGAGATAGGGTGCCGAGCTGCCTTGCGATCGTCCTCATGAGAGCACCCAGCCACGCCGGAACCAGCCGAGAACCAGCAAGGCGATGATCGGTGTCAGCCAGAAGCCGGCCTCCTGCCACCCCTGCCCCTCGCCGGGAGGCGGATAGGCATCGCCGCGCGTCTGAAGGGAACGGGCGAGCGCCTCGACATCGCTGTTGTCCAGCGTGAGCATGGCAACGTCCGCGTCGAGGGCCGTGGCCGCGGCCCTGAGATCAGGCGCGGCGCCCGCGCGTTCCGGCGGCAGCATCTCAAACAGGGTGACCGGGGGAGCCGGCTGCCCGGCAACCGGGGTCACAGCGGGCGCGGCATCGGCGAAGACAACGATCGATCCGCCTTCCTTGCCGTCCGCGAGGACCTGAGCCGCCAAGGCTATCGCCTCGCCCAACGCGTCGCCTTCGCGTGGCATGATGTCGGGCGCCAGCGCGTCGGCCATGCTGAGCACGACATCCCCGTCCGCCGTCGGTGGCAGCACGAGATGGGCCGAACCCGCATAGGCGACAAGACCTGTCGGCGCGCCTTCGCGCAGTTTGATGAGGTCGGCGATCTTCTCCCGCGCCCGATCGAGCCGCGAGGGCTGCAGATCGGACACCATCATCGAGGGCGTCACCTTCAGAACAAACATCGCCGGCCGCGCTGCGGCGGCGAAGGGCGACGGAACCTGCCGCCAGGTCGGACCCGCGATGGCGAGGATGCCAAGGAGCCAACCCGCGAGGAGGACGGAGCCGGGACTGACCCTGCGCCCCGTGTCGCCGCCGACCGTCAGGTGGCGGAGCAGGCCCGCATCGATGACGGCGCGCCAGCGCGCCGTGGTATCCGCGCTTCGCCACTCCATCCATCCGAGAAGGACGGCCGGCACCAGGAGGGCGAGCCACCAGGGCCGAAGGAAATGGAAGTCGGCAAGAGCGCCTGTCACGAGCTTGCTCCCGCAACGGCCTGACGTCTCGGCCGGGGGAGGAACCGCAGCCCTTGCACAAGCATCGAGAAGACGGTCAACGCTGCCAGCGGCAGCCAGAAGAGCTCGACCTTCGGCTGAAAGACCACCGTTTCGACCTTGCGCGCTTCCACGGCGTCGATGCGCGCATAGATATCAGCGAGTTCATCCCGGTTCAGCGCGAGGTAGTAGCCACCGCCGGTCGTACGCGAGACATCCTGGAGGGCCGCTTGATCCAGCTTCTCCTCGCCGGCGGCGGTGGGATCACCGATCGCCACCGTGTGAATGACGATACCCCGGTCCGCCGCGACCCGCGCCGCCTCGGCGGGCGGAACGCTGCTGGCGGTATCGTTGCCATCCGTCAGCGCGATCATGGTCTTCGCCGGCGCGGCCGATTTGGCGAAGAGGTTGATGCCAAGGCCAATGGCGTCACCGAAGACCGTGCGGGGGCCGGCCATCCCGACCTCCATCTCCCGCAGAAGCCGTCGCACGAGATCAAGATCCGTGGAAAAGGGCACGAGCGTGAAGGGCGCGTTGCCGAAAACCACGATGCCGACCCTGTCGCCTTGCCGCCGCGCCAGGAAATCGTCGAGCACCTGTTTGACCGCCGACAGGCGGTTGATCTTCGCACCCGTCGTATCGGTGAAGTCGGTCGTATCCATCGAGCCGGAGAGGTCGACGAGCAACAGCAGGTCCCTGGCTGGCTTCTCGTGATGAATGGGTGGCTCGATCCACTGCGGCCGCATCACCGCGAGGATCGCCAGACACCAACACAGGATGAGCGCCGTCGTGCGCCAAAGCCCCCGGCGTCCCACGCTCCTGCCCGGCAAGGGCGAGGCTCCGGTCAACGCGGCGAGTTTCCCGAAAAAGGGAACGCGCAGGCCGGGCCGGTTCTGCGTCCAGGGCGGCGCGAGGAGGTAGACGGCGAGCGGGGCCGGCAGGAGCAACGCGACCCAGGGGTAGGCAAAGCTCAGCATCACGCCTCTCCCCTTACGTCATCGCCGTGATGGCGGCTGATCCAGCGCTCGGCTGCGGCCGCTATCGCCACACCATCGCTGCGAACCGGAGCGCCGCAAGACAGCGCGACGAGATCACGGCCGGCATCCGTGCTGAACGCCTCCATGCGGCCCGAACGGTCGAGAAAGCTGAGCCATGGCTCGCCCGTCAGGGCCGCGACGTTTTCGCGGGGAAAGGCGACGAGCGCCGCCCGCTTCAGCACCGCCGATGTCGCCTGCGCCCGCCCGGTATCCGTCGCCGGCCCGATCGCGCGGAGTTCGCGCAAGGCGGCGCGCCGATAGCCATTATGCCGATAGCGCGCGATCATGCGCGCAATGAGGATCGCCAGACAGGCCAGCAGGACAAGGCCCAGGATCCACCAGCCCGACGCGGGTGGCCAGTAGGGGATCGCCGGCGGCAGGACGATGTCGCGCAGATTGGCGAGATCAGCTGGATCCGTTGTCGGATTCATGGCTGCGTCCTCCCGCCCGCTCGCCGTCCCGGAGCCAATCGCCGTCCCAATTGCTCGCGCAACTGACCGCTGACATCGGCGGCGGTCGACAGGGTCAGGATGGGGATGGCGCGCCGCCGGGAAAAATGCTCGATCCCAGCCCGGCGATCCACGAAATCGGCCGAAAAGCGCCGTCTGAGCCCGGCAGCGGTGGTATTGACCTCGATCTGCCCAGTCCCCTCCGCGAAGACCGCGCGGCCAATCGGCGGCAGGGTGCTTTCAAGGGGGTCTGATATGAAGATCATCAGCACGTCGTTATGCGCCGTGATGCCGGTCACGAGTTTCACCGTCTCGGCGTCCGCGCCCCCCGCGTCGGTGATGAGGCAGACCAGACTGTCGTGCTTCGCCACGCTCGCGGCGCGTTTCAAGGCCTGATTGAGGAGGCCCGGGTCGGATGGCCGCTCGTCCCTGGCGGTGAGCGCGTTGTTATGGCGAACGAGCGGCCCGAGAATGCGCATCACGCCCGCGTTGCGGCCCTGCGGGCGGATCTCCTCGATCCCGTTCTCGGAAAAGATGATCGCGCCGACCCGATCGCCGAGCACGGTGACACGCCAGGCCGCCAGCGCCGCCGCCTCCGCCGCGACCACCGATTTCATGGCGCGTCGTGAACCGAAGAACATGGACAGCCTCTGGTCCACCAACAGGAGAACGCTGCGGTCCCTTTCCTCGGTGAAGACCCGCACATAGGGGGTGGCGAGCCGCGCCGTCGCGGACCAGTCGATGGTGCGTGTGTCGTCGCCTTCCGCGTAGTGACGCAGTTCCTCGAAATCGAGGCCGCGTCCACGCAGGCGCGACGCGTGCCGGCCCGCGAGAAGGCTGTAGACGGGCTGGCGCGGCAGGAAGCTGAAGCCCTTGGCGTTGTGACGCAGGCGCAGCAGCGCATCGAGCGTGACATAGACGCGGGCCTCGTCCATGTGGGCCTCGTCCAAGCGGGCCTTCCCGATCATCACCGCCTCCCGCTTGCGGCCCCTACACGGCGACCGCGACCTGCCTCACCAGTTCGTCGATCACATCGTCCCCGCGCACCCCGTCGGCGCTCGCCTCGTAGCTGAGGGAAATACGGTGGCGCAGGCAGTCGTGGACGATCGCCTGCACATCCTCCGGCACCACATAGTCCCGCCCTTGCAGCCACGCGTAGACACGTGAGGACCGGTCCAGGGCGAGCGTGCCGCGCGGGCTCGCGCCGATCGCGATCCAATCCTTGAGCTTGTCGCCGTAGTCCGTTGGCCGGCGTGTCGCCGCGATCAGCGCGACCATGTAGCTCTCGACCGCATCCACGGTCTTCACGGCGTCGATCTCCTTGCGCGCGCCGAAGATCGCGCCCTGGGGGAGTTTGGGCGGCGGAGCCTCACCCGTTCCGGCCTGTTCGCTCCGGACCAGCCGCAAGACCTTGGCTTCGTCCGCATCGCTCGGGTAGTCGATCCGCACATGCATGAGGAAGCGATCCATCTGCGCCTCAGGCAAGGGGTAGGTCCCCTCCTGCTCGATGGGGTTCTGGGTCGCCAGCACCATGAAGAGATCCGGCATCGCGTAGCGCGTGCCGGACACGGTGACCTGCCGTTCCTCCATCGCCTCGAGAAGAGCCGACTGGACCTTGGCAGGGGCGCGATTGATCTCATCGGCCAATACGAGATTACCGAAGATCGGGCCCTTGCGAAATTCGAAGCGGCCTGTGCCGTCGGGATCGGTGCGATAGATCTCGCCGCCCGTGACATCGGACGGCAGGAGATCCGGCGTGAACTGGATCCGGCTGAATTCGGATTCGAGCGCCTGCGAAAGGCTCTTGATGGCCCGTGTCTTGGCAAGCCCCGGCAGGCCCTCGATCAATACATTGCCATTGGCGAGAAGCGCGATGACGAGACGCTCGACGACGCGCTCCTGGCCGATCACGGAGGCATTCACACGTTTCTGGAGCTCCAGGACAGCTTCGCGAGGCGTCATGCCGTTCCTCATTTCTGGAATGGATAGATGACCTTCCAATCGTTCTTCATATCGACCACGGTCCAGCCGCGCTGGGGCGCCTGATCGAGCGCCTTGTCGAGGCGGCCGACCTCGGAATTGCGATCATAGGCCCACTCACGCACGGCATCGGTGTGATGAACCAGCAATCCAAAACGCGGGCCGGTGTTGAGCGTGGTCCACTGCAGCATTTCGAGATCGCCGTCGGAGTTGCCGGCGGCGAAAACGGGGCGTCGGCCGATGAAGCGATTGATGCCGACCGGCTTGCCGGGGCCGTCATCAACAAATTCAACGGCGGGAAGCTTTTCGATGACCGGCTTGTCGTCGTTCAGCTTGAAGATCGTCTTGCCACTGGAACCGACGATCTGCTCTGGCGGAATGCCATAGGTCGATGGCACCCACGGCCGCATGAACTCGATGCCTCCGCCGGACACGATAAAGGTCTTGAAGCCATTGGCCCGGAGAAAATTCAGAAGCTCCAGCATGGGCTGGAACACGAGCTCGGTATAGGGTCGGTCGAACCTCGGATGGCGGGCGGTGGCCAGCCATTTACGGACGATCGCGTCGAAATCCGTGACCGATAGGCCCGAATGGGTCAGCGCGATGATATCGAGGAGGCCCTTCTCGCCGAGGGCGGCAAGCGCGGCACGATCCCCGTCGATGACAGCCTTGAATGGCTGCGTGTCGCGCAGCGCCGGATTCGTCGCGCCCATCTCCTTCACCCGATCCATGGCGAAGAGGACCTGGAAATACATGGGCTGCTCGGACCACAGCGTGCCATCATTGTCGAAGGTGGCGACGCGCTCCTCGAGGGGCACGAAATCGGCGCTCCCCTCGGTCGTCACCCGACGGACGAAATCGAGGATCGCGGTCTTGGTCCTGCCATCGTTCCAGGACGGCAGAGGGTCGCTCTGGGCGATGGCTGGCGATGGCTCGAAAGCGCCAAGGACCGGAGCCAGCGCGAGAACGAGACCAAAGCCGAATGCCGCCAGGCTACGCCTGCTCCAATTCCGGACTGTCGTGACCATCGTTCCGCCCTCCCTTTCATCAGCGCCCGGTTATCCCCACGTCACAGCGGCGGGGCTCGCCGCAGGCAGCGAAAACCGACATGGCTGGTCGATGTATCGACCGGCTCGGCGTGGCGAGCGGCAGGCCGATAGCGCCGGCAATAGTTCGGGGCGCACAGATGCGAGCCACCCTTCAACACCTTGCGTGGAATGGCGATCTGCGGCTGCCGCGGGTCAAAACTTGCCTCGCGGGCGCCGCCGCGCGGGTTGACCGGCACGCAGCAAGCCTTTGGCGCGTCGTCGGGATGCCGACTAGACCACCAGTCAGCTGTCCATTCCCAGACGTTGCCGATCATGTCGTAGACCCCGTAACCGTTCGGCGGAAAACTCCTGACCGGAGAGGTGCGCTCGAAGCCGTCTGTCGCGAGGTTCTCGAACGGAAACTGGCCCTGCCAAGTGTTGGCCATCTGGCGCTCGCCGGGATTGAGTTCATCACCCCAGGCGAATTCCGCGCTGTCCAGGCCGCCACGCGCCGCGAACTCCCATTCGGCCTCGGTGGGAAGCTCCTTGCCCGCCCATTTCGCATAGGCCTCAGCATCCCGGTAGGCGACATGGACGACGGGATGATCGTCCAGGCCAATGATGGAACTGCCCGGCCCATAAGGCTTGCGCCAATTGGCACGGAAGCGGAAGCGCCACCATTGGCTCCAGTCACGCAGATCGACGGGGTGGTCGGGTGGCGTAAAGACGAGCGAGCCGGCCTTCAGCATCCCGGGGAGCGCGCCGGGATAATCTTTAGGCTCCGGGCGGATCTCAGCGAAGGTCACATAATCCGTGGCCTCGACGAAAGCCCGGAAATGCGCGTTCGTCACAGGTGTTTCGTCGATGAAGAAGCCGTCGACAGTCACGCTATGGGCCGGACGCTCCTCCGTATAGTGCTGGTCGGATCCCATGCGGAAGGTACCGCCCTCGATCCAGATCATCGGAACCTCAGGCACAGGTTGTTTCACCGCTGCGTGCCTAGGCCCACGGGATAGCTTGCTCAAGGCGCCACTCCTGCCAATGACCATGACATAGCCCGCACTTTCAGTCCCCCACGCTGATCGGCAGGGCGACGGTGAAGAGCCCGACCGTTCCTTCCTGGCGGTTCTTCGCGTTGAATTCCCGAAAGACCTTCACACGTGTTGAAATCGGCGTCTTCCCCGCGGCGAAGTTGTAAGCCACTGTGCCGCCAAGTGCCGTCACGCGCCCCTCATAGCCGCCGAGTGTCGCCCCGGCGCCGCTGTCGCCGGACACCTGCTGATAGTGATAGCCCAGAAGCCCGATGGACAGCTCTTTTGTGAGTGTCTTGGTGGCCGCCCATTCGACATGAAATTCCGTGCCGGTCCGATAGTCGGTGACGGGATTCTCACCGTTGAAGGTAAAGCCCGCTGTCGCCGAGAGATCGATGCCGAGTTCCGGGTCAAACCAGGTCAGCGCACCGGACAGGTCCGCGGCCCAACGATTGAAGGACAGATTGGCAAGACCGCCTTCGCGATAGTCGCCTATCGGCACATTGACCAGCAGCGTCGTGTTCCAGTGGAACTTGCCGGAGTGCCAGCCAAGCACCGCCGATACGACGGGGTCGCCGAACATCTCGGCCCTGTCGCGCAACGTTCTGCCGACGCTGCCGCCAAGACGCGGTCCCGCGAGTTCGACGCCGGCTGTGGCCCCGATCCTGCCGAATGGAACCACCGCCCCGATCGCGATATTGGCGCCAAGCACCTGCCAAGGCGTCACCCAGGTGGCGGTCACGAAGTCGGCGCGCGCCTGCCCCTTCACATTGGCGACGACGCGCCCGCCGGATGGGAAGGACTTTCCGCCGCCGATCTTGCCGTCGTAGACATAAAAATCGTTCTGGAAGTAGAAGCCTGGCGGCGGCACGAAACCGGCCATGGGCCCACGGCTGCCAAGCAGGTAGAAGCCGATGCCGTTCTCGGCCGCTTCCGCCGGGCGGATCGCAGATGCCGCGAGAAAACAGCCGACCGCCGCTGCGAGATACCGCCGCCTGATGACACCCGCCTGCCGCCAATGCGACTGCTCACTCATAGTGGGCCTGTTTCCCTCACCAACCTGCTGGTGACGCTAGGATTCGCCAGCCAGAGACCTCATTTGAGTTTCGTATTATTGAACTGCTTCGGCTTATTTCACGATCTGACCGATGAAGAAACCGGCTGGAAGCAGAGCCTGCGGATAGGGCGCGAGGACCGTCAGAATCACGTCAGATTTTGCAAGCTGACGCAACCTCCTCACACCCGATGCGTCTTTCAGCCGAGCAAGCCACGCCGAGGCTCAATACAAGAATCGCACACCTCCCAGTGACGCGAATCTACAGGAGGGTCATGCTGTCCGTCCAGATATGCTGTTTACACCCATCTTCTCCCCGGCGCAGAAGCAAACAAAGGGATCTTTTATTCAAATACTCTCATGCGGGAAAAGCCCTGAGGCAGGCGCGCCTGCCATTGCGCCATCGCCGAGCGCCTGGGCGCCGAACTTCCCCACATTGCGGGAATAGCGCGATCGCGAAACCCCGCCAGTATCCTTGAAAATGGCTTACTTGAGCCAGATCCCCACCACCGCGACGCATGAGACGGGCATTGACGATCCCGGCCATATAGCATTAACACTGCGCCGCCGAAGCGTGGCGCGACTTTTGCCAGATCTGGTTTGGGCCAGGCTGAAGTGGCCGCCTCTGCTTCATTTTGGCACCGATCCCCGGCCCAGTCCTCCAGCTGGGCCGGGGACAGTCCCGCCTTGAAATCGTGTTGTTCCTAAATGGGACCGTACAGTGTCTAGTATACAAGATCGCCATTATGCCCGGGACCGCTATCTACCCTTGCATACGCGGACTTAATTCACAGCCCGGCGAAAGCCTTGAGAATATTGCGGCGTATTGAGATCCTTGTACGGGACGTCAAGTCATACGGTAACACGCTCCGCATTGCGCTTTTTTGTGCTCAATTTTTGTCGGGCGTCCCATATTGCAACTTTAGCTTAACAATCGGCCCATAGGTTCTCACTTGCCCTCTCCCCCCGAGGGCAGGCCCCGGTCGTTTTGACCCATCCCCCCAGGTTGGTCATGAGTACGACCGGGGCTACCCGCAGGGAGCCTGCCGCGCGCCTAGGCGATGGTACCCCCAGGCTTCACCTCGTGTCTCCGCGTGAGCGCGGTCGAGGTATTGCCCACGGATATACAGACCCGGACGCCATGATGGCGCGGGCAAGGGACGGGCCCTATCGGCACGGATATGGCAGATTTCGAAACGTCAGCGGAACCGTCTTCCCGTCAGCGACTTATTGTCAACGCATGGTCAATGGTATGGGTTTGCGCGCATGGATATCCTGAACAACAAGGATGCAAATCCAGCGGGCCCCGCCACAACGGCGACGAAGCCCAACCTGAGCGAGACAATAGGCTTGCCGACCGACCCGGTCGTCATCTGCCTCGTCATTCTGGTAACCCTCGCCCTCCTCGCCACAGCCTATGTCGCGGCGGACATTATCCTGCCGATCGTACTTGCCTTCGTGCTGAAACTGTTGTTTCAGCCCATCATGCGGCTGCTCGAGAAGCTGGGACTGCCGCGCAGCCTGGCGGCGCTTTTACTGATCCTGGCGGTTTTCGGTGCCATCGTTGGCATCGGCGCCGCCATTTCCGGCCCGGCCGCGACCTGGGCGGGAAAACTTCCCGAAGGAATACCGCGCCTGCAGGAGCGTCTGCGCTTTCTCGACGAGCCGATCACCACGCTGCGGACCTTCCTTCACCAGGCGGACCGTTTCGTGCAGGGTGGCGAGGGCATCGGCAGCGCGGCTTCGGGCTCCGCCATCGCCAGTGTGCTCTTCAGCAGCACCACGCATTTCGCCGGCAGCTTCTTCGAGACCATCCTCATCCTGTTTTTCCTCCTGATGTCGGGCAACACGTTCCTGAAGCGGACCGTGGAAATCCTCCCGAGCTTCAAGGACAAGCGTCAGGCCGTCGAGCTGTCCCAGCGCGTGGAGGAAAACATCTCCGCCTACCTTCTCACCATCACCATCATGAACGTGGCGGTTGGATTGGCGACGGGCGTCGCCATGTGGGCCTGCGGACTGGGCGACCCCGTGTTGTGGGGTGTCGTCGCCTTCTTTCTCAACTATGTGCCGATCATGGGACCGTTCTTCGGCCTTGGGATCTTCCTCCTCGCCGGGCTCTTGAGCCTGGATCCGATCTGGGCAGCCCTGCTTCCCGCAGCGCTCTATATCGTCATCCACGTGATTGAGGGCGAAATCGTCACGCCCCTGCTGCTCGCGCGGCGTTTTACCCTCAATCCTGTCCTGGTGATCATCTCCCTGATCTTCTGGTTCTGGATGTGGGGGGTGCCGGGCGCCATACTCGCCGTACCCATGCTGGCGATCTTCAAGATCGTCTGCGACGGTGTGCAATCGCTCGCCGCTATTGGACATTTCCTGACCGGCGACGAGTGAGCTGGCACGGGACGAACGATGGAACGGTAGAGGCGATCTATCGACAACTCGCGGCCGCTCTGTTGGCGGTGCGATGGCGCCGGCACCATTTTCTAGCTCGCCGCAGCGTGATCCTGTAGCTCACTTTCGATGTGAATGCGATTGCGGCCCGCCATCTTTGCCGCATAGAGAGCTTTGTCGGCCCGGCCGAACAGGTCCGTCGGGGTATCGCCCGGCCGCCCCGCAGCAATGCCGGCCGAGAAGCTGTAGCTGAAGTCATTCCAGGCCTGGAGAGGTCGCGACAGACGCACGATAGCCAGCATGCGCTCAACGATCAGCGCCGCCTCCTCCACCGATGTGGAGGGCATGACGAGCACGAACTCCTCACCGCCGAACCGCCCGAAGCAATCCGAACGCCGCACGCGCCCGATGATACGCGTCGCCAGATCGCGCAGAATAATATCACCGGACTGATGACCGTACCGGTCGTTGATGTACTTGAAATTGTCGAGATCAAGCACGGCGACGCAACCGTAAAGTCCAGTCTCGGGATCCGGCTGGCGCAAGATGTCCTCGATACGCGCCGTGACATAGCGGCGGTTGGCAATCCCCGTCAGATCATCGGTATAGGCGGCTTTCAGGGCAGTGTCCCGATCCTGCCGAACCAGACGCTCCTCGGCGCGAAGATTTGTGATGTCGCTGGCGATGCAGAGCATCCATCCGTCGCCCTGCACGGTCTCCGTCATCCAGAGCCATCGACCATCCCACAAGTCGGTCTCAAGCGCCCGAAAGCCAATCTTGCCCCGGCGGGACTGCGTGGAGATGAGCCAAGCCTCGAAGTCATCCTGGCGAATCACCGTGCCACGCCGCAGGTGGAAATTCCGGCGCATGAGCTCCGACCACAAGGGCATCTCATCCGGATCAAGAAAAAAGGTGTCGCGAAAGGACCTGTTCGCATAGCGCAAACGATCGAACTCGTCATAAAGCGCGACGAGAACGGGCGCTGCTTCATAGAGATCAAACAGTTTGGCTGCCGTGTCGGTCATTGTGCTGCGTCACAGCCCACGTGCGCGGCATATCGCTGGATGCCGCCGAATCCAGGCCTCGTCTCTTGCCAGCCCCACATGGCGGATCCCGCAGCTTGCAACACCATGCCCCGGCCCAAGACGAGAGCGCTACGGCTCACGTGTTGATGGATACCAAATATCACCGTTATATGCAATCAACCGCGTACTCCAATGAATATATAGAAGAAATATTTAATATCAGCATAAATTACCAAGATTTTATCTGATAAATACAGTTATTATTAGCCTTCTCTTTGAAGGAAATTGCTCCATGGGAAATATAATAGAAACAGCATTCTCTCAAATTGGTGAAATCACGCAGACATTATGCGACTGCGCCGGCGACGCTGCAAAATCTAGCTTGCATTATATCGGCTGGGGGGCCTCAAAACTTTGGGGATTAACGGGCTGGGCTGTGGAAAGCGTGGTGGACGGCATCAGCTGGGGCATCTCAACAGCATTGGCTCTCGGGACAGGCGGCTGGCTTTTACCCGCCCTGGACGGACACGACGGCCATGATGCCGATGTGGCGCATTCTCCATCCCCGTACGTGACAACGTCGGCTTCTGAAGAGTCTGTCCAGTTGCGCACGCAGCCCGACGATCTTCACGGCGAGCCGCATCTCATCGGTGTGCCAGCCCTCACGAACGCACCAGATTGGCATCACGCCTGACGGATACGACAGAAGCCGGCGGCATTTCGTTCGATGCCGCCGGCCCATGATCCTATGACCAGCAGATACTGCTCACTGCCGCCCTCAACACCAGCACCCACGTTTCAACAGCCGATAATCATCGCCTTTTTCAGTTATATAAAAATATATAAACACTATATCTCCAAACTAGCATAAATTACCAAGATAAATTCATTTGATCTTCTAAAGTAAAATAGATCAATTCAAAGGAGATCTTTTATGGCAAACTATGCATCCGACCCGGCGGGGGCTTTCTGGGACGACTTTGGGAAGATCGCTTTCTACGCACCGAAGAAGACCACGCAGGCCGTAGTCTGGGTCGGAGACCAAGCCTATGGGGGGGTCAGCTCGCTCGCCTCGAATGGAAAGGCTTTCGCTGCAGCCTTGGGGGAGGAGATCAGCGCGAGAGCTTCATCTGCGGGAGAGACCATCGGTTCGGGGGCTTCGCGCGCCTGGGAGTGGACGAGCTCCGGCATTGTTGACGCAGGCAATGCCGTTGGATCGGGCGTCTCAAACGTCTGGCAATGGGCCAGCTCAGGCATTGCTGACGCTGGCAAAGCCGTCGGATCGAGCGTCTCAAACATCTGGCAATGGACTAGCTCGGGCGTTGCTGACGCTGGCAAGGCCGTCGGATCGGGCGTCTCGGACGCCTGGGAATGGACCAGCTCGGTTGCTTCAGCTGCAACGGATGCGATCGACACGGGCGTATCAATCGTATGGAATGATATCCAGACGGGTAGCTGGGCTCCGAAGTACTCCTTCAGCGATACGGTGGATCCCGACACCGCGCGAGAGCCCCCCCTGCCTCACAATGACATCGCCCACTTCGGCGGTCCTGACATTGACGTGGTAGGGTATATCATCGGTCCAGACCCTCAGCTGTCCTAACAGCCAAACAGGGCCGGACTGCATTGCGCCAAAGTTCACCGGCAAGCCTGAGGTTGTCGCGCTTTATCTGACCGCCGGGCGCAGAAGGCAGAAGAGGGACTCGCCAGACTTCAATTCCACCCAATGGATGTGGCGCGTGCTTACTTCCAGGGCTGGAGGGAACGCTGATCAGCGTGCCGCGACTGGCGGCAAGGTTGGTGTCCTCAAGCCCGTAAAAGCGGGAGCACATCAAGCTGGGAGCCGGGATCGACGCTCTTCACAAGAAGATTGCGACGGCCCGGTCTCCTCACAATCGAACTATAAGGCCCCGAATACCCGTTTTACCTCTGGGTAAAGGCGATCGGCGCGACGAGGTCGGACTTGATGTCGATCTTCTTCTTCATCATGCCGGCTTCGACCATGAAGTCCTGGTCCGCGGCGAGATTGACGACATCGGCGTCGCTCATCTTGAGCGTGAAGTCATACCAGGCATTCATCCGGCGGGCGTCTTCGAGCGAGATTTTCTGCTCGGCGGCGGCAAGCTTCAGCGCCTCCTCGGGCTCCTTCGCCATGAAGTCCAGCGCCTTGCGGTGGGCGGTGAGATAGGCCTCGACAAGATCGGGGTGATCCTTGAGGAACGCGCCTCGCACGCCGATGACGGTGGTGGGATCGAAAAGTCCCTTGCCATTGACGATCACATGGCCGCCTGCTTCCTCGACGGCGAGGGCGTTATTGCCGGCGAGCGTGGCCGCGTCGACCTTCCCCGCGAGCAATGCCGCGCGGGCCGCGCCGAGGTCCATGTTGATGTAGTTGATGTCGGACAGCGTCATGCCGTTCTTGATCAGCGCCGCCGCAAGAAGCTGGTTCAACGCGGTGCCCTTCGGGCCGGCGACGTTCTTGCCCTTGAGCTCGGTGACCTTCGTCGGACCGCCCTTCCCCGCCAGAATGGCGTAGGCTTCAGGGTTGCGGCTGTAGGCGGCCACCACCAGCACGTCAGCGCCGTTGGCCTTGCCGAGAATCGCGGAGGAACCACCGAGCACGCTGGCGATGTCGATCTCGCCGGCGGCGATGGCCTGGACCTGCTGGGCACCCGACGTGATCTCCGGCGACTCCACCTTGATGCCATGGGGCGCGAAGGCCTCGTCCAGATAGCCCTTCGCACGCATGACGATGGACGGGACGTTGAACGGCGACGCCACATAGGTGATGCGCACGGTCTTGGGCTTCTCGGCGGCAAGCGCGCCTGCGATGCCGCCGGTGGTCAGCGACAGGGCGCCGGCGAAGGCCAGCGCGGTGGTGATGAGGCGACGACGGGTAGGAGGGATCACGGGATTGTCTCCTGTTGGAAAACGCTTGGGTCCAAAGAGGGGTGTCTGGCTGTGACAGGGCTTGGATCGCCCGCGAGGTCATCGAGGATGGCACGGCGCAGCGCCACGAGCCCCTGGTCGGTGGCATCGCGCGGGCGGGGGAGCGGGACCGGACGGCGCCCGATGATGCGGCCCTTGTCCATATGCACGACCTGATCGGCGAGCAGCAGGGCTTCCTCGACGTCATGGGTGACGAAGACGACGGTTGGGCGGCGGGCAAGCCAGATGTCGGTGAGTTCGGCCTGCAGCCCACGCCGTGTGAAGGCGTCGAGCGCCGCGAAGGGCTCGTCGAGGAGCAGAAGTTCCGGTTCGAGCACAAGCGCCCGCGCCAGCCCGACACGGCTCGCCATGCCGCCGGACAGCTGGTCCGGATAGGCATCGCGGAACTCGGTGAGGCCGACCAGCGCGAGCGCCGCTGCGACGCGCGTCGCGATCTCTGCTTTCGGGACCTTGCCGACAAGGCCGAAGCCGGCATTGCCCGTGACGCTGAGCCACGGCATCAATCGCGGCTCCTGAAACACGCAGCCGATGGTGGGGCGATGGCCATCGGCATGACGGATATCACCCGCCGTCGGCGCGACGAGGCCGGCTAGAAGGCGCAACAAGGTCGACTTGCCGCAGCCCGAGCGCCCGACGACGACCGTGAAACTGCCCGGCGGCAAAACGAGATCGACATCGGCCAGGGCGACCACGTCGCGATCGGCGACCTTGTAATGCTTGCTGAGCCCGCGCAGCTCAAGCATGGGTAATCTCGGTGCGCTGGCGCAGCCATGGCGCCGTCCGGGCGATCAGCCGGCGAATGCCGAAATCGGCAAGGAGGCCGAGGCCGCCGATGACGAAGATGCCAACGATGATGATGTCGGTGCGCGCCAGCTGCTCGGCATCGACGATCATGTAGCCGAGCCCCGCCGCTGACGCGACGAGTTCCGCGCCGACCAGCGCGCGCCACCCTTGCCCCAGCGCGATGCGAAGCCCGATGACGATGGAGGGCAGGGCCGCGGGCAGCACGATGCGGCGCAAGATAGCGCCTTGCGGCAGCGCGCAGGCCCGCCCCACCTCCACAAGCTTCTGATCACACTGCGCGATGCCGCCGAGCGCGCCCAGGAATATGGGGAAGAAACAGGCCAGAACGATGATGCCGATCTTCTGTGTCTCGCCGATGCCGAGCCAGAGAATGAGCAGCGGCATCATGGCGAGCGGCGGCACCTGGCGCAGGAATTCCAGAACCGGCTCGAAGGCTCGCTGGGCCGATGGCGAGATACCGAAGAGGAAGGCCACGGGGAGCGCCAGCGCTGTCGCGATGAGGTAGCCGGCGATGATCCGGACCACGCTGACGGCGATATGCGCGCCGAGAGTGCCGTCGCTAAGGAGCTCCCATCCCGTCAGTGCGACGGTGTGGGGCGTCGGCAACAGGAAGGTGGAGACGAGCCCCCGGGCGGAAGCCTGCCACCAGGCCGCCGCAAGCGCGGCGATAACGCAGATGGCGCCGAGACGCTTGGATAAACCGGAGATGCTCATTCTTATGTACGAAGCGAAACGACGCGAAGAGCTATTCTTCGCCCATCACCGATATGACGGCAGTGCTCTCATAGAGCCCTCACTTCGCACTGGCAACAAAAACTAATATATTGGAATTATTACAATTTTTATCTACGGGAGACCTTAGAAGACGATGCCCGTCTATCTCCGCACGACTTGAAACGGCTCACCGACCTCTCGGAAAAACGGAGCGGACGTGCGTTGCGTCCGCTTCCCGACAAGCACGGCGGGCCCAGAGGAAGAGCGGCGGATACCCGATGGGATCTGATCGCCGCTCTATACATGCGAATGAGCATCGCGCTTATCCGAAGATCTTTTCAAAGCTTTCGGCTCGCGCTCCGTCACTATGTTTTCATACGCTTTCAGCGAATATAAACGAGCTTTCGCTCACCAACCTGGCAGGAAGGCCCACGACGTAAACATCGGCGCCGTCCGCGAAGCCGATCAATACATTTTCGCCATGCGTGCCATAGGGTGTAAAGCTCATCTGCGACATCTCGGTTATGCCAAGTGCGGAGACATCGATCAGGTCCTTCGAGAGCTCGAAGTCGTAAATCTTGTCGCTGCCGCCATTCGGCCCGAAGGCAAAAACATCGCTGCCTGTCACCGCGCCCGGCGCGATATCGGCTGCGTCGCCCCACATCTCATCGTCGCTTTCGCCACTGACGATGCGGTCGTTCCCGCCCGTCGCGCCCGCTTCAAGCGTCTCACCGTCACCGTAAAGCCGGGTCTTGTTGCCCGAGGCGCCTCCAATGATGGTATCGTCACCGCCCTTGGCGTTATCGGACAAAGTCTGGGCATCGCCGTACACCACCTGCGGCGCGCCCGAGAAGCCCGAGCCGAGCGCGATCGTGTCGTTTCCTCCGACCGCGTTCTCTGACATGACGCGCGCATCGCCATGAACCGTGGCGAGGCTGTAATCGCCCATAGTGATGGTATCGTTGCCGCCGCGCGATGACCCCGACATGGTTTCAGCGTCACCAAAGACGATATTCTGGCTGAGAAAACTTCCGCCAAGGATCGTATCGTTGCCGCCCACCGCCTGATCGCGCATGGTCATCGCGTCGCCATACATCATATTGCGCGCGAGGCCACCGTTACCGCCCTCGATGTGATCGTTACCGCCCTGGGCCGCGTCCGCGAGAACAAGCGCATCGCCGATGAGGTGGTTCGTGGTGGAATAGGTGGAGGCGCCAGCAAGTCCGACAAGGCTGTCCTCGCCACCGGCACCCTCGCCAACAATATAACGCGCGTCGCCGATCAGCCAATTCTGCGAAGCTGCCTCCACATTGACCGATATACTGTCATTTCCACCGCGCGCCTGATCGAGGATCGATTGGCCAGCATCACCGAAGATCACGAGATTGGCACCGGCATCGGCAAGCGTCTGGTTTCCACCCACCTGAGATCCACTCAGGTCGCCAGGCGTATCGCCATAGACATAGGTGGGGTTTGGGCCCCACGGGTCGGGGATGAACCAGCCCGCGGAATCGACGAGGGTGTCCGAACCATCCTTGAATTCCTGACCCTCGACAAAAGCCTTGGCGATCGCCACGAAATCGACGCCGCCCTGGACATGGCTGGCCCAGAAGCCCACACCACCGGCATCGCCCTCGCGTCCGAGCAAGGTGCTGTAGATGTCGGATACCAGTTCGGCCGGCGTCAGCGCGGCAAGACGTGCCTGGTGCTCCGCCGCGCCCGCGATCTCCTGGGCGATCTGCGCGAAGGTCGCGCCGGCAGCGCTCCGACCGACCCAATAGGCCATACCATCGGGATCGGGATCGCGATTGAGCAGCGTGCGATAGAGCGCCACGATCTCGGTCTGGTCCGTCGCGAACAGGTCCACGGTATGGTCGGAGAAGGCAAGCTTCTGGACATTGGCGATGGTGTCGGTCGCGCCCGTCACCTTGTCGGTGACATAGGCCACCGCGCCATCAACGACGATCAGATAGCGCGTGCGCGGGCCCTCATAGGTCAGCGTATCCGCGCCCAACCCGCCATCAATGAAGTTGCTGCCCTGCAGGTTCGCAAGCGTATCGCCATCCGCGGAACCGGAGATATCACTTATTCCTAAGGTCTGAGATGTAATCGACATGACTAGTCTCCTGGGAGCGCCTTGATCGCGAAGGGCCCATCAATCCCGTCCACCATCGCGGCGAAAATGACTCATCGCGTGCGACAGCGGCCCCGTCGAGCACCATCGCTTGCTGTAACCATATGTTATAGAAGGATTATCAGAGACAATAGGCGGCGCGTCTCAATGTTGGTCAGACGATCTCAGCGGGCATGACTTGCTGCCTGCCACACGCCAGTCGGCGTAAGGCTTTGACTGCGCCGACATTCCTCAACCACGGAAATAATCACAAACGCGTGTAAAAATGAAAAACTTACTTATAAATACTTACACATATTATTACACCGACGCCACACTATGAATTGTTTTTAATCTTCGAGAAAGATTAAACGCCAACATTCCCATTCGTCGAAACAAGCGCGCGGGGCCGCTCGATCTCCATCCGCCAGTCCCGCGGGGAAACACCAAAACGCGCCTTGAACAACTTCCCAAAGGCCGACAAATCCGGAAAGCCGCAGGCCAGAGCTATGGTGCCGACGTTGCCGCCTGTGGCGGCCTCGAGCTTCCTGCGTGCCTTCTGCATACGCAGTTCTCGCAGCGCATCCATAACGGTCGTGTTGTGCTCGGCAAAGGCGCGGTAGAGCGTCGCGCGCGAGCATCCCAACGCATGGGCAATCATGACAGGATCGAGATCACGATCGGGATAATGCGCCGCCATGAACTGGATGGCGCTGGCGTAGAGACCTTTCGTGAGCAACTCCGCTCCAGCTTCTGCGTGCTGCGTGATCCCGCGCAGCATCAGCAAGGCCGTCTCCACCGTCGCGTCGAGCATGGACGCCAGTTCGTTGCGCGCCAAGAAATGCCCGTGCTCTTCAAGGCTCATCATCTGTGTACGCAGGAACGGCGCAAGGCGTTGCCGCTCGAGCGGAAGCGACAAGCCATCCAAAGCGCCACCAATAGCCTCAAGGGCTGCTTGCCGCGGCAACAGAAGATAAAGATCCTTGCCTTTGCTCCAGTGGTAGTGCATCGGCCGGGCCACGTCGTAAAGCGCCATCGAGCCGCTCTCGGCGATCATCCGCGCGTCACCTGGCCCCTCCAACGCGACACGACGGTCGGCCAGCAAGGCGATGACCATGCATTCGCCGAGCCCGGCGCTGCGCGCTTCACGCGAAAACACCGTTTGATAGCCTGATCCTTGGTGACTGCCGAACACGCCGGACTTGCCACGGACGAATTTGACGGTGCCTCTGAGTTCCTCGTCCGGTGGCAAAAGATCAACGGAATGATAGGCGGCCGCGCGCCAGGCCTCATAAAGCGTCGCGGGCTCGAAATCGTCGGTCGAGAGACGATCGAACCTGTAGAGTTCGGGAGCGGGAACCACGGGCTGCGACATGAGAACGCCTGGCACTAAAAGCTAAGCCACAGAGATCATAGCTGCAGCCGGGCCGTTTTGCACGAGCCTCGCTTAGCCGTTCCTGCCTTAATATCAGACGCTTCGCGCAACGACCAAGCCTAGAGGGGACCGCGACCTCCCGCCCCACTCAGGACCGGATTCGCGAGCTATCGGTCCATGGGCTCCCGGGCCGCACCACCCAAGAAATCACGACCGACACCGCATGTCTGTTTGAGCGTCATGCTCCACAAAAGGCACGAGCTTGTCGGCTAGGATCAGCCGCCCTTCACCGCTCCCGCCGTCAATCCGGCGATGATCTGGCGTTGGGCAACAATTGTCAGCAGGAGAACAGGCAGGGTCACGATGAGGGCCGCCGCCGCCAGGGGCCCCCAGCTCAATTGCTCGAAGGAGATCATGTTGTAGACCGCGACCGGCAGGGTGCGTGTCTCCCGGCCCGCGAGCACGATGCCAAACACGAAGTTGTTCCAGGAGAAGATCACCGCCAGGATGAAGGCGACCGTGACACCGGGCTTGGCGATGGGCAGCGCCACGTGGCGAAACACCTGCCAGCGGTTGGCGCCGTCGATGGTCGCCGCCTCCTCGAGTTCCATCGGCGTCGTTTCGAAATAGCCGATCATGATCCAGATGATGATGGGCACGGTAATGACGAGATGGATGATGATCTGCGGCCAGAGCGTACCCATCAGGCCCAGCCACTGGAACAGCAGGAAGAGCGGGATGAGGTAGGACAAGCCCGGGGTCATGCGCGCGATGAGGATGACGATGGCGGAGCGGGTCGCCTTCATCCGCGCGATGCCGTAGCCCGCGGGCACGCCGACGATCAGTCCGAGCAGCGTGGCCGTGCCCGTGACGATCAGGCTGTTGCGGAAGAACAGCGGGAAGCGGTTGGACTCAAGGACCGATGCGTAGTTCTGCCACGCGAAAGTCTCGGGGATCAGGATCGGCGGATACGCCGCGTTGTCGACCTCGTATTTCAGTGACAGCGACAGCATCCAGATGAAGAAGAACAGCGCCGGCGAGACGATGATCGCCACGGCAACCATAAGGAGGACCCGGTCGAGAATGGCACGCAGTGTCATAGGGCGCCTCCCACCTCGGTCCATTTCGTACGCTGCCTGAGCGCCAGCAACAGCACCGACAGGCCAATGACGAGCGCGAAGAAGACAACGGCGATCGCCGATCCATAGCCGATGTCGTAGTAGGCGAAGGCAACGCTATAAAGATACAGATTGATGGTCTCGGAAGCCGTTCCAGGCCCCCCTTGCGTGATCGCATAGATGATATCGAAGCTCTTCAACGCGTCGATGGTGCGGATGATGGCGGCGACCATAAGGAAGGGAGCGATCATCGGCAGGGTTATGTAATAGAACATCTGCCAGCGGCTGGCGCCGTCGATCAATGCGCTCTCATAAGGCTCCGTCGGGATGGCGGCGAGCCCGCCGAGCAGAATGAGCATGACGAGCGGCGTCCACTGCCAGGTCTCCACGAGCACGAGCGAGGGGATGACGGTCCTGGGCTCGAAGACCCAGAGCTGTGGCGGAATGCCGACAAGAGACAGGAGATAGTTCAGCACGCCCAGCTGTGGATGGAACATCATCGTCCATACCAGCGCGATCGCGACCGGCGTCGCCATCATGGGCATGACGAAGATGCCGCGCAGAAAGCCGCGCAGCGGAAACCGCGCGTGGAAGATCACCGCCGACAGGGTGCCGAGCAGAAGCGGAAGCAACACGGAGAGGACCGTGTAATAGAGCGTGTGGATGACAGCGTCCGCGAAACGCGGATCGCGCGGCAGACGCAGGTAATTCGTCAAGCCAACGAAGCTGGAGGATCCGCCGACGGTCCATTCGTGCAGGCTCATCCACAGGGTGAAGACCCACGGAAATACGATGACCGCGCTGACCGTGATGATCGCCGGCAGAACGAACGGCCAATAGGACGGGGGGCGCCAATGCCTGTTGGCGGATTGATGCGTGGTGGAGGCCGGGGCCTCCCTCATGGTGAGCTCACTCATGCGTCACTTGTGCTTGTTGCATCATAAGAATGACGATCGCCCCTCCGACGATCGCCCCCTGCCCGATCGGGGACATCGCGCCGGCGAGAAGCGGCGATCCCACCATCACCGCGCCGTCGTGCAGAATGAGGCGAGCATGCCCCGTCTATCGGCCCGATAGACCCCACCCCAAGGCCATCGGGGCATGCTCGCTGGCGACCCGGCGACGTGGATCCCGCGGATCTGACACGCGCCGATGCCGGGCCGCCCGGTGGCTCAGCCGCGTTCGCTGCGTTCAAGCACGGGCTTGAACTGCTCGGTCGCCTTGGCGAGCTCGGCCGCCGGATCCGCCCCCGACAAGGTGCTCGTCAGCGCCGTGCCGATGATGTCGCGGAACTCCGTGACCGGAATGACCACCGGCAGGCCGAGCCGACTGACCTTCGCCGATCCGACAACCGCATCGACCCAGGCCGCAGGCATTTTCACACCGCCGCGAACCTCCTTGTCATCGAGGATGGAGTTGCGGAACGGCACGCCACCACCAGCCTGCAGAAGGCGCGCGCCCATGAGTTTCGATACGGCCCATTGGCAGTAGAGATAGGCGGCCTCCTTCTTGGTCGACGCGGCGGTGACACCAATGCCGTCCCCGAAGGTGGCTGAAGCCTGCAGCTTGGGACCAGCGGGCATGACCCCGTAGCCGACCTTGCCGACGATGCGCGACTTGGTCGGATCCTCGAGCGGGGGCGCGAAGCCGACGCCATCGAGCCACATGCCGACCTTGCCCTGCAGGAAGGCCGACTGGCACTCCGACCAGTTGAAGCCGGCAACGCCGGGCGGTGCGGCCTTGGTGAGCAGGCGCTGATAAAGCTTGGCGCCCTCGACGGCCTCGGGCTTGTCAGTAAGGAGATTGCCGCTGGCATCGAGGAAATTGCCGCCATAGCCGAGCAGGAAGCTCGCCCATACCGGCACATTGGCATTGCGCAACCCGCGGGCGACGAAGCCATAGGTACCATCCGACGGATTGGTCAGGGCCTCGGCGGCCTTCACCATCTCCTCGAAATTGGTGGGATAGCTCAGGCCCTTCTTTTCAAAGAGGTCCTTGTTCCAATAGACGATCCAGTAGTCCACCGAGAACGGCAGAGAGCGCATCGCTCCGCTCTGGTCCTTGGCGTAGAGCAAGCCGGCGGAGGAGAAATCGGCCTCGGTCAGATCCGGGGCCGTCAAATCCGGATTCTTCATGAACGGCGTGAGATCGGCCAGCCACCCCGCCTTCTCGAACTGCCGCTTCTGCACGTGGTAGCTCAGATGCACAACATCGAAGCTCGGCTTCCCCGAAGTCAGCTCGATAACGGCCTTCTGGCGCTGCTGCTGCTCCGGGATCTGCTCCGACGCGACCTCGATGCCGGTGAGATCCGTGAACTCCTTGACGTGTTTCTCAAGAACCTCGCCCCGCGGGCTCTTGATAAGATTGACCTCAAGCTTCGTGCCGGCAAACTTCTTCCATTGCGGATCGGCGAAGGCCGGCGTTCCCGCCAGACCCAGAGCACCGGCCGCCAAGCTTCCCTTGAGCACCGAGCGGCGCGAGATGCCGTTGTCGAACATCGCTTTCCTCCCCTTTCATTTCATCCCTGACGCGGCACTTTTTTGAGCAGTACCGTCATTCATCACCCAAAAAGGCCAACCCGATAGCCAAGCTGCCGTTTTGATTCAATCTGCAACCCGGCGATGGATTGGTCACCACATCCTTTAGACCTATAGCGAAGGTCAGACGCCGATCCCCGCGAAGACGATGAAACGCCGGGATGTCAAAAACACTTGGACTTCGCATCAGCCTGTCAGGCACCTCCACATCCCAATCAATTACACAAAAAAGAACTGCCGAAGGGCCCCTCTGTCCGCGCGCGTGCCGGCACACCAAGAGCTGAGCTTACGCACTCCTCATGAGACCCGCCCCATCCCGCTGATCCGCAGCAAGCAACATCCGACATGCATGTGTCCAAGCCACGCCGGTGCAGATCCTCCGCAATCGGCACGATCTATTGTTGATCAGGCTGGACGGCCCTTGCAAGCACATTTTCATCCGACTAACATGTTAGTGTGCAGTCAATACAAGCGGGATCTGTTTATCATGCCTGGTCAATTCGGCCTCTCGGTGGCTCTTGCAACTCCTTTTCAGCTTTCTGGAGCGGTCGATAATGGTCTCCTCACGGAGCAGGCATCCTGGTGTCTGGCCAGAGGCTGCAGCAGCATCACCCTGTTCGGCACGACCGGCGAAGGCGCGTCGATTGGGCTTTCGGAGCGCGAGGCAACCTTCGCCGCGCTCGCCAGGGATGGCATCGCCGGGGATCGCATCGTGGGCGGCATAGCCGCAACAGCTGTCACCGACGCGGTCGCGCAGGCAACTCTTGCGCTGGATCACGGCTGCCGCGCGCTCCTCGTTCCACCTCCCTACTTCTTCAAGGGTGTGGCGGAGGACGGGGTTTTCGGCTGGTATGCCGCACTGGTGGAGCGCCTTGGATCCCGGGCGCGTAATATGTTGCTTTACAATATCCCCCAGGTGACAGCGGTTGCGATGCCGTTGTCCTTGATCACACGGCTCATTCGCGCTTTCCCGGAGGCGTTCATCGGCGTCAAGGATTCAGCCGGAGACTGGGCTTATACGGAACAACTCCTGGAGGCGCATCGCGACCGTGTCATTCTGGTCGGTGATGAGCGCAGCCTGGCTCGCGCCGTGAGAAACGGCGGCCAAGGGGCGATATCGGGGCTGGCAAACATATGCCCAGATGCGCTATTGCCCCTAGTGGTGGAGGGGCGCCCCGATCAGCGTGTCGACCTCTTGGTCGAGACGGTCCTTGGCTATCCGGTCATGGCAGCGATCAAGGCGCTCGTCGCCCATCGCAGCGGCGAGCCCGGATGGTTGACCATGCGGCCGCCGTTAACCGCATTGTCGCGCGCCGAGATGGCCCAGCTCGGAGAACGCTGCGATCGGATCTTTTCTGCAACGGCCGCTTGAGAGGAGTGTCGGATGGAGAGGACGGGCGAAGAGCGCGAACCTCCCAAATTGCGCGAGATAGCCTACGACAGCTTCACCCGGCACCTGCTTGCCAACGCCGTACGGCCGGGCCAGTTCGTTTCCCAACGAGAGCTGGTCGAGCTGACGGGCCTGACACTCGGCGCGATCCGTGAACTCGTCCCCCGGCTCGAAGCCGAGGGACTGGTGAAGACGGTGCCGCAGCGCGGCATGCAGGTCGCGCATATCGATCTCGGCCTCATCCGGGATGCCTATCAGTTTCGCCTCTTTCTCGAAAAAGAGGCCGTGGCCCTTTTCGTCGAGACGGCCTCGGATGAGACGATCGCCGCAATCCGCGCCCGGCACGAGGATATCCTCCGGCGTGCGGAACAGGGCGTGACCAGTCCCGATCTCGCCGCGGAGGCGCAGGCTGTCGACTGGGGCTTCCATGACACGATCATCGATGCCTTGAGCAATGAGATCATCGCCAAGGCCTATCGGGTGAACTCCATCAAGATCCGGCTGATCCGGCAGGAGTTGACCCGGATCGACGGTCTCGTCGTGCCTGTCATGAACGAGCATCTCACCGTGATCGCCGCGATGGAGACGCGCGATCCGACCTTGGCCGCAAGCGCGCTTGCCAAACATATCGATAGCGCGCGGCGGCGAGCGCTAGGGTTGCGGTAAGTCTGAACGGACTTGACCGCCGAACTGAAGCGGGGCCTTGACCGGCGGCGCCTGCCACCGGCTCGCACAATTCCGAGCCGGCCACTTCGATCGGGTCGCGATCGGATGCCGAAGCCGTGTTACCCATTGACAGAAAGATAAGCGCCTACCATCTCTTCGCGATGCGCGGAGGAGATCGGGGAGCTCGCCGATGCGCATGGAATTCTTCATGAGGGCCATCGCGCCGCAACGCTGCGTATGCCCTGCATGTGATGAGAGCTTCGTGATGACCGCGCGCGTTTTTGCAGTTACGTCGGCCGTGCTTGTCGCGCTTCTGGCGGCTCCGGCTTTAGCCCAGTCCCGCCCGGCGGATACGACCACACCGGCCCGGCAGCGTCCCACCAGCGAGGACTGGACCAAGCCCACCCGGTCCGAAAAGGATATGGCGGCGCGCTATGCCACATGGGATCGCAAGGCGCGGGAATCGACCAGCGGCATCTGCACGGGCTGCGATGCGTCAACTTCGCTGAAGGCGACGCCTGTGAAGTCACCACGGCAGGCTAGAAAATCCAGACGCTGACAGGGCATTCCCTGCTGGTCCATGGATGCGAATCGGGGCCGATGCATCGCTCGGCCCCGTAGCAGTCGATCTTAGACCTGCTGCAGGTTGACGGCCGCGTCCTTGCCGGTCCGGCGGTCCGCTTCAACCTCATAGGCAATCTTCTGACCTTCGGTAAGGCCTCTCAGGCCCGAGCGCTCCACCGCGCTGACATGGACGAACACGTCCTTGCCGCCATTGTCCGGCTGAATGAAGCCATAGCCCTTTTGGTCGTTGAACCACTTAACTGTTCCGGTAGCCATCTTGTCGTCCTTCTGCAGCGAGCGCCGAGTTGCGCCTGCCTCAACGCGACAGATAGCCCGTGCGTGCGACAATGCCAAATCCTCAATTGTGGCGATGTGGATGTCGGAGCGAGTTTTATCGCCGGAAAGCCTCTTTCCCATGGGCCCTACCGGATTGACGCGATCCATTCCAAAGAAGAATTCGCACTACGATATCAGCAATTTAATTGCATGTTCGGCACGTCACCGCAGAAAACACCGCGAAGATCGCTCGCCATTCCAATTTATCGACGAAATCCCTCTCGATCGCGGAAATGACGGCGCGCCCCGTTGGTTTTGGCCCCGAACAACCACCGCCGGGCACTTCACAATCATATCAGACTGCTTCGAGCCAGACCGTTCAACTCCACGCGGCGCCCGGCAAGGCATCAAGTGGGAATTTGAGATAGCGCCGTCCATTGCTTTCGGGCTCAGGCAGGCGTCCGCCGTTGGTGTTGACCTGCAGCGCGTGGAGAATGAGCTTTGGCATGGGGAGGGTGCGATCGCGCGCCTCGCGGAGAGTCACGAAGTCGCTTTCCGACGCGCTCTTGGCGATATGGCTGTTGCTCTCCCGCTGCTTCGCCACAGAGCTTTCCCAGAGGGCGTCACGTCCGCCGGGCCGATAGTCGTGCCCGGTGAATAGCCGGGTCCCATCCGGCAGGGACAGAATGTCCTGGATCGAACGCCACAAGGCACTGGCGCTGCCGCCCGGAAAATCGGCGCGCGCGGTGCCGCTATCCGGCATGAACAGCGTGTCATGGATGAAGGCGGCGTCGCCGATGACATAGGTGATCGACGCCAGCGTATGGCCGGGCGAGAACATCACGCGCCCCTCGAGGCTACCGATCGCGAACCTGTCGCCCTCGGCGAAAAGCCTGTCCCATTGGGAACCGTCGGTGGGGAGCTCCGGCCAGTTGTAGATCTCCTTCCACAACTGCTGCACATCCCGCACGTGTTCCCCGATCGCGGTCGGCGCCCCGGTCTTCTCCTTTAGGTAACTCGCGGCGGAGAAGTGATCCGCATGGGGATGCGTATCGAGAATCCATACGACCTTGAGCCCATGCTCAGCCACGTAGTCAAGCAAGCGGTCGGCGTTGCGTGTAGCAGTTGCCCCTGACTTCTCGTCGAAGTCCAGCACCGGATCGATGATCGCACAGGACAGCGTCGCGGGGTCGCTGACGACGTACTGGATCGAGCCCGTTATGGCATCGTAGAAGCCCTGTACCTGCGGCTGGCCCATCATCTGTCCCCCCTATGTCCTTGCGGAAACTTTATCCCGGACGCCTGCGAGGCGCGTGCAAGCGTGTGAGGCAAACGGAGCGCGCGGCGTCGACGCCGCGCAAGCGTCGCTTACGGCTGGTTTGCGAACCAGCGATGGACGCCGGAAAGATCGAAGCCGTAGCTCTGACCAAAGGCGTCAACCTCATCGATGGCCATGCGCCCATCGAGGACCTCGCCAATCGCCCAGATTGTCAAGGAGCGCGTGCCAGAACGGCAATGTGCCACAACCGGACCGGGTTGCGCCGTGAGAGCGGCCTGATGTTGGCGCACGAATGCCTCATCGAAGCCATAACCCGCGAACGGCAGATGGCTGTAGGCAAGCCCCAGCGAGGCCGCAGTTGCCGCCGCCTCCGCCGCTGTCGGCTGGCCGGGCTCCTCGCCGTCCGGGCGGTTGTTGACGACGGCCGTAAAGCCGCGCTCCTTCAACGTCGCGAAATCGTCGGGATCAATTTGCGGAGCGACCCACAGCATTTCGTTGATCTGAACTAGCTTCATCGTGAACCTCTCACAAGGTATTGATCACTCGGCGTTTGCGGTTCCGCCGATGGTCGCGCCCCTCAGGCGGCAGTCCATTCGATATGGGCCCGCACAGCGCCGCTGCCCGGCTCCACCCAGCCATGCTTTTCGGCGAAATGGATCATGCCCGAAACCCCATCACGCCACGCCGGATCATCCTTAGGCCCCAGCGCGTTCAGCGCGGTCTGATCGATCCAGACATGATCGGCCCCGTCCACTTGCCCGATTCCGGTGAAGGCGCGGGCCAGCCGCGCGGTATCGCGGGCAGTCCACGGCACCGACACCTTGAAGCCGCGAAAATTCATTGCATCCTCAAGTGTGATCCGATCGTCATGCCCGACAGCGATGATCATCGGCGGCTCCTTTCGCACCTCAAGGTCCGTGCCCGCATCCAGGCGATATCGCCCGGGTTGAACAGTCCAGGGCCGGGCGCCCCATCCTTATCGTGAGCGTATTTCAGCCGAAAGGCGCCAACCGATGGCGCCCGCTGGACACGCCCCGCATGAGGCATAAGTGAGCCCGGCGCCAGCCGCAAGCCTTGGTGCAGTTCCCCCTATCCCAGCGGCCATGCTGCAAACAGACGGACGATGCGCCAAGTGCATGACTTATGCGGCGAGCCGATAGGAGCCATCCTTTCCGGGCATGGCGTTGCGCCGTCTGGTGCTGTAGCGAAGCATCGTTTCAATCGCATAGCCTAGCAGGACATATTGTGATGGCCGACGCCGTTGCCCCGCGACCTC
The DNA here is from genome assembly GCF_018398335.1 of Chelatococcus sp. HY11. NCBI lineage: Bacteria > Pseudomonadati > Pseudomonadota > Alphaproteobacteria > Hyphomicrobiales > Chelatococcaceae > Chelatococcus > Chelatococcus sp. HY11. The sequence continues at coordinate 2,009,222 of NZ_JAHBRX010000001.1, forward strand.
TGACCAGAGGCGATGCCAAGACGCTCGCACTGGCTTCCCTCGGAGGCGCCCTCGAGTTCTACGATTTCATTATCTACGTCTTCTTCGCGGTAGTGATCGGCAAGCTGTTCTTCCCGCCGGACATGCCCGAATGGCTCGAGCAGCTGCAGACCTTCGGCATTTTCGCGGCCGGCTATCTCGCTCGCCCTCTCGGCGGCATCATCCTGGCGCATTTCGGCGACAAGACCGGCCGTAAGCGCATGTTCACGCTGTCAATCTTCATGATGGCGCTGCCAACGCTGATCATCGGCGTCCTGCCGACCTACGAATCGATCGGCTATGCCGCGCCGTTGCTGCTGCTCGTCATGCGCGTGTTCCAGGGGGCGGCCATCGGCGGCGAGGCGCCCGGCGCTTGGGTCTTCGTGTCCGAGCACGTGCCACAGAATCGCGTCGGCCTCGCCTGCGGGTTGCTCACCGGCGGTCTGACGGGCGGCATCCTGCTCGGCTCCCTGATGGCGACACTCATCAACTACGTCTATACCCCGGGGGAAATCCACGATTTCGCCTGGCGCCTGCCGTTCATCCTCGGCGGCGTGTTCGGCTTCGTGGCGATGTATCTGCGCCGCTGGCTGCATGAAACCCCGGTGTTCGAGGCGATGCGGGCCCGCAAGGCGCTCGTGGAGGATCTGCCGTTGAAGCAGGTGCTCCGCGGCTATCGCCCGGCCGTCGTCGTCTCGATGCTGGTGACATGGATGCTGACCGCCATCGTGGTGGTCGTCATCCTGATGACGCCGACCCTGATGCAGCGTCTCCACGGCCTGCCCGCCCTGACGACGCTGGTCGCCAGCATCGCCGCGACGCTCGGCATCACCCTGTCCGCCTTCGCGGTGGGCGCCTTCATCGATCGCTTCGGGCTGGTGAAGGTGACGCTTGCCGGCGGTCCGTTCTTCATCATCACGGCCTATGCCCTCTACATGGGCACCGCGATCAACACCGACTATCTCATCCCCCTGTCGGCGCTCGCCGGCCTCGGCGCGGGTCTTATCAACGTGGTGCCCTACACCATGGTCAGGGCTTTCCCCGACAACGTGCGCTTCACCGGCGTCTCGTTCTCCTACAACGTCGCCTACGCGATCTTTGGGGGGTTGACGCCGGTGGCCGTGCAGCTGCTGCTCGTCACCGATCCGATCGGCCCCATCCACTATGTCGCGGGCGCGACCGTCATCGGCGTCGTCGCCATTGTCGCCTATATGCGCCGGCCCGCCCTCGTCCATGTGGTGAGCGCGACACTGACGCCGGAGCCTGCGACCCGCTAAGCCCTGCGGCCGCTCCACAAATGAAGAGCCCCCCGCGTCAAACGCGGGGGGCTTTTTTCGTTGCGGTTTGACCGGAGCGCGTCACCCGCGCCCATCACGCCCGAGACTATGGCTTTTCTGCCTTCTTTCTCTTCGCGTCGTCTTCGGTGAGTTCGTACCACATGGCATTGAGAACGGCGAAGGCCGCTGCCAGGGGAAGGCCGAGAAGCCAGGAGAAGTACCACATAGCGACTATCCTTTCCCTTGATCAGTAAGCGTGGCCGCTCTCGTCGCGGATGGCCTGTTCGTCGACCTTGCCCCACAGCACCCGATAGACCCACGCGGTATAGGCCAGGATGATCGGCAGGAAGATCACCGTCACGACCAGCATGATGAAGAGCGTGAGGTGGCTGGAAGAGGCGTCCCAGACCGCCAGGCTTGCCCGCGGATCCACCGAGGAGGGAAGGATGAACGGGAACATCGAGACACCGACCGTCGCGATGATCCCGAAGATCGACAGCTTGCTCCACAGCAACGTCCCGATCTCGCGTCCGGCCCTCGCGTTGAAATAGCAGGCGATGGCGCCGATGAAGCCGGCCGCGGGCGCGATCATCATCCATGGGTGGGCGCTGTAGTTCGCGAACCAGCCGCCGCCCCTCTCCACCGTCTTGAGCAGCGGATTGGACGGGCCGACCATGTCGATCGGGCTGGTGATGCGATAGCCGCCGACGAAGAGCCACAGCGCGACGCCGCCGAGCGCGAACAGCAGGATCGTGAGCAGCGAGGCTACCTCACCGACCCGCCGGGCACGCCGTGCGACCGGCCCCTCGGTCTTCAGCACGATCCACGCTGCCCCGTGCATGACGAGCATGGCGACCGACACCAGGCCGCACAGCAGCGCGAAGGGGTTGAGCAAGCCGAAGAACGTGCCGTCGTAGAAGATCCGGAGTTCGTCGTTCAGGCGGAATGGCACGCCCTGCAACACGTTGCCGATGGCCACGCCAAAGATCAGCGCCGGCACGAAGCCGCCGATGAAGAGCGCCCAATCCCAGCACGCGCGCCAGCCGGGGTCCTCGATCTTCGAGCGATACTTGAAGCCGACAGGGCGCAGGATGAGCGCGAACAGGATCGCGAACATCGCGAGGTAGAACCCTGAGAAGGATACCGCATAGAGCTGCGGCCACGCCGCGAAGATCGCGCCGCCTCCCAGGATCAGCCAGACTTGGTTGCCCTCCCAGACCGGGCCGATCGTATTGATCACCACGCGGCGCTCGATATCGTCACGCGCGACGAAGGGCAGGAGTGTCCCGACGCCGAGATCAAAGCCATCCGTGACGGCGAAACCGATGAGGATGACGCCGAGCAGCGCCCACCAGATGACGCGGAGAATGTCGTAGCTAATCAGTTCATGCAGGATCATTGGTATTACTCCGCGGCGACCAGCTTGGCGGGCGCGAGCACCGCTTCGGGCTCGTCATCCGGTTCCGGGCCCTTGCGAATGGCGCGCAGCATCAGCTTCATTTCGATGATCAGCAGGACGGTGTAGATCGCCACGAAGCCGATGATGGTGAGAAGGACCGTGGTGACGCCGAGATCGGAAACGGCGGCCGCTGTCGGCAGAACACCCTCGATGATCCACGGCTGGCGGCCGTATTCCGCGACGAACCAGCCGCATTCGATAGCGATCCACGGCAGGACGATGGACCAGACCGCGACCTTCAGCAGGAACGGGTAGTGGTCAAGCTTCCGGAGAGCCGAGAGCACGAAGAACGTCCCGCTGAGAAGGATGAAGAACATGCCGAGGCCGACCATGATGCGGAAGGTCCAGAACAACGGGGCGACCATGGGCACAGTGTCCCAGGCTGCCTTGTCGATCTGCTCGGGCGTGGCGGTACGCGGATCATCGACGTAGCGCTTCAGGAGGAGCGCATAGCCGAGCCGTGTGCCGTTCTCCTCGAAGGCATTCCGCACGTCAGCCGGGATATTTGTCGTCGAGCCGGCAGCGCGGATCTTCTGCAAGGCGTCGTAGGCCTGGATGCCCTGGTGAATGCGGAGCTTGGCGAGTTCGACCTGCTCCTTGATGCCGGGAATCTCTTCCGTCAACGTCCTCGTGCCGATGAGGCCCATGACCCACGGGATACGGATGGCATAGTGGGTCTCACGTGCTTCCTGATCCGGAATGCCAAACAGGGTGAAGGCGGCGGGCGCGGGCTCGGTCTCCCACATCGCCTCGATGGCGGCGAGCTTCATCTTCTGGTGTTCGGAAGAGAGGTAGCCGCTTTCGTCACCGAGCACGACGACCGAGAGCGAAGCGGCGAGACCGAAAGAGGCCGCGACGGTCATCGAACGCTTGGCCAGTTCGACATGCCGGCCCTTGAGGATATACCAGGCGGAGATGCCGAGGACGAAGAACGACGCGGCGACATAGCCGGCCGAGACCGTATGCACGAACTTGGCCTGCGCCACGCTGTTGAAGAGTACTTCGTAGAAGTCGGCGACTTCCATGCGCATGGTCTGCGGATTGAACTGGGAACCGACGGGGTTCTGCATCCAGCCATTGGCGATGAGGATCCACAGGGCCGAGAAATTGGAGCCCGCCGCGACGGCATAGGTGGCGATGAGATGGCCTACCTTGGACAGCCGGTCCCAGCCGAAGAAAAACAACCCGACGAATGTTGCCTCAAGGAAGAAGGCCATCAGGCCCTCGATCGCCAGGGGCGCGCCGAAGATGTCACCGACATAGTGGCTGTAATAGCTCCAGTTCATCCCGAACTGGAACTCCATGACAATGCCCGTGGCGACGCCCAGCACGAAGTTGATGCCGAAAAGCGTTCCCCAAAACTTGGTCATCTGCCGCCATATCGGACGGCCGGTCATGACATAGACCGTCTCCATGATGGCAAGCAGTACCGAGAGGCCCAGAGTGAGCGGTACAAATAGAAAGTGGTAAAGCGCTGTCAGGGCAAACTGCAGCCGTGACAGCGAGACGATGTCGAGTTCCATCTCATTTCCGCCGGCCCCCGGCGGCCTCTCTCAATCACCGGTGCGGGAGGCACCGGCGGCCGTTCCATAGAGGCAAATCTCAATCCGGCCGCAGGGCGGCGAGCACGGCGTCGAAGTCCGGCTCACCGCGATGCATCACGGCGACAATCTGCCCCTGTTCCATGACAATCACGCGGTCGGCGACTTCCGCCTCGCGCCTGATGTGTGTTGCGATGACGAGCGCGCGCTCTCCGGCTTCCCGGCCTAGCCGGATCAGCACATCGCGCGCCGTCGCCCCGTCGAGCCCTTCGGTCGGCTCATCGAGCAACCAGAGGGGCGTATCGCGCAGGAAGAGGCGCGCCAGCGCCAACCGGCGTGACTGGCCGCCGGAAAGGCCAAGCCCTCCCTCCCCCAATGGCGTGTCCAGCCCCTGCGGGAGCGCGGCAACGTCGACACCGAGCCCCGCGGCGTCGAGCACCCGCATGAGCTCGCCGTCTGGCGCGGCGGGCGCGGCGAGGCGCAGATTATCGCGCAGACTGTCCTGAAAAAGTTCGGTCCTTTGCGTCATCAGGGTCGTCGGCACGGCGACCGCCTCGCCCCGTTCGGGCAGGAGTTCGCCCGACAGGAGCGCGAGGAGCGTCGACTTGCCAGCGCCGCTCGCGCCGACGATGGCCACGCGCTCGCCACGTGCGACAATGAGGTCAATGTCCCGCAAGGTCGCGCGCGCCGCGCCTTCATGACGGGCGTCAACGCCGATCAGTTGGACGGCAAGCCCCTGCCGCGCGGCGGCCGGTTCCACTGGGGCCGCCTGGCGCAGGAGCCGTGGTGCGAGGCGCCGCGCGGCGAGCAGCGTGCGCCCGAATTCAAGAGCGCCACGCCGCAGCGCGCCGAAGGGCTCGACGGCGGCAAGCACGATGAGGATGCCGAGTGCCGCGACCGGCGCGCCAATCGTACCTGCCTCGGCGAGCGCCGCCACAGCGAGCAGCATGCCCGCCAAAGCCAGCGCGGAGGCCAAGCCGTAGCCGACAGTTACCCCCGCCTCAATGCGGTTCAACCTGTCGTCGGCTGCTGTGAGGCGACTGTCGATCGCCGCGAGGTGATCGCGCTGCGCGTTGAGACGACCGACCATGACGAGCTCGGTCTGGCCCGCGACGAGATCAATGGCACCCGCTCGCAGCATCTCGACCGCCTGAGCGCGCCGGCGGGCCGGGCGATAGGCCATGCGCGCGGCGACGAGAGGAATGCCGAGCCCCGCGGCGAGCAACCAGACACCGACAGAGACGCCGAGCCAGGGCGCGATGAAGCCGGTCGCTACCGCCGTGCCGATGGCGGCCGCGACCATTGCGCCAACAGGTACGAGCACCCGCAAGTAAAGGCCGTCAAGCGCATCGATGTCCGCCGTCAACCGGAAGAGGAGCTTGGCCGGACGCAGCGCCAGCGCCCGCGCCGCGCGCGGCCCGGCCCAACCCCGGAACAGACGCTCGCGCAGGGCGGCCAGAACCGACAAGGTTGCGTCATGAGTGGTGAGCCGCTCGCCATAACGCGCGCCAGTGCGCAGCAAGGCGAGGAAACGGATGCCGGCCGCCGGCGCGAAGACATCGAAGGCCATGGCGGTCGTCGCGGTCAACCCCGCCAGCGCGGTCGCCGTGATGAACCATCCCGACAGCCCGAGTAGCGCGACACCGGCGAGAACGGTAACGGCGGCAAGGCCGGCGCCGACGAACAGCATGCGCCGACGCTCAGTGATGAAAAGCCTGATGACCGGCTTGAGATCTCGCAGGATCGCACTCATGCCAGCACCTCCAGAACCTGCGCCTCGACGTCGATGCAGCGATCCATGCGCGCCATCAGCCCCGGATCGTGGGTCGCGACGATCAGCGTGCGGCCCCATGCGAGAGCCAACAGCCCTTCGGTGACCATCGCGGCGGTCTCAGCATCAAGATGGGCGGTCGGCTCGTCCACCAGGATGAGATCGATGTTGGGGTCGATGGCTGCCCGTGCCAGCGCGAGCCGCAGCGCCTCGCCACCCGAGAGCCCAATCCCCCCCTCGCCCAGGGGAAGCGAGCCGTGGGCAGTCGCTACATCACGGAGCGCCGCAACATCGAGCGCCTCATTGAGCCGGGCTTCCGTCAGACCGACGCGTCCGAGGGTGATATTCGCGGTGAGGCTGCCGGCGAAGATATGCGGCCTTTGGCCGATCCAGGCCATGCGCGCCCTGAGATCCGGTGCGGAATCCGCATCGAGCGCGCGGCCATCGATGACGATCCTGCCGTCATCCGGCGCGACGAGCCCGGCCATCAGAGCAAGTAGGGTCGATTTGCCCGTACCGCTGCGGCCCGTGAGCGCCACCCGCTCGCCCGGCGCGATCGCGAATGCGGCATCGGCGATCACCTGCCGTCCAGCACCGGCATGCCCGAAGGCGACCTTTTCGATAACCACCGACGGCCCGCCGTGGCCGGCACGCGTTGCGTGGGCCGCCGGCGCATTCGCTCCGGGAAGGGCGACGCCGGTCGCCCTGAGGTTCTCAAGCGCCGCGAGCGCTGCCTCACCCGATGCCCTGTCATGCCAGACAGCCGACAGGTCGCGCAGCGGCTCGAAAAAGGCCGGTGCGATAAGAAGGACAAACAAGCCCTCGGCGAGGGTCAGCTGGCCGCTCCAGGCGCCGAAATTGAGCTGCCCCAAAAGGTGAAACCCCACATAGACAGCCACCATCGCAACGCCAAGCGCCGCGAACAGCTCCAGCACCGCCGACGATAGAAAGGCGACGCGCAGGACAGCCATGGTACGCTTGCGCAGATCCTCAGCATGGGCCCGCAGCCGCGCGGCGGTCATATCCACAGCGCCAAGGGCGCGGATGGTCGTCAGCCCCCTCAACCTGTCGAGCAGAAAGGCGTTCATGCCGCCGATCTCAACCATCTGCGCCTCGCTCGCCGCCTTGGCACGCCAGCCGATCAAGGCCATGAAAACGGGGATGATCGGGCCGGCGATGAGCAGTGTCAGTGCGGCCACCCAGGAAAAGGCGAGCACCACGAGCAGGATGACAAGCGGCACAACGGTTGCCTTGAACCGTGCCGGTTGGAAGCGCGTGACAAACGGCACGATCGCCTCCGCTTGCTCGGCAAGCGCGCTGGCCGCGAGACCGGACGCCGGCCGCCCCCTGTCCAGCGGGGAACGCCCGGCCAGCGCCATGGCTGCCTCGCGCCGCAGCAAGCTGAGCTCAGCGCGCGCGCCGCGAAAGGCCAGCCTCCCCGCCCATCCATCAAGGGCCGCCCGCAGGCAACCGATGCCGAGCACGATTGCCGCGGGGCCGAACGCATTGCTGAAGCCCGCGCCGGCGGCGATGCCGCCGACACTCCATGCGATGAGGCCAGCCTGCGGCAGCCACAGCAACGCGGACAGGGTCTGCACATAACCGGTTGTCCGCGCCGAGGCGCGGACGCCTGGACGTTGCACGGCCCGCTCATGGGGCTTCTGGACATGCGAGGCGGGAGCCGTCTTCGCGGACTTCCCGGAGTGAGAGGACACGACGCGCGTGCCCTGCTTGCCGCCACCATTGCCGCTGCGAGGACAGGCAAGGTCCGTCATGGCGTCCCCCCTGGCTCACCCCTTGGCGCACCCCTTGGCACGTCCCCGTCACGCGAGCGCTTCGTCCGCCCTAGCGAGACGATCCTGTCCTTTGCCTCGAGCAACTTCGTGACTTTGGAACCGAGGGTCAGCAGTGTCGCCAGGCGCGCCGTCTCCAACTGCTTCACGTCGTCATACCAATTGGTGAGTTGCTCGATGAGCCCGTGCATCTCGGCCATCCTGGCCTGGGCGTGGCGTTCGGCCTCGCTGGCGGGTTGCTGCATGAGGATCTCGCGCAGCACGGACAGCGTTGGATCGACCTCGCGCTTCTTGCGCTCTTCCGCCAGGGTGCGCAGAATCTGCCAGACATCATCAGGCGTGGTGAAGAAATCGCGCCGATCGTTTGGAACATGCTTGAGCAGAACGAGCTTCCAGGCCTGCAACTCCCGCAGGCTCATCGACACATTAGAGCGTGAGATACCGAGCGCGTCCACGATCTCATCGGCACAGAGAGGCTGCGGTGACACGTAGAGCAGCGCATAAACCTGGCCCACGGTCCGGTTGATGCCCCAACGCGAGCCCATCTCGCCGAAATGGAGAACAAAGGCTTGCACGAGGGGGGGCAGGTTCATCACTCATTCCCGTATAGACGGTAATTTCAGAAATTTCTGAAATTTACATATCTGCCCGCCGTCTCGCCGGCAAGTCCTTTCCTCAAGACCCGCGCCGCTCCCACACGATCCCACGTCCTCACTCCGATCGAACCGCCCCATTCCAGGATACGGGAAACGCTAGGTGTCCTACCTGAATGGCGGGTTTCAGCCGAAACTTCCACGCAACTGGGAGCGCATCACCAATGAAAGAGCGCACCCGCCATCAACAACCGCCCCCTAGCTCGAGCGGGCGGATATTATGAGAGCCCGCGTCAGTTTGTATTGATTCTCATCAAATTCAACATTTGCTTTATCCATGGAGAGGCTATTGCTTGATAGATACCGTTCAGGCTCACGTCTGCGCGGCGCGCGTCGCCTTCCGGCGGCTATGAAAGGATATCCCGATGCACAGCCACTCCCTCGGCAGGTGGCAACACGAGCACGTGTTTCTTGGCGAACGACACGAAAGCAATGAAAGACGCACGTGGCTCGTCGTCGGCCTGACTGCCGCGATGATGGTCGCGGAAATTGTCGGCGGCACGATTTTCGGCTCGATGGCGCTCGTCGCTGACGGCTGGCATATGTCGACACATGCGGCGGCACTCGCCATTGCCGCTCTCGCCTATCGCTTCGCGCGCACCCACGCCCATGATGCGCGCTTCTCGTTCGGGACCGGCAAGGTCGGGGAATTAGCGGCTTTCGCCAGCGCCATGATCCTCGCATCGGTCGCGCTCATGATCGGCTATGAGAGCGCGCTCCGGCTCGTTTCGCCGGTAACGATCGATTTCCAGCAGGCACTGCCCATCGCTATTGTCGGCCTTCTGGTCAACCTGGCGAGCGCCTGGCTCCTGCACGACGGCGGAAGCGGCCAGGGCCATCACCACGGTCAGGGCCATCACCATGGTCACAGCCATAACCACGATCATGATCACGACGCCCATGACGCGAGCCATGATCACACAGGGCACAACCACCATGGACATGACAGCAATATCCGAGCCGCTTATGTCCATGTGCTGGCCGACGCGCTGACATCGGTTCTCGCGATTATCGCGCTGACCGGCGGCAGCCTCTATGGCCTGACCTGGCTTGATCCGGCGATGGGCCTCGTCGGCACGGCGGTCATTCTATGGTGGTCCGTCACCCTCATCCGCTCGGCGGGTGCCGTGCTCCTGGACATCGTGCCCAATAAGGCACTGAGCGGGCGCGTTCGCGCAGGCCTTGAAGTCAAGGGCGACCGCGTCGCCGACCTGCATCTCTGGAGGCTCGGCCCGGGCCATACGGGCGTTATCGCAACGGTCGTATCCGACGCGCCCGAGGCCCCGGCCGCTTACAAGGAGCGGTTGCGCCATATTCCTGGCCTGTCCCATGTCACGATCGAGGTACAGGCCTGTCCGGACCATGCCCAGGCGCGACCGGTCTGAAGCGCGCGAGGGCAGAGTTGCGCCGTGTCCTGGCCGACACGGCTGATAGGACATCCCCGCCGATGCGGACGGGGATGTCGAAACGGTATTCACGGTGTGTGTCGCGGTGAATACCCGTATTTGCGCTTAAAGTTGCGATAGAAGGTCGAGACATCATTAAAGCCGCTGTCAAAGGCGATATTGATGATCTTTTTCTCGACGGTCGACGCAAGCTCCTTCCGGGCAGCCTCAAGTCGATAGTGGAGGATTGTGTCCCTCAGAGACAGGCCGGAGTCCTCGAATATCTTGTAGAGTTTGCGCTGTGAGACATTGAAATTGCGCGATATCTTCGCCGCACCGAGATCATGAAGCTCGAGATTGTTCTTGATGTAGTCGATAATCTCGTTTGCAAGGCGCGCCTTGTTGCTACCGTCCTCTCGGGCCACCTGATCGCGCAAGAACGCGCGAAGCATTTCAACGATACTTTGGCGAATAGATAGATCGAGATAACGCGATATATCGCCGTTTGCATATTTTATAAAGAAATCGACAAAGAAAGAAATATAGTCACTCAATGCATTTGAGCTGACCATGACCGACTTGTTGCGTATGAGCGATCGTAGATCGGTGACGCTGAACAGCTCGATCCACGAAATCTGCGTATCCTCCCCTACGGGAAGAATTTCGAGCTGAAACGGCACATCTGCGTGAATGACGGCGACCCCCAGCGGGTCAACTGTCATACTGCGACCATCGCTGGTCAGCTTAGCCTGACCACGAAGCACGTTGATGGCAACGAGGCCCGTGGTCTCTGATGAAACAAGCTTGGCATTGCGTGTCAGTGTTCCCGGTGTCAGCGTCGCGCTGATCACACGCGCATCATCAAACAATGCAACTTGCGTCTGTGCTGAGAACGATGACCCCTGATATATCTCAAAGGCCGACCTCAGGATATCGTTACAGAATTCCTCACGAAATGTTCGATCGTACTCAGAGTAGCCTCTTTCCAGTACTTTTCCCACTTCGCTGGTTATTTCCTGATTTTTCATGACATGCCCTGCTACGCCACTTCGCTAATTGCGAGAGAGGGCAGAAAATCTGGACACGGATGGCACTCACAGCAATGCAATTGCTGCACATAGAATTGCAGACATCGCAATTTGACCCCCAATATCGCTATTTTTGCTACAAAATGACCAATGAATTAATTTTATACTGATATTTATGTCGTATTATTGAAATATCATTACTCGACAATATGAAATATATTTCAAATCAATTGCTCAATTATACCAGATACGGTCAACAAGAGACTGAAATTGGCAACCCTTTCGTCCAGCAATCCGCCCGCGAAAATAGTTCGGCTGGAGCCGCGCAGCTTCCTGAAATCGCGCTGCGAATTCGCGCGTCCATCAACCATCCGGTGGACCTCGGTGCCAAAGATGCGCGTTCCAGCCAGACGAAAGTTGCACAACCAAGGCAGGAGGTGAACACTTTTATGCACGCAATGATATAGATATTTTCCTTGACACACCCTGCTGAGTTTTTGCTCTCGCAGAGCCATCCCTTGGTTCCCGGCCGTCGAAGCGCTATCCTGCACATCATCGCGGACAACAAGCCATGTTGCGCCGAAGCCGTGCGCCGATCCTCACTGTGACCGCGCCTGCGACTGGGCGCCGGTCACACTGACGATGACACAGCTCTTTGCCGATGGCAGCAGCATGACCCGCTCGCCACGCACGGTCATGACGTTGCGCACGCCCACGAGACCATCGAGCGCGCGTCCACCTTCCTTGCCGAGGCTGGTCTCGATCGCTTCACAGCTTCGTGGGCTGGGAATGACCTGCACCAGAACGCCCTCGCATTGGCTCTCGCCGATCGGCGAGGCCACGAGAATGCTGCTGGCCTTGTTGAGCCCGGGCCGGCCCGTATAGTTCAGTCCCATCAGCTGCCAGAACATATGGGCGTTTGGCCGGTCACGATTCCATACCGACTGGACCGCATAATCCGTATCAGCGGCCATGTTTCCAAGGTGGTTGACGATCGGCGCACAGTTCTGCAGCCCGGCCTGCAAGGCGTGCTGGGTATAGAGGGGAACTTGCGCCTGAGGAGGCTCGGCCGCCTCGGCGACGGGCCGGGGGGCGTCGGCCCTTGCCTCCTCCTCAGGCTCGCTTTCCTCCACGGGCGGAGCCAGTGGCTTGGCGGGCGCCGCTGGCTTTGCCTTGACGACAGGCTTTTTGGCGGGCTGAGCCTGTGCCTGTGCCATCTGCTGCGGCACAGCGTCAATGGCGGTCGCATCCTGCGCCATAATCACGGCACCGACCGTACATAAGATAAGGGCAATATAGGCTGTGTATTTGATGATCTTGGGCATTATCCGATCCTTGCGCCATCAGCCGCGCCTTTCGAGGGCGTAAGCGACAAGCCATCCATGCGGCGCACATGCAACTTAAGGTTGATTAACGTTGATCGCACATCCACGCGGATTGCGTGGCATCATCCGCAATCGACATTGCGGGATGCGCCAGCAGCTCGCGATCGCCCCAGAGGCCCACAGTTCGGTCACCATCGGCGATCAACGCCGTTGATCGGGACCGGGCATGTGCGGATCCTGGAGGGAGACGGGTTCGTGCCGTGTTGGACGTTTGCCACGGTGGCAGAATCGGAATCTCCGCCGTGTGATGGTTGGGCGACCTGTTCCGAAAGAGCCGGCTTCGCTCAATGTGGGATTGCCCGTGCGGCATCACGACCCGCGTTCTGCATCTTGCGCGCGAGACATCCGGTGCCCAAGACGTATAAAGTCGATGTTTTGGAACGAGACCTTGTGTCGGCGACCGTTTGAGCAGGCGACAGTCGAGATCACGCTGAAAGACAGCGGCATTCGCAACCAAGGCATGGAATCATGAGCGATATCCCGTTTGACCAGGGCTTTGAGGTCGAGGCTGGCGTCACGATCGAGGTCGCTCCTGGCATCCGGCGCGTGCTCGCGCCGAACCCTAGCCCTTTCACAGGCAAGGGCACCTGCAGCTACATCATCGGGCACGGCCGGGTCGCCATCATAGATCCCGGCCCCGACGACGCGCGCCATGTCAGGACGCTTCTCGCCGCCGTTCGCAACGAGACCGTCACTCACGTGGTCATCACGCACACCCACCGCGACCACTCGCCGGCCGCCGCCGCGATACAGGAAGCGACGGGCGCGACCGTCGTCGGCTGCGGCCCCCATCGGCCATCCAGGCCCTGGGCCGAGGGTGAGGAGCCACGCGGTGAGTCAGGCGCTGACCGTGCGTTCCGGCCAGATGCGGAGATGCTGGACGGCGATGAGATTTCCGGTCCCGGGTGGCATCTGACCGCCGTCGCGACGCCTGGCCATACAGCCAATCATCTCGCTTTCGCCTTTGCTGAAGGGAATGCGCTTTTTTCGGGCGACCACGTCATGGCGTGGTCAACAACGATCGTCGCCCCTCCGGACGGCTCGATGACAGACTACAAGGCATCGCTGGTACGTTTGCAGGAGCGCTCCGAGGGCATCTATTGGCCCGGACATGGCGGGCCAGTGCGCGAGCCGCAGCGTTTCCTTCGGGCGCTCATCCATCACCGTCTGCAGCGCGAGGCCGCAATCCTGGGCCGCATCAGGACCGGCGACAGCTCCATCGCTGATATCGTGCCCCGACTTTACGATGGGCTCAATCCGGCCCTTCTGCCCGCAGCGGCCCTCTCCGTCTTCGCCCATGTCGAGGATCTCGTGGCGCGCCGCCTCGTCGTGACAGACGGACCGGCCACGCTCACGGCGCGGTATCGGCCTGGCGATGCCTAGGACCGTCTGATCTTGCAAGGCCATTGCCAGCCCGGAACGGTCAGCTCGCGGTGCCCCCCTCTCCTTCTTCCGCCGCGTCAGACAGGGCATCAAGGAACTGCTCGATGCGTTCAGCACCGACGGCGAGCGCAAAATCGGCGATGCTGTGGCGCACGACGGTACGAACGTCGACACGCACGCCCTGCGCGCGCGGGAGGAAGCGAATCGTGATGTCCACGGGCAGCCTCAGGAATGGCGTGTAATTGACGGCGTCGATACGGCCGATATCCACACGCCCTGTGCCAGGGCTGACCTCCACGATGTCCCAGCCCAGATCACGGGCCACCTTCAGGGCCGCATTGACAGCCTGAGCCATCGAGACGTCGAGCTCAAGCGGCTCCACGGGGCCCTTGCCCGGTATGGACGCTTGCCGCACCACGCCGGCGGCCAGCGACGGCGTGGCACCGCCACGGGCGGCCAAGGCAGCACGCGAGAGGGAAAAGGACGGTGGCCGGCTCACATCCGTCGCAACATCCTGCGGCCGGCGCTCGCGCAGCCCCTCCACAAGGACGTAGCCTGGCCCAGCCAGCACGACGAGTGCCAACACGATGCCCGCCAGTGCCGCGCCAAGGCCCCGCGCTCCGTCACGCCAGATGACGAGAAAGGCGACCAACGCGAACAGGACGGCCAGCACGGCAATTGCGGGGGCCACCATCATGACCGCGAGGGCGTCCGTGAGCGCGACATGGCCGAAGCGCAGGAGCCCTATCCCGAACACCATTACAACGACTGCGAACAGGCCGATCCAACGACTGGCCAACGCCATCCGTGAAACCGGCTCGTACAACGGTACGCGTCGCATTCCTCTACTCCACATCCGCCGCCCAACCTTGATCCCCCAAAACCGGGCAATCAAGCATCGCGGCTGATCCGCAGCCACGCCTATCCGCGGAAAGCAGGCCTTCAGACCCAGGCCCGCCGAGCCCCATGGCAGATCATTCAAGCAAGGGTTTTAACCAACAGTCGTGGATGGCGCGTGAACAGGATGGTCGAAAAGGATGATACCGACAGCCGAGCGCGCCCGGGCCTCTCTCAAGGTTAAGAAAAAGTAATGCCTGAGGACATCGCGATCGGAACACCGCGCGAATCTTCCACCGACCGGCTCCATAAACCATTCATTATCGATAGGGCGCAAAAAATCAGAAATCCGAAGCTTTCGCCTCCGGATTGCCCAAACTCTGCCAATCCCTCGTCAGCATCATCGGCGATCATCACTGCGACGTGATTGGCGGATGAGCCGCCATCAGCGTCTGTTTGGAATGAAAGACTGGGACAATGACCACCCATACTGAAAAGAACCGCCCTGCCGCGCAGGGCTACCAAGCCCGCCACGCCGAGCGCGTTCCGACGTTCGGATCCATCGGTATTCCGGCGGTAGCGGCGGCGGCAACCGTCACGAAGGGGACGACACCGCGCAGCGTCGACGCGCAGCGCACCCGTTCGAACGGACAGACCGGCTCGCGCTTCGCCAACTGATCGACGCAGCGTCCCTCGGTGTCAGATGCGCGGCAAACGGCCGGGGCGGCGCCCCTGAGTGCGTTGCAACGATCGTTCGGCGACAGGCACAATCGGCGTGATTACATCACCACAACGCGGGAGCCCGGCTCGACGCGGTTGTAGAGATCGATAACGTCGAGATTGCGCATGCGGATGCAGCCCGAGGACACGGCCTGGCCAATCTTGTCGGGCTCGTTCGTGCCGTGGATGCGATAGAGAGTGTCGCGGCCCTTGTCGTCGTAGAGATAAAGCGCGCGCGCACCAAGCGGGTTGTTCGGACCACCAGCGGTTGCGCGCACATGCGGCCAGCGCTCCTTCATCTCGGCAGGCGGGTTCCAATTGGGCCATTCCGCCTTGCGCTGCACGGTCGCGTTGCCGGTCCACCCGTAGGCCTCGTCGCCGACCGCCACGCCATAGCGCATCGCGCGCTTGTTCGGCAGCACGTAATAGAGCTGACGCTCCTTCTGCTTGACGACGATGGTGCCGGGCTTCTCTCCCGTCGGGTCATCGATTTCATAGCGAGCGAAGAGCGGATCGACTGGCGCTTTTGGCATCTGCGCCATCCATTCCGTATCGCGGCTCGATACCGCCGGATCCGGAACCGTCTTGAAATTGCAGCCGGCGAGGACAGACGCTGACAGGAGAACAGCGAGGGACGTCTTGAGGCGCATGTTGGCGGCGGCTCCATAAGGGTGGCGAAACAACCGATTCGCGAATCGTCAACTATGTTTATCAGGCATGTATTACTGTTATGGTTAACGAAACAATCGCCACCGGCACGCGGGTGGCCTGCGTGACGGGCATATCGAAATTCTGACAAAGGCGAATTAAGGACACATCCCCGTTCGTCTCCTCGTCGGAGCCATGGAAGCATCCGGGCAAACGATCGTAAAGTAACCCGTTTGTTCTGGAAAAGGCCAACGGCAGCGGCCAGTTGCCCAGGTTCCGCTATCGACGGCGTGTGTTTTCTGCTCAGTTCGATGCGCCATTAAGCTGTGAAGCGCTGGTCGCGGAGGTGAAGGTGTGACGCTGTATATCACCCATCCAGCCTGTCTCGAACACCGGGTAACGGCTGGGCATCCAGAACGGCCGGATCGCCTGAGGGCGTTGGAGGCGGCCCTGTCGACGGCGCCGTTCGCAAGCCTGCAGCGTGCCAGCGCTCCACGTGCCAGCGAGGACGCTGTCGCACGCGCCCATTCTCAGGCCTATGTCGAGGCGATCGCTCGGCGGACGCCCCAGGAGGGCCTGGTCCAGATCGATTCAGACACGACGCTTTCGCCAGGCAGCTATGAGGCCGCTCTTCGCGCGGCAGGTAGCGTCTTACTGGCGGTGGATGAAGTCCTGCAGGGGCGGACGCGCAACGCCTTCTGCGGCGTGCGGCCTCCGGGGCACCACGCCGAGCGCGAGAAGGCGATGGGCTTCTGCCTGTTCAACAATGCAGCGATCGCGGCTTGCCATGCGCGGGACATCTACGGCCTTGATCGCGTGTGCATCTTCGATTGGGACGTCCATCACGGCAACGGCACGCAGGACATCTTCTGGAGCAACGCCAACGTGCTGTATTGCTCGACCCATGAAATGCCGCTCTACCCTGGAACCGGCGCCCGTTCGGAACGGGGCGAACACGACACGATCGTCAATGTGCCGCTTGCGGCCGGCGACGACGGGGCGGCTTTCCGGGAAGCATGCGACGTCGTGATCCTTCCGCGGATATCGGACTTCAAGCCGGATCTGATCATCCTGTCCGCCGGCTTCGACGCCCATTGGCGCGACCCCTTGGCGAGCCTCAATTTCAACGAGGATGATTTTGCCTGGGCAACGCGAGAGATCATGACCCTTGCCGCGCGACTGTGCGATGGACGCGTGGTTTCTGTCCTTGAGGGTGGGTATGATCTCGAGGGGCTTGCCTGCTCGGCCGCGTCGCATGTCGCGACCCTGATGGAAGCCACCTGAAGGGGACCGCCGTGGCGGCCCCCGGAGCGGCTGAAGGCAGCTAGCTCAAGCCACGTCGACCGGTTCAGTCGATACGATCTCGATTCCAAAACCGGCAATGCCGATATAGGTGCGCGGACCCGAGGCGAGATTGCGGATAGAGGACACACCGAGGTCCTTCAGGATTTGAGCACCAAGGCCGATCTCACGCCATTGCTGCAGGCGCTGCTCTTCGGAGCTTGCCCGGCCAGCCGCGTCGCCAGCGAGGCTGGTTGGCACCCCGGCGGTGCCGTCACGGAGATAAACGAGCACGCCGCGTCCAGCCGATTTGAAATGCTGGAGCGCCGCGTTGATCACCCGTGCGCCTCCGAGAACGTCGGAGAGAATGTCACAACGGTGCAGACGGGTCGGAACCTCCCGGCCGTCGCTGATGTCGCCGTAAACGAAGGCGTAATGCTGCACCGGGTCCATCGACGTCATATAGGCATAGCCCGTGAGCTCGCCGATATCCGTGTGCACGGGGAATGTGGCAACCCGGTCGACGAGTTTTTCGCGCATGCGGCGATAGGCAATGAGATCAGCCACTGAAATGCGCAGGAGATCATGCTTCTCGGCAAAGGCCGCGACCTGCTGGCCGCGCATCACGGTGCCGTCGTCATTGACCAGTTCGGCGAGCACGCCAACCGGCGGCAAACCCGCGAGTTTGCACATGTCGACGCAGGCCTCGGTATGGCCGGAACGCATGAGCACGCCACCTTCGCGCGCGATCAGCGGAAAGACATGGCCAGGCCGCACGAAGTCGTCCGGCGCCTTGTTGTGATTGGCGATCGCCCGCACCGTGTTGGTGCGCTCCTCGGCGGAGATGCCCGTCGTCAGGCCGTCGCGCACATCGACGGAGACCGTGAAGGCCGTGCCGAGCGGCGCGTCGTTGAAGGTCACCATCGGATCGAGCCGCAGCCGCCGTGCCTCGGCCTGCGCGAGAGGGGCGCAAACAATGCCGGAGGTATGCCGGACAATAAATGCCATCTGCTCCGGGGTGCACAAGCTCGCCGCGACGAACAGATCGCCTTCATTTTCACGATCGTCATCATCCGTCACGACAACCATCGCGCCACGACCAAAAGCTTCGATCGCTTCCAAAACGCTATTACGCAAGCGCGCCTCCTCGCTCTCTCGAGCATCGGCTAGAAAATCGTTGGGTGTTACAGCTCCCCGCGTCTCGCGAAAGATCAAACGCGCGGTTTCGCGGCTGAGCCAGGCCGCCTCATTGTTGCAAAGCTGAGTCACCGCAGCGGGAGTGACGCCGATGCGGCGCGCAAACTCCGCCCGGCTCACCCCGTTGAGTGAGATCCAATCGACCAATTTCATCGCAACCGACGCTAACGCCGGCTAACATTTAATGCAAATAAAATTGCACGCCGTGTCATTCGGCGGGTCGTTAAGTATCACTAAATGCCCTGAGGCGCTTGTGGCCATGCTGGCGCGGCCCCAACCTGGCCGCGATGCCGTAGAAAATGGTCAGCCAATACGCAGGCGACCATCGCCTCGCCGACTGGCACGGCGCGGATGCCGACACAAGGATCGTGCCGCCCCTTGGTCATGACATCAACCTCCCGCCCGAAGCGATCGACGGACTGGCGCTCGTTGAGGATCGAGGATGTCGGCTTGACCGCGAAACGCGCGACCACGGGCTGGCCGGTCGAAATGCCACCGAGAATCCCACCGGCATGGTTGGACAAAAACGTCGGCCCGTCATTGCCAGGGCGCATTTCGTCGGCGTTCTCCTCGCCCGACAGCGCCGCGGCGGCGAAGCCCTCACCGATCTCGACCCCTTTGACGGCATTGATGCTCATCAGTGCGGCGGCGAGATCGCTGTCGAGCTTGCCATAGATCGGCGCGCCGAGCCCCGGCGGCACACTTTCCGCCACGACCTCGACGACGGCCCCGACGGACGAGCCGCGCTTGCGCACATCATCGAGGAAATCGGCGAAACGCGCGGCCGCCTCGGCATCGGGGCAAAAGAAGGGATTACGGTCGATCTCGTCCCAATCCCAACGGCTCCGATCGATCGTGTGCGGGCCAACCTGCACAAGCGCGCCGCGCACGGTAAGCCCGGGCACGACCCGTCGCGCGATGGCGCCCGCCGCGACCCGCATCGCGGTCTCGCGCGCCGAGGAGCGCCCGCCGCCGCGATAATCGCGGATGCCATATTTGATGTCATAGGTGAAATCGGCGTGGCCCGGCCGGTAGCGATCCTTGATCTCGCCGTAGTCCTTGGAACGCTGGTCGACGTTTTCGATGAGAAGGCCGATCGAGGTTCCTGTCGTCACCTGCTCGCCAGTCACCTCGTCGGCGAAGACCCCGGAAAGGATCTTGACCGTATCCGGCTCACGCCGCTGCGTCGTGAAGCGGGACTGCCCCGGGCGGCGGCGATCGAGCTGCGCCTGAATATCCGCTTCGGTCAGGGGGATGCGGGGCGGGCAACCGTCCACCACGCAGCCGATAGCCGGTCCATGGCTCTCGCCGAATGTCGTGACGCGAAACAGGTGGCCAAAGCTGTTGTGAGACATGAAGCCCTCTCGATCCCGCGCTTCATAGCGAAGCAGAGGCCAGCGGGTCAAATCGGCGTGAAGCCTCGTGCCCCTATTTCACGGTGAGGACGAAATCTTGGCCGCCGCCGCTCTTGCCACCGCCATCATCGGAATCATAGGTGTAGCGATAAGAAAAGCTATCCTCACCACGGTATCCCTTGTCTGGCGTATACTGCACGACGAGGCCCGGGTAGGACTTGCCATAACAAGGGTGCTTCGGATCCCTGAACCCACGGTTGCCCACCGCGAATGTGACCTTGCCGTGTGCCGGTGCCTTGGTCAGACGCGCCTCAGGCACGGCGCCGCCCAGACAAACCTGCTCGTAAAACACAAAAACCGCGTCCACGGTGGTCGTCTTTCCCGCCGGAACGGAGCCACGCTGTTCGGCGGCCACGGCCACGAGCGGAGCCATCGCTGCTGCGACCAGCAACGGCGTCATCTTCCAATTTTTCACTTATTCCCCCAATACAAATACTCTCGGGCGAGCGGACGTCGCGGCCGATATCAACTGGCGTTGACTTAAGCGCGGCTTGCGGCCATCGCAAGCGTGTTGCCGCAGATCGCATGTGCGTCGGACGCATGACACATGGGAGAGGATATCGGCTGGGCCGGAACAATCGGCGCCCACTGCGCGATACAATCTATACGTCCATTACGGCCAGACTCGTTGAAGATCGGCCGCCTGATACCCACTCATGTCAAGATCAAGGTTTCACATTCGGACCTGGAGCTTGGCAAGCCGCGAGGAGGAAACGAACATGCGGATAGGATTGGCGCGAAGTATCGCGGCTATCGGTATGAGCGCCTTAATCGGCGCAGGCGCCTTGACAGCCCTGACCGCCGCGAGCGCCACCCCGGCGCGGGCGCAGTTCATCAAGCCAGTCCAGGCGCCGCCGGATCCATCGCTCACGGAAGTCCAGTGGCGTGGCCATGGCGGGCCAAGAGGGCCAAGGGGTCCCCATGTCGGGCCGCGTCCGGGCGGGCCACGTTATGGTGGTCCGGGCGTGCGCTACCGACCGCCGCCGCCGGGACGGTATTACGGGCGCCGCTATGGTCCCCCGCCCCGCTACTACGGCCGTCCTTATCCCGCGCCCGGCTATTACTACGGCCCTGGCTACAACCCGGGCGCGGCAGCGGCCGCCGGTGCCGCGGGACTTGCGGCGGGCGCGCTCATCGGCGGCGCGATCGCCTCACAGCAGGCCGCCCCGGTTGTACAGGGCGACACGAACTGGATCGCCTATTGCTCGTCCAAATACAGGTCCTTCGACCCGGCGAGTGGAACCTATCTCGGCTACGACGGCAGACGTCACGTCTGCCAGTGATATCCGCCGGCAGACGGTTCATGACCTGGATCAGGCCGCGAGAGCGGCCTGATGGATTGATGCGGCCGCGGGCACCGCTTGCACCTTCGGCTCCGCGGGCGCTCCGCACCAGGCGCTGTGCGCCGGGATAGCCTCGCCTTTCATGACGAGGGTCAGGGGGCTGAGGCGCGCGAAGTCGCCGACCGTCGTGGCATAGAGCACCGTCGATCCCGCGCCGATGCTGACGCCCTTGCCGATACGGACACATCCGACCTTCATGACCCGGTCCTCATAGAGATGGGTCTGCAGGGCGGACAGGCCATTGATGACGGTAAATTTACCGACATGCACGCAATCGAACTCGGTGACGTCGGTCGTGTCGAGGAATACGCCCTCACCGATCTTGCAGCCGAACACGCGCAGCGCCCATGGCAGGAACGGCGTGCCGCGCAGATGGTCCAGGAGCACCTTGCCGGCGAGGCCCCAGTACATCACGGCGACCGCCTCCGTACGCATGGCCCACCATGACCACATGGGCTTCACGACTGGACGGTAGGTGCCCATCAGTGCCCATTTGATGCCCGCCACGACGAGCATCATCGCGCAGGAAATCACCACGCTGGACGCCACGAACAGGAGCGCCGCCGTGCCGTAGCGGCCGTCGAGCGCCGCGGGCCCCAGCACCTCCACCGCGTAGGTGCCGAAGGTGATGAACAGGGCCATCGGCAAGGACAGGTGGAAGGCCTCGAACACACCACGGCCGAGGCGGCGCCAACGCGAAGGCTCATAGGTCCATGTGGCGCCGACATCGCCGAAGGTCTGGCGGACCGGCAGGCGGATCGGTGGGCTGCCGAACCAGGTATCGCCCGCCGTCATGGCTTCATTAGCCGGCGGCTTGGATTTGATGCCGATCAAGGCGCCTTCAGGAATCACCGCGCCGGGAGGAACAACCGCGTCGTTGCCCACGAACACACGCGCGCCGGTCTTGATGGGCCGCAACGTCATCCATCCGTCCCGGATATCCTCGTCGCCCAGCACCACCTCGTCGGCGATGAAACATTTCTCGCCGATCTCGGTGAGGTCGTAGCGGCCGGCGAGATTGGTCGAGATCTCCGCGTCCTTGCCGATCTTGGCGCCCATCAGGCGGTACCAGCCGCGCATATAGACGGTGGCATAAAGCGACGAGAGCGTCTCGAGCGTCACCTCGGCGGCCAGCGCCACGGTCCATTTGCGCAGGTAGAAGCCGCTATGGACGGAATAGGTGCCGGGGGTGACGCGCGGCAGCACGATCCACCGCAGCGCGACAATCAGCATCACCGTCACGCCGATGAGCGCCATCGCCGTCGGCCAGGCCAGGAACGGCACATAGTAGAGATAGTTCACATGGACGGCCGCGCCGAAAATCTCGTCGAGCCGGTCAAACAGATAGAAGGCCGGGAAGATCGGCAGGAGGCTGATCGGCGGCAGCACGAGAAGTGCGAGCATATACACGACGGCGTTGATACGCCTGCGGACACCGCTCGCAGCCGGCGGCTGGCTCAGTTCAGCGGGATTGACCATCCCGACCTGCCTCGCCGGCGATCCGTCCCAGCTCTCATAGGCTGGAATGGTTGTGCCTTCGCCGACGGATGAGAGATCGGCGAGTTCGACGCCTGTCCCGACATCGACATTCCGGCCGATCACGCACGAGGTACCGATATAGGCGCGCTCGCCGACGGCGATCTCCCCGATGATGAGCTCATTGCCGACGACTTCCGCGTTCGCGAACTTCACCTTGCCGCCCGTGGACGCGCCTGCGCCGATCGTCACAAGATCAATGGCGCCGACCTCGAATTCGCTGATCAGCGCGTCGTCCCCGACCTTCGCGCCGAGCGCCCTGAGGTACACCCGCATGATCGGCGAGCCCTGGAACCACTTCATGTGGACGAGGGAGAGGAGGCGCTGGGTCAGCCACCAGCGAAAATAATAGGTGCCCCATAGGGGGTAACGACCCGGTTTGGTGCGGCCCATCACCAGCCATTTGCCAGCGATCACGATCGCCACCGTGGCGATATTGATCGCGACATAGACACCCAGAAACGTCGAGGCATCGACGAGGAAGGGCGCATCCGCCGCCGTGATCAGCATGTAACTGACGAAAACGCCGAGCCATTGCGCGGTCATCAGTGCCAGAATGAATGGAAGGACCGCCGCCTGGGCGAGACCACAGAGGAAACGGCGCAAGAGAGGCGGCGGCGTGAAGCTGAGATCGAGAGGCTCAGCCGAAGGCCCGGCCGGACGGCGCAGATCGAGATTTGCCGCCATCGCGCGCAGCGTGCGCTGTCCATAGACGTCGTTGAGGGTGAGCCCCGCCAGCGCCGGCGTCTCGCGCACCGCCGACACGAAGCGGGCGGCAATCAACGAATGGCCACCAAGCTCCATGAAGAAATCGGCGTCGAGCGGAATCGCGGTATTCGGGAACACCCGTTTCGCCGCTGCCATGAGGGTCGCCTCGGTCTCGCTCCGCGGCTCGTCATCGACCTCGGCGGTCGCGGCGGCCAGCGGCATGGCCCGCAGGACCTTGCGGTCGATCTTGCCGGACGACATCGTCGGCAATTCACCGACCATCTCGATATGCGAGGGCACCATGTAGGCCGGCAGGCTCGCGCCGAGGGCAAGGCGAAGCCCCGCACCCGTCATCACCGCGTCGGGATGCTGCACGACGAAGCCGACGAGGCGCTCAATGTCATTGTCGGTCCGCAGCACGACGGCCGCCCGCGCCACGCCGGGCTCGGCGACCAGCCGCGCCTCGATTTCCCCAAGCTCCACACGGAAGCCACGGATCTTGACCTGATCGTCGATACGGCCATGGAAATGAATGCGGCCCATCTCGTCGATGCTCGCGGCATCGCCCGAGCGATAGAGGATCGGGTCCTGGCCCGCGAATGGATTGGCGATGAACTTCTGCGCCGTCAGTTCCGGCCGCGCGAGATATCCCTGCGCCACGCCGGGTCCCCCGATCAGGAGTTCGCCAGGCAGGCCGACCGGCAGGAGATTGAGGTCCTCATCGACGATGTAGCAGCTGTAGTTCGGCAGGGGGCGGCCGATAGTGACCACCTCTCCCGGGTGCACGTCGGCAAGCGTCGCCACCACGGTCGCTTCCGTCGGTCCGTAGCTGTTGACGATCCGCCGGCCGGGCGCCGACCAGCGGGTGGCAACCGACGGCGGGCAGGCTTCGCCACCCAGAATGATCAGCCTGAGGCTTGGAATGTCGCGGGTGAGCATCGACAAGAGGGTCGGCACCGTATCGAGCACGGTGATGCCGTTCTCAGCCATCACGTCGGGAAGCCGCTCGGGATCGTCCATGATCGCGCGGGTCGCCACGAAGAGGGTGGCTCCAACGAGATAAGGAACCCAGATTTCTTCCATGCTGAGGTCGAAGGCGACCGACGCGCCCTGAAAGACGACGTCGTCCGCATCTATACCGTAGACGTCACCGGCCGAACGCAGAAAATGGCAGATGTTGCGGTGGGTGATGACGATGCCTTTGGGCGTCCCCGTCGAACCCGAGGTGTAAATGAGGTAGGCCGGGTGATCGGGCGTCAGGCCACGGCGGCGCGGCTCTGGCGGCGCGCTCTTGGTGGTATCTGCGATGGCGACCCCATCCCAGACGGGGCAATCAACGCCACCGAGACGCGACGCCCAATCCGCCGAAGTCAGTATGCCTCTCGCCTTCGCGTCGGCAAGACACACGGCGATGCGCTCGACCGGCGCGTCGGCGTCGAACGGCAGCCAGGCAGCCCCCGCCTTCGTGATGGCGATCTGCGCAATGAGCAACGCGGCCCCTCGCGGCATCCACAGACCGACCACATCACCCGGACCACAGCCATGCGCCATCAAGCCGTAGGCGATGGCATTGGCCTTAGCCTCCACGCGGCTGTAGCTCCATACCTCCGCGCCATCGATGATGGCGATCCGGTAGCCCCGCAGGCGCACGGTATTGCTAAAAATATCGCTCAGCGTCTCATCGCGCAGAAACTCCGGCCGCTCGTCTCCAAAAAGACACGAACTCGGGAGATCAACGACTTCCGCTTTCATTTCAGGCGTATGGCTGGGCGACATATTGTTCATAACACTTGGCCTTTTAAGAGATTTGGCGCACGCAAACGCACCCCGATCGCTGGAAGCGAACGCGAATATTGATCTCCAGACTCTCGGGATTGCCGATAACTTCGCGTCGGCGGCGCCGTCACCTCATATCAGTCGGCCCATCAAGGATCGTGACAGGCACCCATGCGCACTGATCGATATGACCAGCTCGTGCCTCATTCTTGAGCTCGGCCGGCTGAACACTGCATGAACGAAGTCGATCTCGGCCGTTCATCTTGGCGCATGAGAAAAAGGCCGCGCAACGGTGGCGCGGCCCGAAACATCATCGCAATACTGGAAATATGTCGCGCTGCCGATCAGCTTTCCGGGGTCCAATGGGCGGCGCCATCGCGGAAGACCAGCACCCGCCCCTGCCAGATTGGCACCGAGGGGGCCTCGGCCGTGGAGAGATCCGTCAACATTGTCAGGAGCGCGCGTGCGACACCGCCATGCGAGACCACAAGGGTATCCCGCGTGATATCCGCGATGAACGGCCTCAGCCGTTCGACGACCATCACGTAGCTCTCGCCGTTACGCGGCATGAAGCCGAAGCGGTCCTTGTCGCGGGCGGCAGCACCGGCATTGTCGCGGGAGCGGACCTCTTTCCAGGTCATACCTTCCCAGATGCCGAAGGAGACTTCCCGCAAACGCTCGTCCCGGCGGAAATCGTCGACCGGAAGGCCGGCGGCAGCCCGCAGGCGCTCCATCGTCTCGCGGGTGCGCGAAAGGGGGCTCGCGACATAGTCGAGCTCGGCGAAGCCGGGCACCAGATCCGGCAGGAAGCGCCCAACCTCGTCCGCCTGGCGGCGTCCACGATCGTTCAGCGATGTATCACGCTGCCCTTGCAGGCGACCCTCCGCATTCCAGTCGGTCTCGCCGTGGCGGACGAAATAGATCGTCGGGGCCACGCCTCAATCCTTGCCGAGCACGATATCGGGCGCGTCGGGGTTCTTCATGCCGACGACATGGTAGCCCGCGTCCACATGGGTCACCTCGCCGGTGATGCCGCGTCCCATGTCGGAGAGCAGGAAGGCAGCGCTTTCGCCCACCTCCTCGATGGTAACCGTGCGTCTCAGGGGCGAGTTGTACTCGTTCCACTTCAGGATGTAGCGGAAATCGCCGATGCCGGAGGCCGCGAGCGTCTTGATCGGCCCGGCCGAGATCGCGTTGACGCGGATGTTCTGCGGGCCGAGATCGGCCGCCAGATAGCGAACGCTCGCCTCTAGCGCTGCCTTGGCGACGCCCATGACATTATAATGGGGCATCCATTTCTCGGCGCCGTAGTAGGTCAGCGTCAGGATGGAGCCACCGTCGGTCATCAGCTTCTCCGCCCGCTGGGCCACCGCCGTCAGCGAATAGCAGGAGATGAGCAGCGACTTGGTGAAGTTCTCCTCGCTCGTGTCGAGATAGCGCCCGGTCAGCTCGTCCTTGTCGGAGAAGGCGATGGCATGCACGATGAAATCGAGCTTGCCCCATTTTTCCTCGATCGCCGCGAAGACAGCGTCGATGGTGGCACCGTCCGTGACGTCGCAATGGCCGGCGACGAAGGCCCCGAGTTCGGCGGCCAACGGCTCCACGCGCTTCTTCAGCGCGTCGCCCTGATAGGTCAGGGCAAGCTCTGCACCATGGGCACGGGCGGCCCTGGCAATACCCCAGGCAATCGAGCGGTTGTTGGCAACCCCCATGATCAATCCGCGTTTACCGGAGAGGATGGACGAAGTGCTTTGGGTGTTATCAGCCATGGCCATGAAACGTTGTGGATACGAAGGGCGAGGAATCAACGATCGTCGACAGAAACGCAAGGCATCATTAGCTGAGGGTTGCCGACGACGGAAGCCTCAGCGGCAGCTCCGCCGTTCACAGCATGCGACCATCTGCAACAGTCGATCACGAATTTGGCCGCGGTCGACATTTTCCTCCCTTTTCGCACAGGTCTTTCGTTCGCTTCAGCGCCAATAAGGATTTGTTAATAATCAAGGGGCGTGGCTTCGCACCTGTCATGCGCCCATTGCAGAGGCCGCCGTTAATGGGAATGCTATAAGCGCGCCATAAATAATTGTGCAATGCAACATAACGTATCCTCATCATGTCTCATGCCGTAGCCGGCCAGCAAACCAATGCCGGCGCCGCGTCGACGCACCAGGCAGGCGCGTCGCCCCAGTCCCTCCTCGCGCTCGCGCTCGGAACCGCAGGGGTCGTCTATGGCGATATCGGCACGAGCCCCCTCTATGCCTTTCGTGAGGCGCTGGCCCATGCCGGGCCGGGCGGACTGGAGAACAAGGTCCTCGGCGTGCTTTCGCTGATCCTGTGGACGCTCGCCCTCGTCGTCACCGTTAAATATGTGATCGTGCTGCTGCGTGCCGACAACAATGGCGAGGGTGGAACGCTGTCCCTGGTGGCGCTTCTGCAGCATGCGAAAGGCGGCCGCAGTGGTTTCGTCATCCTGCTCGGCATCATCGGCGCTGCTCTGTTCTATGGCGATGCTGTCATCACGCCGGCGATTTCCGTGCTCTCGGCCGTGGAAGGCCTGAAGCTGATCACGCCGGTATTCGAGCCCTATATCCTGCCGCTGACGGTCGTTCTACTCGTTGCGATTTTTGCCATTCAGTATCGGGGCACGGCACGCGTCGCCGCGCTGTTCGGGCCGATCATGGTGGTCTGGTTCCTGATCCTTGCAGTGGGCGGGCTTGGCGGCCTCGTGTCGAACCCGGAGGTGCTGGCCGCGCTTGATCCGCGCTTCGGGATCGCGTTCCTTGCCGAGCACGGCACGATCGGCTTCGTCACTCTCGGCGCGGTCTTCCTCGCCGTCACGGGCGCTGAAGCGCTCTACGCGGATCTCGGGCATTTCGGCCGGGCACCCATCCGGCTGACGTGGCTCGGGCTCGTCTTCCCGGCGCTCGCCCTCAACTACCTCGGGCAGGCCGCCGTCGTTCTGGACGATCCGAGCGCCGCGTCCGATCCGTTCTTTCTTCTCTTTCCCGAGTGGGCTCTCATCCCGGTCGTCGTGTGCGCGACGGGCGCCACTGTCATCGCGTCGCAAGCGGTGATCACCGGCGCATTCTCCCTCAGCCGCCAGGCCATTCAGCTCGGCCTTATCCCGCGCCTCACGATCAGCCACACGTCCGATAGCCATGCCGGGCAGATCTACATGCCGCGCATCAACATGATGCTGCTCGTCGGCGTGCTCTGCGCGGTCTTCGCCTTCCGCTCCTCGGCGGGCCTCGCATCCGCCTATGGCATCGCCGTGACCGGCACGATGGTCGTCACGACCATGCTCGCCTTCCTCGTCGTCTGGCGGGTCTGGCGCTGGAGCTTCCTCGCCACGGCCGCCCTGTTTTCACCGCTGTTCGTGCTCGACGTCACTTTCCTCTCCGCCAACCTCAGCAAGATGGGCCACGGCGGTCTCTTCCCGCTCGTCGTCAGCGCCGGCCTCATCGTCGTGATGCTGACCTGGCGGCGCGGGGTGCGGGTGGTCTCCGAGAAAACGCGCCATGCGGAAGTCTCGATGGAGGAACTGGCACGGCTGCTGGAACTCAGCCATCCGCATCGCGTCAAGGGCACCGCCGTGTTCCTGACCGGCGAGCCGGAGACCGCTCCGCGCGCGTTGTTGCACAATCTCAAGCACAACAAGGTCCTGCATGAGAAGAACGTCATCCTGACGGTGACGACGTCGGATCGTCCACGCGTTCCCGACGCGGAGCGCATTGAGATCACCCCCGTCAACGACGATTTCACGCAGGTCACCATGACCTTCGGCTATGCGGAAACGCCGAACGTGCCCCAAGGCCTCGCCATCGCACGGACATGCGGCTGGCGCAGCGACATCATGTCGACGTCGTTCTTCCTGTCGCGACGCTCGTTGCGGCGGGGGCCGCAATCGAAACTGCCGCGCTGGCAGGCCGCGCTGTTCATCCATCTGGCGCGCAATGCGGCTGATGCGACGGACTTCTTCCAGATCCCCACCGGCCGCACCCTGGAAGTGGGTGTGCAGGTGCCCCTGTAGGGCAATCGACAATCAGCTGTGGATCCGTTTCCGGCCCGCTTACCTCTCCCCGGCGGGGAGAGGTCGCGCCGAAGGCGCGGGTAAGGGGGACGCCTACCGGAGAACGCAATCCCCTCACCCCAACCCTCTCCCCGGCGGGAGAGGGAGAAACAGCGGCCTTCTCACATCAGATGGACGATAGCGGCACCCCGCTCAATCGGCGGTCTGCTCTGTATCGGCGCGGCGTTTGCGCATCAGGCTCTCAAGCTCGAGATCCGGCTCCTTCGGCAGCTCGATATCGATCGTGACGATCAGGTCGCCAGCTCCGTCCTTCGTCGGAAGGCCCTTGCCGCGCAGGCGGAAATTGCGTCCCCCGCTCGAACGTGGCGGGATGGTCATGTCGACCGCGCCTTGCAGGGTGGGCACGCGGACCGTCGCCCCGAGAACAGCATCCTCCAGCTTGACCGGCAGGCGCGTGCGCAGGGTCGTCCCATCCACCTTGAAGCGCTCATGGGGCGCGATGTGAACCGTCAGCAACGCGTCGCCCGCCTCGCCGCCGAACGGGCTTTGCTCACCGAGACCCTTCAGGCGAATGACCTTGCCGTCCGTGATGCCCTTGGGGATCGTGACTTCGATCTCTCGGTTCGGCGGCAGCAAGATGCGGCGCTTGGCGCCGGACACGGCGTCTTCCAGCGAGACAGTCAGGCTCGCGGCGACATCCTGACCGCGTGGCGGCTGGCGGCGGGCGCGCTGGCCGCCGGCTGCGCCGGAACGCCCCGCCCCCTCCCCGAACAGGTCAGCAAATATATCCTGGGGATCGAAGCCACCGGTCGAACGGCGGAAACCATGGCCACCGCCGGTCGAGAAGTTGAAGTTCTCAAAGCCGCCGTCATGGGGACCCGCGCCAAAACCCTCGAATCCTTGGAAGCGGGGCTTGCCCTCGGCATCGATCTCGCCACGGTCGAACTGGCCGCGCTTCTCGCTGTCGCTCAACAGGTCATAAGCCGCCGTCAGCTCGGAGAATTTTTCCTGCGCCTTGGGGTCGCTCGTGTTGCGATCAGGATGATAGGTCTTGGCAAGGCGCCGAAACGCCTTCTTGATGTCCGCCTCGGTCGCCGTTTTACTGAGCCCGAGAATATCATAAGGGTCGCGCATGGGTCCTCACTGCCGTGCAACCTGAAAGGCTGGCACCGGCCCCCATATGGGGCGATTGTTGCACAAATGCAACGCGTCTTACGCGCCCGAATGGCTTTATGTCGGCTTTTTTGCCGGCCCGGCCTCAACGACCGACCATTCTCCTCCCGATGGACGGCACGCCTTACCTTGCAGCTTTCGCGGCCCGGTCTGCAAGACGAGATCCGCAAAAAAATCGCGGCAGACGTCATCGCCCTTGACATACGGCTGACCGGCAGGCGCGAAACTGCCGGACAACGCCGTCTCCGGATTGCTCCATGGGGCCGCTTCACCGTTGCCGATAGGGTCGAGGGCAACGGCCATCGCGCTTTTCGCCCGGCGCCAGTCCTCCGCCGTCAATTCCGGTGAAAGCGGTGAAGGCTGCTGGGCCGCCGTCGGGACCGAAGCCGTGACGTCGTCGTCCATCAGGCCAGCAACGGGAAAAGAAAGGCTGCAGCCACCAGCGATAAGTGAAATAGCGATAGCGCTGAACGCCAGAACAGGCCGCCTTATTGTCTGCCTTGCCTCGCCACGCTTGCTATTTCCCTTATAATCCAGCACTGACAGACTGCGCATAACGCGCCCTTCCACGCACTCTACATCCAAAGGAATTTAGGCTTTGGAACCGTTAATTAGCCGTGACTTTTCGGGCGACAACGACCCTTTCCAGCTCTTTTCATCCTGGCTGAGGGACGCAGAGGCGAGCGAGCCGAATGATCCAAACGCGATGGCCCTCGCGACGGTTGACAGTGACGGTTTGCCAGACCTCAGGATGGTCCTTCTGAAGGGGCATGACGAACAGGGGTTCGTCTTCTACACCAACGAGGACAGCGCCAAGGGGCGGGAACTCACGGACAATCCGCGCGCCGCGCTGCTGTTCCACTGGAAGAGCCTGCGCCGCCAAGTCCGCGTGCGCGGCCCGGTCGAGGCCGTCCCGGACGCAGAATCGGATGAATATTTCGCGTCCAGGCCCCGCGGCAGCCAGATCGGCGCCTGGGCCTCGAAGCAGTCACAGCCCCTCGAGAGCCGCTTCGCCCTTGAAAAGGCGGTTGCGAGCTTCACGGCTAAGTTCGGCCTCGGCGCGGTGCCTCGGCCGCCGCACTGGCACGGTTTCCGGCTCGTGCCATCGGCCATCGAGTTCTGGCACGATCGCCCGTTCCGGCTGCATGACCGCATCCGCTTTTCCCGCAGCGCGAAGGATGCGCCGTGGAGCAAGGACCGGCTCTACCCCTGAGATCAGTCAAAAGAATACACCTTTCGGCAGCGCGGATGCGCATCCTGAGACGGAAGGCCTCACGGCCTGACGGTGGCCTCCGGGGTCGAATTCGCGCATTCTACGCGGCAGCAACCAGCCGCGGCCGGTACGGTCGACAGGCGAGCAGAGAGCGATGGCCCAGATGTCCAACCAAGCACGGCGCATCATGCTGCTGACGGGAGCCAGCCGCGGCATCGGCCACGCGACGGTCAAGCGTTTCTCGGCCGCAGGTTGGCGCGTCATCACCTGCTCGCGCCACGGGTTTCCGGAGCAATGCCCCTGGGAAATGGGGCCAGAGGATCACATCCAGGTCGACCTCGCCGACACTGACAATACCGCGGCCGCGATCGCCGAGATCCGGCATCGGCTCGAAGCCGAGGGCGGCGTGCTGCACGCGCTCGTCAACAACGCCGCCATTTCGCCCAAGGGCGACG
This sequence comes from Chelatococcus sp. HY11, assembly GCF_018398335.1. NCBI lineage: Bacteria > Pseudomonadati > Pseudomonadota > Alphaproteobacteria > Hyphomicrobiales > Chelatococcaceae > Chelatococcus > Chelatococcus sp. HY11. The sequence goes on from NZ_JAHBRX010000001.1 coordinate 2,041,247, forward strand.
GAGGCAGCCGGCTCGGCGCCCTCGAAACCTCGATCGAGGATTGGCAGCGCGTTTTCCGCGTGAATTTCTTCGCCCCTATCATGCTGGCGCGCGGGCTCGCTGATGAACTGGCGAACGCCCGCGGCTCGGTGGTCAACGTCACGTCCATTGCGGGCAGCCGTGTCCATCCTTTCGCCGGTTCGGCCTACGCGACATCAAAGGCGGCGCTCGCCGCCCTGACGCGGGAAATGGCGGCGGACTTCGGCCCCTTGGGCATTCGCGTCAACGCGATCTCACCGGGCGAGATCGACACGTCGATCCTCTCGCCAGGCACCGAGAAGCTCATCGGCCAGATCCCCATGCGCCGGCTCGGCACGCCGGACGAAGTCGCGAAAGCCATCTATTTCCTGTGCACGGACGCGTCGTCCTACGTGGCCGGCGCTGAATTGCACATCAACGGCGGCCAGCACGTCTGAGGCCGGCCGGCCGATGGAAGGGATCGCGCAATGACCGCCTCCGCCGGAGACCCGGCCTCGGGCCGGGAGAACGGCCGGCTCTATCCGGCAGCGCCCCGGCTCGCGGCAAGCGTTGCGGTGTTTCGCGACGGCAAGGTCTTGCTCGCTGCGAGGCGATATCCACCCATGGCGGACGTCTGGAGCCTCCCGGGCGGCCACGTGGAACTTGGGGAAACCCTGGAAGCCGCCGCGCTGCGGGAGCTCGTGGAGGAAGTGGGCGTCAGGGCGACAATTCTCGGCTTCGCCGGTCATGCGGAGGTCATTGAGCGCGACAGCACGGGCGTAAAGCGCCATTTCGTCGTGGCAGCCTTTGCGGCAAGCTGGCAAAGCGGTGAAGGAGCCGCGATCGCGGAAGTCGCTGCGGTGGACTGGGTTGACCCGTATGATCTCGGGGAGCGGGCGGTCACACCGGGGTTGCGTGATATCGTGGCCCGCGCCGCTCTCATTGTTGAACGTGGCGCGCCGATAGCCGGGCGCCATGATGGGTCCATTTGAAACGCCAGGTTTTTGAAACGCCAAGTTCGAGGCCAGATCGAGTGCACGAACGTCACGCGACCCCCTTGCGGCCGCTGAGCCCCCGGCCCCATCGCAAATGGAGCGGCTATCCCGTCCCGGCGGCTGTCGCGGTCGCCTTCCTTATCGCGCTGCCGACGCCTGCCGCTTTGGCGCTCGGCCGCGGCGATGGCCCCTCCTTCGGCACGGCGAGGTCGGAACCGGCTCTCGCGGCCAACACGGCTCCAGCCGCGCGGGATAAAAGCGCGCAGGAGCAGGGTAACGGCAAGAACGGCGCGGCATCGCCGCCGGCGGATGCCCCGGCGTCCGCGCCCGAGGAGCGGCCACTCTATGAGGGCCAGATGCTGCGGCTCGCCGAGGTGCTGGGCGCCCTCTCCTTCCTCCGCAATTTGTGTGGCGCGAACGATGCTCCACAATGGTATGAGAAAATGCGCGCGCTGATCGACGCCGAGGCGAGTACCGCCGCGGAACGCGAGCGTCTGGCGGGAGCGTATAATCGCGGTTTCAACGGCTACGCCCTCACCTACAGGCGCTGCAACGCATCGGCGGAAGCGGCCATCACGCGTTTCCTCGATGAGGGCGCGCGGCTCGCAGCCACCATAAGCTCGCGCTTTGGTGGTTGAATAAGGTCATTTCCAGGCGCCAAGCCGCGTGACTGTCGTTTTTATGCATCAGGGTAAACATGTTTGCGGCGCGCCGGCCGATTTCCTGTGTGTCGTTAACCGCCTCGCAACAACTGGCTGGCGCCGGTCATGCTTCCTGCGTAAGCTCGAATCCGTTGCGTTTTTTCCCTCTTCAGGACCATCGGTTTCACGCATGGACGATTCTCAGCCCCATCTCGATATGATTGACACGAGCGAGGAAAAGCGGGCTGCCCTGGCTTATCTCAGCGAGGCCTTCGCGGAGGCACAGCTCGACGGCCTCGATGGCGACTGCGTGGCTCACGCCGCCTTGTTCACCGCCTTCCACGAACTCGTCACGACCTATGGCGAGGAAGCCGTCGCCCGATTCGCGGAAAATCTGCCGACCCGCATCCGTGGCGGCGGGTTTACGAGCGGCTTGAGGCATTAGAAGCCGTCAGGGTCATATCCGACGCTTTCTTCCCGAAGCTTGAGGTTACCGATCGCTAGACCTATGTGTCAGCGACCATGCCGCTTCGTCGCATGGTGCTCGTCGGTCAGGCCCAGTCGTGGAAGGAGTTCATCATGCCGTCAGCTTTCCTGGCGGATCGCGGAGTCATCCGCATCTCCGGCGCCGATGCCCTCGATTTCCTGCAGAACATTCTAACCTGTCGCCTGGACGATCTTGAGCCGAACGTGGGCCGTCTCGGTGCCCTGTTGTCGCCCCAGGGCAAGATCTTGTTCGACGGCTTGTTCACGCCAGCCCCCGAGGGCGGGTTCTTCGTCGATACGACACAAGCCTCGATCCCTGATTTTCTCAAGCGCCTCACGCTTTACAAGCTGCGCAGCAAGGTTCTCCTCGAGGATCTGTCGGCGACGCTCGCGATCGCGGCCGGATGGGACGGCGCGGAGGCGCCGATCGGCACCCTGCTGACCTATGACGACACCCGCGCCCCAGGTCTCGGCCGCCGTTTCATCGGCGAGCGGGCAGCCTATGCCAACGCGAGCCTCCTGGATGCGAGCGCCTATCATGCCCATCGCATCGCCACGGGCGTCCCGGAAGGCGGACAGGATTTCGCCTTCGGCGATGCCTTCCCGCACGAGACGATGATGGATCAGATGGGCGGTGTTGTCTTCGACAAGGGCTGCTACATCGGCCAGGAGGTCGTTTCACGCATGCACCACCGCGGCACCGCGCGCACGCGCATCGTGATCGTCACCTTTGCGGATGGCGACGCGCCCGTCGGACAAACGCCGGTGGAGGCTGGCGGCAAGCTGGTCGGCCATCTCGGTTCTCATGCGGGCTCCGTCGGGCTCGCCATGCTGCGGCTCGACCGGGTGGTCGACGCGCAGGCCGCAGGCCTGCCGCTTTTAGCCGACGGACGGCCGCTGACGGTCGCCTTGCCCGGCTATGCCAGCATCGCCTTCCCCACAACCGCCGCAAACGATGGGCCGGCGCCATGAATGACACCACGGACAATGCCGCCCCCAATGGGCTCGTCGATCATCCCGACGGCAAGCGGCGCTGCTGGTGGCCGGGTTTCGACCCGCTCTACGTCACCTACCACGACACCGAATGGGGGGTGCCGGAGTTCGACGACCGGGCCCTGTTCGAGAAGCTTATTCTCGACGGCTTTCAGGCCGGACTGTCCTGGATCACCATTCTCAGGCGCCGCGAGGGCTTCCGCGAGGCCTTCGCGGGCTTTGACCCGGAGGTGATCGTTCGCTTCGACGAGGCCAAGCGCGCGGCGTTGATGGAGGACACCCGCATCATCCGCAACCGGGCCAAGATTGAGGGCACCGTGAAGAGCGCGCGCGCCTGGCTCGACATCATGGAAAACGGTGGTTTTTCACGGTTTCTCTGGGATATCGCCGGGGGGCGGCCGCAGCAGAGCAATCTCCGCTCGCGCGCCGAGGTGCAGGCGGAGACGGAGACCTCGCGCCGGATGTCGAAAGCCCTGAAGGCGGCGGGCTTCACCTTCTGCGGCCCCACCATCACCTACGCCTTCATGCAGGCGGTCGGCATGGTCAACGACCATCTGGTGGGCTGCTATCGCCACGCCGAATGCGCGGAGCTCGCCGACCATATGCCCGAGGGCTTCCGTTCGTGACAACACAGGGCGGATCGTCGGGGACGCGGTCGGGAAGCAAGGCGGCGCGCGCCTGGCAGCGCATGCTGTCCGGCCGGCGGCTCGATCTGCTCGACCCATCGCCGCTCGATATCGAGATCGAGGACATCGCGCACGGGCTCGCGCGGGTTGCCCGCTGGAACGGCCAGACCAGCGGGCCGCAGATCTATTCCGTCGCCCAGCATTCCCTTCTGGTCGAAGCCATCGCCTGCCACATGGTTTCGTCCAAGACCGCCTCTGCTGCGCATTGGCAGCTTGGCGTGCTGCTGCACGACGCCGCAGAATATGTCATCGGGGACATGATCTCGCCCTTCAAGACAGTCATGGGCGGCACCTATCGCGAGGTGGAGGCCCGACTCATGGCCGCCATCCATCTGCGCTTCGGCCTGCCGGCGACGCTCAGGTCCGACGTGCGCGATCTCACCAAACGGGCCGACCAGCAGGCGGCCTATCTGGAAGCGACACGGCTTGCCGGCTTCGACCGCGCCGAGGCCGTGAAATTCTTCGGCCGGCCGGCCGCCCTTCCGCAGTCCGCCCTGTCCTATCTCGCCCCGTGGAGCGCGGATGAGGCGAAAGCGCGCTTTCTGGCACGCTTCCAGAGCGTGAGCGCAACAACCGGCCTAACGCTTAACAGCGGCCCCGTCGCGACTTCTGATTGAAACGGAAACGCGGCTTTATAGATGCGTGCATGGCCCCTTAATCCCATGTTGCTAAACCAATCCCTTCTAGAGATCTGACCGTACACACGAATCGCCTTATGGTCGCACCTTGACCGCTTTGAATGTGACCAGTTTGGATCGACCCATGCCTGCCATCCATGTCTGCCCCTTGTCCCGCCTCTCGGAGACTGTGGCGGCCTCCTCAGCCAGTCATCTCATTTCGCTGACGAGCGGCGATACCACCACGGCTACCCCAGACGCCATCGCGGCCGGCCATCATCTCAGCATCCGTATGAGCGACATCGTCGCGCCTCTCGATGGCCATGTGCTGCCCGACGTCGAACATGTGGACGCCTTGCTCGCCTTCGTCCACGATTGGCCGCGCGAGCACCCGCTCGTCATTCACTGCTTCGCGGGCATCAGCCGTTCCACGGCCGCGGCTCTCGTGTCGTTCTGTGCCCTGAACGCCAATCAGGACGCAGAAGAGGCGGCCAAGGCCTTGCGTCTGGCCTCCCCGTCCGCGACGCCGAATATCCGTTTCATCGAGGTTGCCGATGCGCGCCTCGGCTATGAGGGACGACTGGTCGCCGCCACCAATGCCATCGGCCGCGGCTGCGAGGCGTTCGAGGGCGAGCCCTTCGTCCTTCCGTTGCATAACGCCTGAGCGCGAAGCGAGGTATGGAGCCCTCCACCCCGTTGTCCACAGCCATCGAGATCGGCCTCGCGGCCGCGATCGTCGTGGTCAAGGGAGATGTGCCGCAAATCCTCGTCGCACGTGGCGGCGATGCGACGCCGGGCCTGCCGTTCGGTGTCTTCGATCCGCTCGCCCATCGCACCTTCGAGATCGGCCTCAGGGCCTGGGTGAAGGAGCAAACCGGCTTCAGCCTGGGCTATGTCGAGCAGCTCTATACCTTCGGTGATCGTGGCCGGCACGCCCGGCGCGGCGATGGCGAGCCGCACGAGGTGTCGGTGGGCTATCTCGCGTTGACCCGCCTCGGCGCGGAGGCCAGCGAGGTGCCGACGACCGCACGCCTCCTGCCCTGGTATCATTTTTTCCCCTGGGAAGACTGGCGCAGCGGCAAGCCCGAATGCCTCGCCGCGATCCTCCCGGCGCTCGATGAGTGGGCCGCCGACGCCATCGCCGACCGGGAGGAGATCGAGCGGCGCGGCCTGTCCCGCCGCGAGCGGCTGAAGCTCAGCTTCGGCACGGCAAGCATCCCCTGGGACGAGGAAAAGGCGCTCGACCGCTATGAACTGCTCTATGAAGCCGGCCTTGTCGGGGAAGCGCTACGCGACGGGCGGCGGAGCGCCGAGGCGCGCGCTAGCTTGCCTCCGGCGGGCGAGATGATGCGCTACGACCACCGCCGCATTCTGGCGACCGCGATCAGCCGTCTGCGCGCCAAGCTCAAGTATCGACCGCTCATCTTCGAGCTGATGCCACCCACTTTCACGCTGACCGCCCTGCAGCGCACCGTCGAGGCCATCGCCGGCCGGCACCTTCACAAGCAGAATTTCCGGCGCTTCGTAGAAGGCACCGCGCTCGTCGAGCCGACGGGCGACATGGCGCCGACGGCGGGGCGTCCGGCCGCCGTGTTTCGCTTCCGCCGCGAGGTGCTGCAGGAAAGGCCTTCGCTTGGCCTGCGCCTGGGCGGGCGGGGCTGACGCGGTGCACGGCGGCACCATGAATTTCGCGGGTTTGAGGTAGAACGAAGCCATGGAATGGGTACTGCTCGGGCTCCTGATATTGGCCCTGCCGATCATGACGATCGCCAGTTTCATCATGGCGTTAGGCCTCAGGCAGCGCACGCGTCTCCTCGAGGAGAAGGTCGAGGGGCTGGAGCGGTCTCTCGCTCTCGGCGAACGCCCCGCGCAAGCACCAATCGTGCCCTCCCCGACGCAGGAAGAGTTGGAGCCGCCCGCAGAGGAAACGGCAGAGGCGCCGGAGGCAAAGGCGGACGCCGTCCCGCCGGAGCCCGCGCCTGAATCCGATGCTCCCGAATGGTCGCAAGCCGCCCGCGAGGACACCCCCGACGAACAGGCTGCAGCACCTGCGGAACCGCGGCCCGGTCTGGAGGAGCGGCCTGGCCTAGAAGAACGGCTTGGCTCGCGCTGGGCCGTGTGGGTCGGCGGCATCGCGCTGGCGCTCGGTGGTTTCCTGCTGGTGCGCTTTTCCGTCGAACAGGGCTATTTCGGCCCTGGCGTGCGCGTCATGGGCGCCGCCCTTCTCGCGCTCGCGCTGATCGCCGCCGGCGAATGGTTTCGCCGGCGCGAGCGCGCGGAAGCGTTTGCGGGCATCCCCTCGGCGCATGTGCCAAGTGTGCTGACGGCGGCGGGAACCGCCTCGGCCTTCGCGACGGTCTATGCGTCCTACGCGCTCTACGACTTCATCAGCCCCGCGACAGCCTTCGTGCTGCTCGGCCTCGTCTCCCTGGCGACGTTGACGGCTTCGGTGCTGCATGGTCCGGCGCTGGCGGCTCTCGGGCTTCTCGCCGCCCTCGTCTCACCGCTTCTCGTCTCCACGGAGGAGCCCGAGCCCTGGGCGCTTGTCATCTATCTCCTCTTCCCCGTAGCGGCCTCCTATGCCCTCGCACGCTTGCGCCTGTGGAAATGGCTCGCGGTCTCGGCCGCGATAGGCGCCTCGCTCTGGGGCGCCTTCCTCGTGCTCGCCTTCACGACGGGTCATGCACCGGCCCTGCTGACGCATATCGTCCTCCAGGCCCTGCTCGCCGTCGCGCTTCTTGTCGTGGACCCGAACCGCGGCGTGGACGACGAGAGAGCCTACCCGGACAGGCTCGGCCTCTTGGTGCTGGTCGTCTTCGCGGCCCTGGCGGGGCTCGCCATGACGGTATCGCTCGACGGCGGCACCCGCGCGCTCTTCGGCGGGATCATGGTCGCCCTCTACATGATGACCGCGGTCCGCATCGCGCCGGCAGCCGGCGCGGCCGCGCTCGCCGCCGCCATAGCCGGCGCCGGGCTCTTCCTCTGGCCCGTTGCCAGGGAAGCCCTCGCCGAACCGCAGAACGTGCTGCCCGGCGGCGCGGGCAGCGTGCCCATGCCCGAGGCGCTCAACCTCTATCTCACCTTCGCGATAGCCAGCGGCGCGGCCGTGGCGCTGGCGAGCCTCTGGCGTATCCTCGTCGGCGCACGCCTGCCCGTCGTGACGATCGCCTGCTACGCGGGCGCGGCGACGGTCGGGCCGCTTGCCCTTCTCGTCATCGCCTATTGGCGTGTCGCCGGTTTCGACAAGAGCATCCCCTTCGCCTTCGTCGCGGCCGCCCTTGGCCTTGCCGCGACCTATGCCGCGCGCCTGACGCGCTCACGGGAAACGGAAGCGCCGGTCCTGGCGCTCGGCACCGGCGCCTTTGCCTCCGCGGCCGTCGCGGCGCTGGCGCTCGGCCTCACCTTCGCGCTCGACAAGGGCATGCTGACGGTCGCCTTCGCGCTCGCGGCGATCGGCACCGCCTGGATCGGCTGGCTTTGCCGCATCCCGGCCCTGCGCTACGTCGTCGGCGCGATCGGCGCCCTTGTCCTCGGCCGCGTCATCTGGGACCCGGCCATCGCAGGCAGCGATCTGGGCACCACGCCGATCCTGAACTGGCTGCTCTGGGGCTATGGTGTGCCGGCGGTCAGCTTTGGCCTCGCCGCGGTCGTGCTGGCCCGGCATCGCCGGGACGCCATCACGCAGCTCTGCGAAAGCCTCTCGATCGTCTTCGCGGCGCTGCTCGTCTTCTTCCAGATCCGCCATGCGCTCAATGGCGGCGACATCCTGCGGGAATCCTCCAGCCTGATCGAGGCGGGTTTGATGGTGACATCGAGCCTGCTGTTCTCGCTGGTAATGGTGCGCTTCGACGCGCGCCGGAGGGACCCGGTCTATCGCATCGCTTCGCTGGCTTTCGGCGTTTTCTCGCTGGCCGTGTCCTTCGGCCTGCTGGCCGTCATCGATAACCCGGCCTTCTCGGGCGATCCCATTCCGGGCGGGGCGATCTTCAACGGGCTTCTGCTGGGCTATCTCATCCCGGCGATCGCCGCCTTCGCGGTGGCCTGGTATGCGCGGCCGAGCAGACCGACGTGGTATGTCTACACCGCTGCCGGGCTCGGCCTCTTCCTGCATCTCCTCTATATGCTGCTTGAGATCCGGCGGCTGTTCCAGGGACCGGTGGTCAGCCTGTGGCGCATGACCAGCGAAACCGAGCTCTGGGTTTATTCCCTGGCGCTGCTCGCCATGGGGGTCCTGCTACTCGCCATCGGGCTTATCTGGCGGCTTCGGCTCGCCCGGCTTCTCTCCGGCGCCTATATACTGACCGCCGTGCTCAAGGTCTTCCTGGTCGACATGGCGAATTTGGAGGGCGCGCTCAGGGCACTTTCCTTCATCGGGCTCGGCCTCGTCCTGGTCGGCATCGGCCTAGCCTACCAGAAGCTTCTCCTGAGGGCACGCCCTCATAATCCCATGCCACAGCCAGGCACGCAGCCGCCCGCGCCGCCGCAATAATGCCGCGTGGACCAGCGACAAGGTGGAACGGCTCCAAGCTTGCAACTTGGGGCCTAAACGGGCGATAACGCGCACCATGACCAAAGACGTTTCCAAGGATCCATCCCCTCGCGCTGCCAACCAGGCCGACCTTGCCGCCCTTCCTTTCGAGCGGGCGCTGGCCGAGCTGGAGCAGATCGTCGCGCGCCTCGAGCGAGGCGATGTGGCGCTTGAGGAATCGCTCACCATCTATGAGCGTGGCGAGGCTCTGAAGGCGCATTGCGAGGCCCTGCTCCGACGGGCCGAGCAGCGCATCGAGAAGATTACCCTGTCGTCCGACGGGCGCGCGACGGGTACGGAACCGCTCGACGTCGAGACATAACCAGTCGTCCGACCGGATCGCCCTCCCTTCCAGCCAGGCGGGCCGATCGTTTTTTGCGTGAGGACCATCGCCGTGCCGGCAGCCACCCCACTTCTGGACACGATCGCCCTGCCCGAGGACCTCAGGCGCTTGCCTGACTCGGCCCTGCGACAGGTCGCCGACGAGTTGCGGCAGGAGACGATCAGCGCCGTCTCGATCACCGGCGGCCATCTCGGCGCGGGCCTCGGCGTCGTCGAATTGACTGTCGCGCTCCATCACGTGTTCGACACGCCGCGAGACCGGATCATCTGGGACGTCGGCCATCAGGCCTATCCGCACAAGATCCTGACCGGACGGCGCGATCGCATCCGAACCTTGCGCAAGCCCGGCGGGCTTTCCGGCTTCACCCGCCGCTCCGAGAGCGAGTACGACCCCTTCGGCGCCGCCCATTCCTCGACCTCGATTTCCGCCGGCCTCGGCATGGCCGTCGCGCAGACGCTTGACGATGCGGGCGGCAAGGTCGCGGGTGAAAAGCCGCGCAACGTGGTCGCCGTCATCGGCGACGGGGCCATGTCGGCGGGCATGGCCTATGAGGCGATGAACAATGCCGGCGCCATGAACGCGCGGCTCATCGTCATCCTCAACGACAACGACATGTCGATCGCGCCGCCGGCCGGCGCCATGTCGGCCTATCTCGCGCGCCTCGTCTCCGGTGGTACCTACCGCTCCATCCGCGAGGTCGGCAAACAGCTCGCCCGTCACCTGCCGAAGTTCCTCTATGAAAAGGCACAGCGCGCCGAGGAGTTCGCGCGTGGGTTCTGGACCGGCGGCACGCTTTTCGAAGAGCTCGGCTTCTATTATGTCGGCCCGATCGACGGCCACAACCTCGACCATCTCCTGCCGGTGCTGCGCAACGCGCGCGACGCGACCTCCGGGCCGATCCTCGTCCACGTGGTTACCCAGAAGGGCAAGGGCTACGCGCCGGCCGAGGCCTCGGCCGACAAATACCATGGAGTCGGGACCTTCGATGTCGTCACCGGCGTCCAGGCCAAGCCCAAGAGCAACGCGCCCGCCTATACCAAGGTCTTCGCGGAGAGCTTGATCGCGGCCGCCCGCGCGGATGAGAAGATCGTCGCCGTCACCGCCGCGATGCCGTCGGGCACGGGGCTCGATCTGTTCGGCCAGGCCTTCCCGACGCGCACCTTCGACGTCGGCATCGCCGAGCAGCATGCGGTCACTTTCGCGGCCGGCCTCGCGACGGAAGGCTACAAGCCCTTTTGCGCCATATATTCCACCTTCCTGCAGCGCGCCTATGACCAGGTGGTCCACGACGTCTCCATCCAGAAGCTGCCGGTGCGCTTCGCCATCGATCGCGCCGGCCTCGTGGGCGCCGACGGCGCGACTCATGCCGGCTCGTTCGACATCGCCTTCCTCGGCTGCCTGCCCGACATGGTGGTGATGGCCGCCGCCGACGAGGCGGAACTCGTCCATATGGTCGCAACCGCCGCCGCCTACGACGAGGGGCCGATCGCCTTCCGCTACCCGCGCGGCGATGGCGTGGGCGTCGACATGCCGGAGAAGGGCGTGCCGCTCCTCATCGGAAAAGGACGCGTCCTGCGCGAAGGTACGCGCGTCGCGCTGTTGTCGCTCGGCACGCGGCTCGCCGATTCCCTGAAGGCGGCCGAGATTCTCGAGGCGCGCGGCATCTCCACGACCGTCGCCGACGCGCGTTTCGCCAAGCCGCTGGATCTCGACCTGATCCGCCGGCTCGCCCACGCGCATGAATGCCTCGTCACCATCGAGGAAGGCTCCGTCGGCGGCTTCGGCGCCTTCGTGCTGCAGAGCCTCGCCGCCGAAGGCGCGCTCGACCGTGGCCTGAAGGTGCGCACCCTCACGCTGCCCGACGCCTATATCGACCACGGCAGGCCGGAGGCGATGTACGCGGATGCGGGCCTCGATGCGGCGGGTATCGTTGCGCAGGTGTTCGCGGCGCTCGGGCAGGCCGAGGTGGCGCGCAGCGCGTGAGGATACAGGGATGGCCACGCGGCATCGCCCACGTCCGCAGCCACTCCTCCCAACTTGCAATGTCTTGCCTCACGCTCCATTCTTCCTCTCCGGCACGAGGAAGAAAGCCATGGCCCTCAACATCAAATCCGCTGAGACCGAGCGGCTTGCCCGCGATGTTGCGGCCCTGACCGGCGATACGATTACGGAAGCCGTGCGCAAGGGCCTTCTCTTGTTGCAGGAGGAGGCGCGTTCCGCGCGTGAGGCCGAGATTGAGCGCAAGATGCAGGCGATCCGCGACATTCAGGAGCGCGTGCGGAAGAAGCTTGGTGGTCAGAAACTCGTCATCACCAAAGACGATTTCGACGCCCTATGGGATGAGTAGCCAAGGTCGCCCGATACCATGATCGTCGTCGATTCTTCAGCGCTGATCGCCATCCTGCTGAATGAGGACGGCGCGTTGGACTATATGCGGATATTGATGACATCTGCTGTCGGCCTGTCGGCTTTCACGTGGTTCGAAGCACGCACAGAGTTGTGGCGTTCGCGTGATCCATCGCTTGTGGAAGATCTCGACACACTCTTCGACTAGTTGAGCGCGACGCTCCACCCGTTTGATAAGCTTCAATCGGAAGCTGCCTTCAAAGCCTACCAGACGTATGGCAAGGGAGCCATCCAGCTAAGCTCAATCTCGGAGACTGCGCATCCTACGCCCTCGCCATATCCCTCGATGCCCCCTTGCTCTATAAGGGCAATGATTTCGCAAAGACCGACGTGCGCAGCGCGCTTACGGACTGATAAGCATATTAGCGGATAGTGCCCGGATCGAACGAACGGTCCTGAACCGCACCGCAACGGCCGGATGGCCCATCATGAACGAGACACCATGAACGCGTGGCTCCGCTCCCTCGCGGTCTATTCGGACCCGCGCATCATCGCCATCCTGTTCCTGGGCTTTTCCTCGGGCCTGCCCTTGTCGCTCGTCTACGGCACCCTGTCGGCGTGGCTGGCGGAGGCCGGCGTGTCGATGACGATGATCGGCCTGTTCTCCTGGGCCTCCACGGCTTACGGCTTCAAATGGCTGTGGTCGCCACTGGTGGACCGTCTGCCTATCCCTGTGCTCACCGGCCTGCTCGGCCAGCGCCGCGCCTGGATGATTGTCGCGCAGGCGCTGACGGCGCTTTGTATGATCGGGCTCGGCTCAAGCGATCCCGCGCATAACCTCCTGGCGACCGCAGGCTGGGCCGTGGCGCTCGCCTTCGCCTCCGCCACGCAGGACATCGTCATCGACGCCTACCGGGTCGAGAGCCTGAAGCAGAAGGAGCTCGGCGCCGGCGCGGGCAATATCGTGCTCGGCTATCGCCTCGGGATGATCGTGTCCGGCGGCGGCGCGCTGGTGCTGGCGGAGCTCTTCGGCTGGTTCACCGCCTATGCTGCGATGGCGGCGTTAATGGGCATCGGCGTGATCACCGTCCTCTTAAGCCGGGAGCCGGCGCGCCCGGACGTCGAGGAAACCTCCCTGTCCGCCGATCCGCTGGGGTGGATTCGCAGCGCCGTCGTCGCGCCGCTCGCCGATTTCGCGCAGCGGCCGCATTGGGTCGCGATCCTCCTCTTCATCGCGCTCTACAAATACGGCGACGCGCTGATCGGCGTGATGGCCAATCCCTTTTATCTCGCGATCGGCTTCACCAAGGCGGAGATCGGGCTCGTCTCGAAGTCCTATGGCGTGATCATGACGATCGCCGGCGGCCTCATCGGCGGTGTCGTCGTCGCGCGGCTCGGCATCATGCGCGCGCTCCTCATCTGTGGCATCCTGCAGGCGGCCAGCAATCTCGTCTTCGTCGTGCAGGCCATGGTCGGCGCCAATCTCTCGGTGTTCATCGTGACGATGAGTGTCGAGAACCTGGCTGGCGGCATGGGAACAGCGGCCTTCGTCGCCTATCTCTCCTCGCTCTGCAACGTGGCCTATACGGCGACGCAATACGCGCTCGTCAGTTCTTTCATGGCCTTCACGCGAACCATTTTCGCCTCCGGCGGCGGCTGGCTCGCGGACCAGGTGGACTGGACGACCTATTTCCTGATCTCGACGGCAGCCGCCCTGCCGGGCCTTGCCCTGCTCTTGTGGATGATGCGCGCCTTCCCCACCGGCCAGACGGCCGGCATGGCGCCGGGACGCGCCTGAGCGGGCGACGGTCATGGCGGGTGAGAAGACAAGAGCGGACAAGCTCCTGGTCGAACGAGGCTTCTTCGAGACGCGGGCGAGGGCGCAAGCCGCCATTGCCGCGGGCCTCGTCACCGCCAATGGCATCACCGTACGCAAGCCCTCCGACGGCCTCGCGCCGGATGCGGCCATCACGGCGAGCGCGCCACATCCCTATGTGTCGCGCGGCGGGGTGAAGCTTGAAGCGGGGCTGGAGGCCTTCGCCCTCTCGCCGACCGGGCGGATCTGTCTCGACGTCGGCGCCTCGACCGGAGGCTTCACGGAGGTGCTGCTCGGCCGTGGCGCCTTGAAGGTCTATGCCGTCGACGTGGGGCATGGCCAACTGCATCCGAGCGTGGCGTCCAATCCCCGTGTCGTCTCGATGGAAGGGACCGATGCGCGCAAACTCACGCGTGAGGCGGTGCCCGAGCCCGTGGGCCTTGTTGTCGCGGATGTCAGCTTCATCTCGCTCCGGCTGGTGCTGCCGCCGGTCATGCCCCTGCTCGCCGACGAAGCGGCACTTGTGGCGCTGGTGAAGCCCCAGTTCGAGGCCGGGCGCGCGCATGTGGTGAAGGGCATCGTGCGCGATCCCGCCATTCACGCCCGCGTCTGCGATGAGATCGCGGATTTTGTCAGCGGGCTCGGCTTCGATGTATTGGGGCTGATCCCCTCGCCGATCGCCGGCGGCGACGGCAACCGTGAATTCCTCATCGGCGCGCGCCGGAGATAGCCATGACGACCAGTCTCACGATCGATCGCCTGGGGCGGCGCGGCGACGGCGTCGCCCTGTATGAGAACGCGCCGGTGCATGTGCCCTACGCGTTGCCGGGCGAGACCGTGTCCGTGGCGCTTGACGGCGAGCGCACCGAATTGCTCGCAATCGACGAGGCGTCGCCAGCGCGACGCGCGCCGGAATGCTCCTATTTCACCCAGTGTGGCGGCTGCGCGACCCAGCATATGGACGAGACGCTCTACCGCCGGTGGAAGCGGGAACTGCTCGTCTCGGCGCTGGCCTGGGCCGGGATAGAGGTATCGGTTGACGATCTCCTCGACGCACACGGCGAAGGCCGGCGGCGCGTCACCTTCCATGCGCGCCTCGTGGACGGCAAGGCGGCCGTGGGCTTCATGGCGGCACGCAGCCATACGCTCGTGGCCATCGACCATTGTCCCGTGCTCACGCCGGGCCTGGCGCGCGCTCCGGCTGTCGCCAGGGCGCTCGCGGACGCCGTCGGCGTCCGCAAGCCTCTCGACATCCAGCTCACGGCAACGAGCGGCGGGCTTGATGTCGACATGCGCGGGCTCGGGCCGGCACGCGACAAGGAGCGCCTGGTCCTGACCACGCTGGCTAGCCATCTCGATCTCGCCCGCCTGTCCCTCCATGGCGAACTCATCGTCGAACGCCGGCCGCCAGGCATCATGATGGGACGCGCGCTCGTGTTGCCACCGCCCGGCGGCTTTCTTCAGGCGACCGCGATGGGCGAGGACACGCTGGGCCGGCTCGTCAGCGAAGCCTGCCAGGGCCGGAAGCGCGTCGCCGACCTTTTTGCGGGCTGTGGCCCCTTTGCGCTACGCTTGGCCGAGCGCAGCACCGTCCATGCGGTCGAATCCTTCGCCCCCGCGCTCCAGGCTCTCGACAAGGCGGTTCGTGGCAAGCAGGGCCTGCGCCCGATCACCACCGAAAAAAGGGACCTGTTCCGCCGCCCGCTCCTGCCGCTCGAGCTCAATCGCTTCGACGCGGTGGTCTTTGATCCCCCGCGCGCCGGTGCGGAAGCGCAGGTCCGGGAAATCGCCGCCAGCAAATTGAAGCACGTGGTCGCCGTCTCCTGCGACGCGCAGACCTTCGCGCGGGATATGTCTGTTCTGATCGCGGCAGGTTTCTCGCTCCAGCGCGTGATACCGCTGGACCAGTTCCGATATTCTTCGCATATGGAAATCGTCGGAATTCTGAAACGTTGAGTAAAAGGCAGCGGCCGATGGACAATGCGACTGTGATCGAGGCTCTGACGGCGATTGTCGGCGCGCCCTATGTGCTGACGGCATCTGAGGACATGGCCCCGTTCCTTCACGAACCCCGGGGGCTCTTCCACGGCACGGCGCGTGCGATCGTCAAACCGGCCTCGACGACGGAAGTCGCCGCTGTCATGCGGCTCGCCAACGACCTCGGCCTTGCTGTCGTACCGCAAGGCGGCAACACCGGCCTTGTCGGTGGCCAGACGCCGGACGCCCAGCGTCCCGCCATCGTGCTGTCACTGCAGCGCCTCGATCGTATCCGCGAGGTCGATGCGGTCACCGATACGATCACGGTGGACGGCGGGGTCACGTTGCTCAAGGTGCAGGAGGCGGCTGAAGCTGCTGACCGGCTGTTTCCGCTGTCGCTCGCCTCGGAGGGCTCCTGCACGATCGGCGGCAATATCGCCTCCAACGCCGGCGGCACGGCCGTTCTCGCCTATGGCAACACGCGCGATCTGGTGCTGGGACTGGAGGTAGTGCTCGCGGACGGGCGTATCCTCAACACCCTCGGCAAGCTGCGCAAGGACAACACCGGCTACGACCTGAAGAATCTCTTCATCGGATCTGAAGGCAGCCTCGGCATCGTGACAGGGGCGGTGCTCAAGCTGTTCCCCCGACCACGCCAGCGCATCACGGTGTTCTGCGCGATTCCCTCGCCGGACGCCGCCGTGCAGCTTCTGGCGCGGGTCAAGTCGGAGATCGGCTCCAGCCTGACGACCTTCGAGATCATGCCGCGCATCGGCATCGAACTCGTCGTGCGGCACGCGCCCGGTGCGCGCGACCCCTTCGCCGAGCCACATCCCTGGTATGTGCTGATCGAGCTGTCATCCCAGATCGAGGGCGATCTCGATGCCAAGCTTGAGCATTCCCTCGGCGGCGCTATCGAGGATGGCCTTGTACTGGACGCCGTGCTTGCGGCCTCGCTGGACCAGCGCCTTGCCTTCTGGGGCTTGCGCGAACACCTGTCGGAAGTGCAGGGTCGCGAGGGCGGCTCGATCAAGCACGACGTCTCGGTCCCGATCGCGGAAATCCCGATACTGATCGAGGAGGCGAGCGCCGCCGCCGAGAAGCTGATCCCGGGCATCCGCCCCGTTCCCTTCGGCCATATCGGCGACGGCAACATCCATTTCAACTTCAGCCAGCCCGTCGATTGGGACAAGCAGGCCTTCCTCGACCGCTGGCATGACCTCAACGAGGTCGTTCACGCCATCGTCATCCGCCATGGCGGATCGATTTCCGCCGAGCATGGCATCGGGCGTCTCAAGCGCGCGGCGCTGCCCGCCGTGAAGGACCCGGTCGCCATGGAACTCATGCGCACATTGAAGGCGGCGCTCGACCCGTCCGGGATCCTCAATCCAGGCGTAATCGTTTAAATCTGAGATCGTTAGCGGCGCTGGCTGCGTGACATCACGCAGCCGCTTCCGCGACGCGGTCACCCCCATTGATAGGATGGGCACTCCTGCCCGTGTGGCTTGCAACGTGGCCACCCCCTATCCATGGTGTTGCGTGACATGCGTATTTTGCGATCGGTTCTGGCGGCTGCTTTCCTCGTGGCCGCGGTTTTTCCGGCCTTGTCGGCCCCGCAAAGCCAGCGCAAGGCAACAGCCGTATCGTCGCCGTCATTTCAGACAGAGGCGGCCCTGAAGGCCGAGACGCCAAGGCGCGGCAAGACGGGCGAGGCTTCCAAATCGCCAATGCCGCAAGGCGGCAAGGGGAAGCCCGCCCCTAGCGCCTCCCCTGGTAAAATCTCCTGTCAGGTCGAGAGAATCTGCCAGGAAATGAAACGTCCGGTGCGCGAAGTCGTGACGGCCTGCTCCATGATCAAGCCCTCCCCCGACGTGCCGCCACGGCGGCTCTGCACGGAGAAAGTCGCGAGCGGAGAACGCTCAGGGCCCGAATTGTGCCGATCGGCGAAAATCTGCAAAGCCCGCTAGGGCGTTAACCTGATCCGCGGAGAAAATGAATCACAGGCGTCAGGGGCAAACGCCTGCACGCGGCGATGATCCTGATTCAAGCCCGCGATCTATCCCCTTGCGCCACCAGCGCAATTTCCGCCAGCCCCGTTGATAGATAGACAAACCGCCTCATCCGCCGAAATCGGAACGAGGCCGTGGAAACCTTTCGTTAACCATAAAAATCAACGATTTACGTCGGTTTGCGCAGATACTGATTCAAGCGTCATCACGTCAGTCGCTGTACCGACGCGCCTCAGGACAACCGCTACAGCCAGCGCTTCCAGCGGAAGAAGAGATAAGGCGCGACAGCTGCCGCGATCATGAAGCTGATGGCGAGGGGATAGCCGAACTCCCATTGCAGCTCGGGCATGATCTGGAAATTCATGCCGTAGATCGAGGCGACCAGCGTCGGCGGCATGAAGATGACGGCCACCACCGAGAACAGCTTGATGATGTTGTTCTGCTCGAGATTGACGAGGCCGAGGGAAGCATCGAGCAGGAACTGGATCTTGTTGGACTGGAAGGTAGCGTGTTCCTCGAGGGACTGGAGATCGCGCAGCGTGGTGCGCACCTGCTCCCTGAGCTCCTTGGGCGCCTTGGTTGTCCGGTAGCTCGCGGAGAGGAAGAGGAGCACGCGCTCGATCGACACCAGGCTCTCCCGGCTCATCGAGATCAGCGTGCCATAGCGACCAAGAGCCTGCAGGGTGTCATAGTAGTCGCCGCGCTTGCGCACCATGCCCGGCGCTTTCTCGAAGATGTCCTGCGAGACGCGATCGATGCGGTCGGCCGTTGCCTGCAGCACCTCGGCGGCCCGATCGATGACCGTTTCCAGCAAGCCCACGACGATGGCATCGGCTGTCGGGCCACACCCGCCCGGCCGCGATGCGCGATTGGCGAACATGGCGAAGGCCTTGGGCTCGTCATAGCGCACCGTCACCAACGCGTTGTCCTTGACGATGAAGGTGACGCCCGCCATCTGCGGCTCGTTCGCGACATTGAACAACAGCCGTGCCGTCATGTAGCGCGCGCCATGCTCCAGATAGAGCAGTTCCGAAGGCTCGATGTCGTCCATGTCCTCGCGGGTCGGAATCTCGATGCCGAGATGCTGCTCCACGAGTTTGTCCTCGACCGCGGTCGGGCTGACCAGATCCAGCCAGAGCGTGCTCTCCGGAATAACGCCGTCGGCCGGCACGACGCTGCGCTCCAGCCGCATCTCGACATCACGAGTGAAATCCTGAGGCGCTCTATAGGCTACGAGCATGGTCTCTCCCTGGCTTCAATCGGCTGGCGTGAAGACATGAACCACCTCCGGCGCCTTGCTCAATCAGCAGAAGCCCGGTCTCACCTGATCGTCTATCACATCTCTCTATATGCGATATGTGACAAGTCTCTGCGCCTGGTACTCCCCCACCCTTACCTCTCCCGCAAGGCGCCGCAAAGGGAAGGAGGGAATCGTTGCACCTCGCGCCTTTGCAATTGTCCCGCTGCGACGCAACCCTTGACCTTTGAATCTCCAACATTACCGCTCCCCTGCCCCTTGCGGGGAGGGGTAAGAGGTGGGGGTAGCCGGCGCCTCAAGCGAACAGCACCGCCTCACCCTCCCCGAGCACGCCGGCGCCTCCCATGACCTCGGCCGCCAGGCCATCCGCCCCGATGGTGATATGGTCCGCGAAGAAGCGCGCCAGCGCTTCATGGGTGGCGCTCCCCGGCGCATCGTGGTCGTCGGCAAGCGCGATGTCCGCGAGTGAGGCCAGCCCCTGTACGATCGCGAACAACCTAAGATAGGGCGTCGCGCCTGCCAGCGCATCGTCGGTCCGGCCGCCCTGCAAGACCGACAGGAGGTAGCTCGTCGCACGGTCGAGACTTTCGACCGCGCCGCGCAAGCGCGCCGCCGTCACCCCAAGGCCCGGCCGATTGGCGGCGAGGAGGCGTGTGCCGGTGCGGCGGATGGCTGCGATCTGGGCGTGGACGGCCGCCCCGTCCGACTGGCCGATCTTGCGGGTGACGAGGTCGATAGCCTGGATGCCATTCGTTCCCTCGTAAATCATGGCGATACGGGCATCGCGCAGATGCTGGGCGGCGCCGGTCTCCTCGATGTAGCCCATGCCGCCATGGACCTGTACGCCGAGGGACGCGACCTCGAAGCCGATATCGGTCGAAAAGGCCTTGGCGATCGGCGTCAGCAGCGAGGCCGTCTCATGGGCGCGCTGGCGCTCGGTCGCGTCGGGCGCGAGCCGGGCACGATCGAGCGCGCTCGCTGTGAGGTAGCAGATGGCGCGCGCGGCCTGGGTGAGCGCCTTCATGGTCATCAGCATCCGGCGGACGTCCGGAAATGCGATGATCGGCGCGGACTGGCCGGGCGGGGTGTCCGGACGCCGCCCCTGGCGGCGCTCCCGCGCGTAGCTCAACGCCTGCTGACAGGCCCGTTCGGCCACGCCGACCCCCTGCAAGCCGACGGCGAGACGCGCATTGTTCATCATCGTGAACATGCAGGCGAGGCCCCGGTTCTCCTCTCCCACCAGATAGGCCGTGGCGCCGCCGTTGTCGCCAAAGGACATAACGCAAGTGGGAGACCCATGAATGCCGAGCTTGTGCTCCAGGGATTGGCAGACGACGTCATTGCGCGCGCCGAGGCTGCCATCCGGGTTCACAATGAACTTCGGCACCAGGAACAGCGAGATCCCGCGATTGCCGGGCGGGGCATCGGGGAGCCGGGCGAGGACCATATGTACGATATTGTCGGTGAGATCGTGCTCGCCATAGGTGATGAAAATCTTCGTTCCCGTGACACGGTAGGTGCCGTCGGCCGCGCGCTCGGCCCGCGTGTTGAGCGCGCTGAGGTCGGTGCCGGCCTGAGGTTCGGTGAGGTTCATGGTGCCCATCCACTCGCCCGACACGAGTTGGGGCAGATAGAGCCTGCGCAATTCCGACGTGCCGTGGATGTCGAGCGCCTCTATGCCCGCCGCGGTGAGGGTTGGGCCGATCGCGAAAGCCATGGAGCCGGAGTTCCAGAGTTCGAGGCACGCTACCTGCACCAGCATCGGCAGGCGCTGCCCTCCCCACTCCTCCGACGCCACGAGACCGTTCCAGCCGCCGGCCGCCCAGACGCGATAAGCGTCGCGCCACCCCGGCGTGGTCACGACCCGGCCGTCGATCAGCCTGGCCCCGTCGGTGTCACCCGCGCGATTGAGCGGCGCAATCACCTCTTCCGCGAAGGTGCCCGCCTCCCCAAGAATGGCGGCGATGAGATCCACCGACAGATCGCCATAGAGGCCTTCCCGAATCGCCTCGTCGCAGCCAGCGGCGTGACGCATGGTGGCCATGATATCTGACAAGGGCGCGCGATAAGTCATTGGATCCCTCCCACCGGCATTCAGTCGTCAAGCATTTCCACGAGTGTGCCGTTCGCCGAAATGCCCCAATTCCTTGCTTGATCGCATTTCCCTCACGCGAGCCGGAGTCCATTTCGCGTGAAAATGCTCTATGGCTTGACGGCAGCGCAGGACGCCGCGTAAGCCCCACCTCATATCATGACAGCAGTTGCAGAAGTGAGAAGCGGCCCATGGCGACCAGCGTTCCCCCTGTGGCGACGGAATGCCTGGCGGTCGACGCGGCGGGCATCGCCCGCGCGGCTAGTCTTCTGAAGGCGGGGCGGCTTGTCGCCTTCCCGACGGAGACTGTCTATGGCCTTGGCGGCGATGCGACCCAGGGCGCGGCCGTCGCAGCGATCTATGCGGCCAAGGGCCGGCCCCAGTTCAATCCGCTGATCTCCCATGTCGCCGACTTCACGGCGGCCCGCAAGCTCGGCCAGTTCAACGCGCTCGCCTGCAGGCTCGCCGATGCCTTCTGGCCGGGTCCGCTGACCCTCGTCGTGCCCCGCGCGCCGGACTGCCCGGTATCGGAGCTCGCGAGCGCCGGGCTCGACAGCATCGCCATCCGCATCCCCGCCCATCCCGTCGCGCTCGATCTGCTGCGCACTGTCGGGTGTCCACTCGCCGCGCCCTCCGCCAATCCCTCGGGCGGCGTGAGCCCCACGACGGCCGCCCACGTGCTGGGCGATCTCGATGGGGTCATCGCCGCCGTGATCGATGGCGGCGCGACGGTTGTCGGTCTGGAGTCGACGGTCGTGTCGTGTCTGGAAGACAGACCTCGCCTTCTGCGGCCTGGAGGCACCAGTCGCCGCGCGATCGAGGAGGTGCTGGGCATGGCGCTGGACACGCCCGACGAGGCTGATGCGACAGCGCCGCACTCCCCCGGGCAGCTCGCCTCGCACTATGCCCCTCATGCGAGCCTGCGCATGAACGCCACAACGATTGTACCCGGCGAGGCCGTGCTTCTTTTCGGCCGCGAGCGGCCTGCCGGCCTTGAGCGTGCGGCGATGGTGCTGAACCTCAGCGAGACCGGCGACCTGATCGAAGCCGCAGCCAACCTTTTTTCCCACCTGCGCCGGATCGATGCGACACGGCCGGCGGCCATCGCCGTCACCCCCGTTCCCGATCATGACCTGGGCGAGGCCATCAACGACCGGCTGCGGCGGGCCGCGGCTCCGCGCTGAACCTCGCGAAAAAGACAATGGCCGGGACGAGCCCGGCCATGATCGAAAGACGGTCCAGCGTGCGGTTAGAGCGCGTTTCGATCTGATTGCATCACATCGGCGCTCTAACCTCATTTTTTCAAGCATAATCTTATCGACCCTCGTTTCACTCGGGTCGGATCATGCTCTAGCCAGCGAGCTTCGCGGCGATCGTCGCAACATGCTTGCCCTGGAAGCGAGCGCCATCGAGCTCGACGGCGGAGGGCTGGCGGCTCCCATCGGCGCCGGCGATGGTCGAGGCGCCGTAGGGTGAGCCACCCTTGATCTCTTCGAGGCCCATCTGGCCGGCGAAGGCATAGGGCAGCCCGACGACGACAAAACCATGATGGAGAAGCGTCGGCAGGAAGGTCAGGATGGTGGATTCCTGGCCACCATGCTGGGTGGCCGACGAGGTGAAGGCAGAGCCCACCTTGCCAACCAGGGCACCCGTGGCCCACAGCCCGCCGGTCTGGTCGATGAAGGCGCGCATCTGTGAGGCAAAGCTGCCGTAGCGGGTCGGCGCGCCGAAAATGATGGCGTCATACTCAGGAAGCTCGGCGACGGTGGCGACCGGGGCCTGCTGATCGAGCTTGAAACCCGCGCCCTTCGCGGTTTCTTCGGGCACAGTCTCCGGCACACGCTTCACGACAACCTCAGCACCCGCCTCCCGCGCGCCCTCGGCAACCGCCTGGGCCATGGCCTCGATGTGGCCGTAGGAGGAGTAGTACAGGACAAGAACCTTCGCCATCATTCGATCTCCGTGATCGTCTGTCACCAGGGTCCGCCGCTACAGACATCGCCGGCGACCTCATGAGGGAAGATATACCTCGTACGGATGCAAGACGAAGCGCGAAGCTTGCAAGACTGACATTGCATTGGCGCAATATCAGTCGCACGTCGTGCAATCAGGCCGGCTGTGGCCGCGACACCGCGCGCTCCTTGATCGGGAGGTTGATCACGGCGGAAGCCACCCCCAGAGCCACCGACAGCCACCAGACGATCGCGTAGGAGCCGAAGCTTTCATAGAGCACGCCGCCCAGCCAGACGCCCAGGAAGCCGCCGACCTGGTGGGAAAAGAAGGCGAAGCCATAGAGCATCGCCATGTAGCGCGCGCCGAACATCAACAGGACGAGCGCCGAGGTCGGCGGAATGGTCGACAGCCACAGGATGCCGGTGAGCACGCCGAAGGTGATGGCCGAGGCCGGCGAGGCCGGCAGCATGATGAAGGCGACGGTGACGGCCGAGCGCAGGATGTAGATCAGCGACAGGATCCAACGCTTCGGCATGCGACTCGTCAGGTAGCCGGACAGCAACGAGCCGGCGACATTGGCAAGACCGATGGCGGCCAGCGTCCAGCCCCCGACCCAGCCCGGCAGCCCCATGTCCTCGAGATAGGCTGGCAGATGCACGGTGATAAAGGCCAGCTGAAAGCCGCAGGTGAAGAAGCCGATGACCAGAAGGACGTAGCTCGGGTGACGAAACGCTTCCGTCAGCGCCTGGCGGACAGACTGGCTGGCGGCCGAAGCCGTGGCGGTGGTGCCTGCGGCCGTGCCGCGCGTCGCGAGCGCCATGGAGAGCGGCAGGATCGGCAGGAGGCTGCCCGCGAAGATGAGCAGCGTCATCTGCCAGCCGAAGCTCTCGATGAAGAAATGTCCGAGCGGCGGAAACAGGAACTGCCCGAACGACCCGGCCGCCGTGCCGGCGCCGAACGCCATTGGTTTCCACCGGTCCGGCAGCAGCTTGCCGAAGGCGCCGAGCACGAGGTTGAAGGAGCAGCCGGACAGGGCAAAGCCGATCATGACGCCGGCAGAGAGATTGAGCATCCCGGGCGTCGAGGCCTGCGTCATCAGTGCAAGGCCGAGCACGTAGAGAATGGTGCCCACGAAGAAGACCCGCACGATGCCATAGCGATCCGCGATCGCGCCAGCGAAAGGCGAGCCAATGCCCCAGAGCAGGTTCTGAACGGCGAGCGCGAGGCTGAATACCTCGCGTCCCCAGCCGTAGTCCGCGCTCATCGGCAGCAGGAACAACCCGCTCGCGGCGCGGGGACCGAAGGAAATGAGCGCGATCAGACACCCTGCCAGGATGATGATCTCAGGCGCGGCAGGTCCTTTTGCCGCGGAGGTCCCGGCAGTCGACGGTGATGTGGCCATGGAACGTTTCCCGAAACCCGGCTGGGCTGGCTAGACATGGTGTTTTTGGGGGTAACCCGCCCAAACGCAGATAACGTGATCACTTCTAATGGCCTAGAGCATGCTCCAGAGCCGGTTGGACGATACGCGACAGACTTTCCGGTCCGGAGAACCCCGGATTGCGCAACTCCGTTTGCGAAGCGCGGACAGAACTTACCGTCGCCCTTCGCATCACGACAATGAATAATTATTGCGTGAGACATCATCGATACCGATGCGAGAACGAGCTGGAAGGCCTGGAAGTACCAATAAAGGCTTCGCCCGGCTGTTCGCCGTTCGCGGAAAAAACGGTCTAAACGACGCGAAAATCATGGTTTGGAGCGAAACTGCCCCTTCAAAGGAGACGCGTTAGGACCAACATCTTGATAGCCTCGGTGTCATCAGCAGCTTGCGCAGCCAGCATGGCACCCGAGCGCCAGTCGCATAAGAATGAGTTGTTTGCCTCTGGAAAATATCGAGTGTGAGTGCTACAATCCTTATGCTCGTAATGAGCATAATACGCGGCAGAGAGGGCTGTCGCGCATTTTTAGTCGGCATATATGCTCAAATTGAGCAAAAGGAAACGCCAATGACCGGCCATGTTGCAACTCGGATCAATGTCTCCTCCGAGTCCAAGGTCACCTCTGGGGCCAAGGTCACCTCTGGGGCCAAGGTCACCTCTGGGGCCAAGGTCACTTCTGCGGCCAAAGGGACTTCCGAGACGAAGCGCACAGCGCGCCGTTTCCCACCCGTCGCGGTGCCGGACCTGACCTACACGCCTCAAGTCGAGGCCGCGACCGCTCATCTCTACGAGCGCGTCAAGTCGGTGATCCCGCCGGTCGAATGGCCGTTCTTCGCGCCTTACGTCAAAGCCATCAACGAGCTCAAGAAAGAGCGCAACGCGGTCATCCTGGCGCATAACTACCAGACGCCGGAGATCTACAACTGCGTGGCGGACGTGGTGGGCGACTCCCTGCAACTCGCCCGCCTCGCGGCCAAGGCCGAGGCGGATGTGATCGTCCAGGGCGGCGTGCACTTCATGGCCGAGACCTCGAAGCTCCTCAGCCCCGAGAAGACGGTCCTCATCCCGGATGCCGCCGCAGGCTGCTCGCTGGCCGAGTCCATCACCGGCGCGGACGTCCGTCTTCTGCGCGAGCGTTATCCCGGCGTGCCCGTGGTCGCCTATGTCAATACCTCGGCCGAGGTGAAGGCGGAGGTCGATATCTGCTGCACGTCCTCCAACGCCGTCCAGGTCGTGGAGAGCCTCGGCGTGGACCGCGTGCTCTTCGTGCCGGATCAATATCTCGCGAAATATGTCGCGTCCCAGACCAAGGTCGAGATCATCGCCTGGAAGGGAGCCTGCGAGGTGCATGAGCGCTTCACAGGCGCCGAACTGCGCGCCTACCGCGACGCGGACCCGTCCGTCAGCATCATCGCGCATCCGGAATGCCCGCCGGACGTGATCGCCGAAGCGGATTTCGCCGGCTCGACCGCCCATATGATCGACTGGGTGAAGACCCACCGCCCGCGCCGCGTCGTCATGGTCACGGAGTGCTCCATGGCCGACAATGTCGCGACCGAGACACCCGGCGTCGAATTCGTCCGACCGTGCAATCTCTGCCCGCATATGAAACGGATCACCCTGCCGAAGATCCTCGACAGCCTGATCCATATGCGCGAGGAAGTGGTGATCGAGCCCGAGCTCGCCGCCCGCGCGCGCCGCTCCGTCGAGCGGATGGTCAATCTCAAGAGCTGATGAGCGCCGCCCTGATCCTCCCCTGAAGGGGGAGGTGGCGCAGCGAAGCTGCGACGGAGGGGGAACACACCGCCGGCTGTGCCCCACCCGGCTCCGAGCTTCGCTCGGATCCACCCTCCCCCAGGGGGGAGGGATCAGGGCCCGCGCTTTACGTGAAAAGCGTTCCGGCGGTTCCCGCTCAACAGAACGGGCGCCTCGTGGGCTCAGCTCTGGTGCTGAAACAGCCGTCAAGGCGGCGATTGGCCGACCTCTCCCTTAAGGGAGAGAGGACAAGCGGGGTGACCCGCTACTGAAAGGCAGATCATGTCCCAGCCCGATATCGTCATCATCGGTGGCGGGCTCGCCGGCCTCTTCACGGCCCTCAAGCTCAGTCCCCTGCCCTGCCTCGTGCTCTCGCCGCGCCCCCTCGGGGAAGGCGCGGCATCGGCCTGGGCGCAAGGGGGGATCGCTGCGGCGATGGCGGAAGGCGACAGCCCCGAGAGCCACGCGGCCGACACGATGGTCGCCGGCGCCGGCCTCGTTGACGAAGCGGCCGCGCTGTCGCTGGCGCAGGAAGCCCCCGAGCGCATCTTCGAACTGCTCGACTATGGCGTGCCATTTGATCGCGACCTGGAAGGCCGCCTGCTGCAATCCCGCGAGGCCGCGCATTCCTTCCGGCGCATCGTGCGCGTCGGTGGCGACACCGCCGGCCATGCCGTGATGCAGGCCCTTATCGCGGCCGTCCGCAACACGCCTTCGATCAAGGTCCTCGAGGGGTTCATCGCTGAGGATCTGGTGGTTGTCGATGGGCGCGTCGGCGGGGTCTTCGCCAGGGGCGAAGGCGGCGCGGTGGATAAGGCTACATTCTTTCCCGCGCGCGCCGCCGTGCTCGCGACGGGCGGTGCCGGCCATCTCTATCGGGTCACGACCAATCCGCCGGAATCGAACGGCATCGGCCTCGCCATCGCCGCGCGCGCCGGCGCCGTGATCGCCGACACGGAATTCGTGCAGTTCCATCCCACCGGCATCGACATCGGCCGCGATCCGGCACCGCTCGCGAGCGAGGCCATCCGGGGCGATGGCGCGGTGTTGATCAACAGCGCCGGCGAGCGGTTCATGCTGCATCTGCACGCGGACGCCGAACTTGCCCCGCGCGATGTGGTGGCGCGCGGCGTCTTCGCGGAGATCGCCGCCGGTCGCGGCGCTTTCATCGACGCGCGCGAAGCGCTCGGCCGTCATTTCGCCGAGCATTTCCCAACCGCCTATGCGGCCTGCGCCGGCGTCGGCATAGACCCGGCGGTCCAGCCCATTCCGATCGCGCCGGCCGCCCATTACCATATGGGCGGCGTCGTCACCGACGCGCAGGGACGTACGTCGCTGCCCGGCCTTTGGGCTGCGGGGGAAGTCGCCTCCACGGGCGTCCATGGCGCCAACCGCCTCGCCTCGAACTCGCTCCTCGAGGCGGTTGTTTTCGGCGCCCGCGTGGCGGCCGATCTGAAAGGGCTCGACGCGCGCCCCGCGACGACCGTGGTGCCGCTGCGGCAGCCGCGCGCCGGCCTGCCGACCGCGCGTGACAGGGAGGCGATCAGCCGGCTGCGCGCCGTCATGCAGGCCGATGTCGGCGTCGTCAGGGACGATGCCGGGCTGAAGCGCGCGATCGCCACGATCATGGACATCGACGCCGGTGCCGAGAGCATCATGCTCGCGCATATGGCGACAGCCGCCTTCCTCGTCGCCGCGCCCGCGCTCCTGCGGCAAGAAAGCCGTGGTGGACATTTCCGCGCCGACTTCCCACGGATCGACGACGCCTGGGGCCGCCGCACCATGACGACGCTGACGGCTCTCGAGACTGTCACCGCGACCGAACTCGGCCTCACGCGCAAGCGCGCCGCAGGAGAATGACGACGATGCAGGATCTCGTGCTCAATCCGCTGACGGTGCGCGAAGCGGTGACGCTCGCCCTGGCCGAAGACCTTGGCCGGGCGGGCGACATCACCACCAATGCCTGCATTCCGGCGGGAACGCCGGCATCACTCGTGATCGCATCACGGGCGACCGGTGTGATCTCCGGCATCGACGTGGCGGAGGAAGCTTTCCGCCAGATCGACGCCAGCGTTGAGTTCACGGCCGAGGTGCGCGATGGCGGACGTGTCGAGGCCGGCACCGTGGTGGCGCGGGTAACCGGGCCGGCGCGTTCCATCCTGTCCGCCGAACGCGTGGCGCTCAACTTCATGGGCCGGATGTCGGGCATCGCCTCGCTCACGGCCCGCTATGTGGAGCGCGTGGCGCATACCCGCGCGCGCATCGTCGACACGCGCAAGACGACGCCGCTGCTGCGCGCGTTCGAGAAGCACGCCGTGCGCTGCGGTGGCGGCATGAACCACCGCTTCGGCCTTGATGACGCGGTGCTGATCAAGGACAACCACATCGCGGTCGCCGGCTCCATCGCCGCCGCGCTGCGCGCCGCCAAGGCCCACGCGGGCCATATGGTGAAGATCGAGATCGAGGTCGATACGCTCGCCCAGCTCGTCGAGGTGCTCGACGAGGGCGCCGACGTCGTCCTGCTCGATAACATGTCGCCGTCACTCTTGCGTCAGGCCGTCGACATGGTCGGCGGGCGCATGCTGACCGAGGCTTCCGGCGGCATCAATCTCGACACGGTCGCCGCCGTCGCCGAAACCGGCGTCGACATGATCTCCGTCGGCGCGCTCACCCACTCGGCGCCCGTCATGGACCTCGGCCTCGACGTGAAGGTGGGGTAAGGCGGGTTCGTTTTTACCCTCACCCTGTCCCTCGCCCACGCAACACGGCTGTGGTCGCGTTGCGCTCAGCAATGCCAACTCGGCAACAGCCGAGTTGGCTCGAGAGGGGCGCCCACGATTGACCGCGCGGTCTGCATAACGCGAAACACCTCTCCCGGCGGGAGAGGTCGGACGCGCAGCGTCCGGGTGAGGGGCTACGGCCTCTCGGATAAAAGGAACTACGTTGATTCCGTTGTCATTCCGGGGCAAGTCGCAGGCTTGTGCCCGGAATCCATGAACACTGTCGGTCATCCATCATGACACGCCGTGGTCATGGATTCCCCTTCCCGACCGGCTTCGCCGATCGCCGGGGATGACAACTCCGTCTTGATTGTCGCGATGGCACGGACCTGCCGAGCCATCTTTTAAGTCTGCCCGGGCCTCAGCTTGTAGAAGATGTGCCGGCCGATGACGTCCATCTTCTTGAGGCGTTTCGCCCAGTAGGGGCGCACGTAGTCGGCATGATAGTGCGTCGAGCCGCCAACCTCCGAGAGATAGACCTTGCCGCGCAGCACCTCGCTGGCGACGCGCCGGGCCCGTTGCCAGGGGCCCTGTTCAGTGATGCGGAGTGACCGTCCCTCGCAAGCGAACGAGAACTGGCAGGCCTTGTAGCGGTGGCGGTTCTGGTAGACGACGCCGCAGATGGTCGAGGGATAGAGGCCACTCTTGGCGCGGTTGAGCACGACCTGCGCGACCGCCGCCTGCCCCTGGTCCGTCTCACCCCGCGCCTCGAAATAGACAGCCTCGGCCAGGCACTGTTCCTCGGCTACCCCGCGGGCGCTGTCGACAAGGCTGGCATAGTTCGGCCGTGTCCCATCCGATTTGGCGATGGTGCTCATGTTCTGCCCGCCATCGACGCCGAACGGCGGCAGGGACACCGGCGCTGCCGCGATCTCCATCGGCGTCGCGTCGGCGGGCGCGGGTGTTGTCGAGGCCAGCACCGCGGCGCGCGGCGCGGCGGGGGTGGCGCCGTTCTCGCCGACAACCGTGCGCGTGCCGCCGGCCCCCGTCACGCTGGGGGAACGCGGCGCCGTCGCCTGTTCGGTCAAGGTCAGATCTTCGGGCGACAGAGGCTCGAAGGCCAGCATATCCTCATGGGCGGGGATCTCCGTGGACCCCGGCATGAAGATGGTCTGCGGCAGAACCCGCTCGTTCTGCGAGAAGACAACGTCGAACGGCGTCTGCGGCCGCGCGGGCAGGACGGGTTGGGTGCGGCTGAGCCCGGGACGCAGGCGCACGATGGGGTCTCCCTTCGCACTGCGATCAAGCTGGGGATAGCCTTCGTGAGACGCCTTCAGCTCATCCTTCGGGGGGATTTCCGGCCGTACCGGGCGGATATCGAGCGGCATCTCGAAGGACAGGCTCGCCGTCTGCAGGCCCTCGGGCCCCAAACCCGGCAGGGCGATCATCGGCGCGACCTGCCGCGACTGCACGGCCTGAATCAACACGGCGCCATCGTTGATGAGCGCGGAGCGCACAGGCGAGAACGCGACTTCGGCGGTGAGGTTCTGGCCGGCGCTGGCCGTGAAGGATACCAGCATACCGCATGCGAGCGCCCACGGAGCAACAGTGCCCAGGGCCCAGGCAGCTCCAATGGTCAAGCTGGATCGACGACGCAAACGCATACCGGCACAATTTCCGCTGAGGCAACCCCGGAGGCCTGCCTTACCAGGCGCAGCAACCCGTTACCTCCCCCACGCAACGGGAAAGCGAAGCCGCGCCATCACGGAAAAAATAATCGCCCGGTAACGTAAAAAGGGCGTTAAAGCCGGATGCCTGTAGATGGCACCCGGCTGGTCCATTTCGGAGCAATCGGCCTGGTGTCTTAAGCGCTCTTCGCCTTCCGGCCGGCGAGAGCAGCCTGCGCGGCGGCGAGACGCGCGATCGGCACGCGATAGGGCGAGCACGACACGTAGTCGAGCCCGACCGTCTCGCAGAAGGCGACGGAGGCGGGATCACCGCCATGCTCGCCACAGATGCCGAGCTTGATGCCCGGGCGCTCGGCGCGACCCCGCTCGGCCGCGAGCTTCACCAGCTCGCCCACGCCCTCGACGTCGATCGTCACGAAGGGATCTGCCGGCAGGATGCCCTTGGCCGTATAGGAGCCGAGGAAGGAGCCGGCGTCATCGCGGGAGATGCCGAGGGTCGTCTGGGTGAGATCGTTGGTGCCGAAGGAGAAGAACTCCGCCGTCCCGGCGATGTCGCCCGCCTTGATGGCCGCGCGTGGCAGCTCGATCATGGTGCCGACCTGATAGGCGACGGTGACGCCCGTTTCACGGGCGACCGCCTTAGCCATGGCGTCGATGCGCTCCTTCGTCAGGTCGAGCTCGGCCCTGGTCATGACGAGCGGCACCATGATTTCCGGAGTCACGGGCTGGCCGGTGGCCTTGCCCGCCTCGACCGCCGCCTCGAAGATGGCGCGCGCCTGCATCTCGGCGATCTCGGGGAAGGCGACAGCGAGCCGCACGCCACGGAACCCGAGCATGGGGTTGAACTCGTGCAGCTCATGCGCGCGCGCGTTCAGCTTGGCGACGCTCGTGCCCGTGGAAGCAGCGACTTCCGCCACTTCCTCGTCGGTGCGCGGCAGGAACTCGTGCAACGGCGGATCGAGCAGGCGGATCGTCAGCGGCAGGCCCTGCATGATGGTGAACAGCTCGACAAAATCGGCGCGCTGCATCGGCAGGAGCTTGGCGAGAGCGACGCGGCGGCCGGCTTCGTCGTCGGCCAGGATCATCTCGCGGACGGCGAGGATGCGCTCGCCGTTGAAGAACATGTGCTCGGTGCGGCAAAGGCCGATGCCTTCGGCGCCGAAGGTCCGCGCCGTCCTGGCATCGAGCGGCGTCTCGGCATTGGCGCGCACCTTCATGCGGCGCACCTTGTCGGCCCAGCCCATGAGCGTGCCGAACTCGCCTGACAGTTCCGGCTCGAGCATCTTGACCTTGCCGTTGAGCACCTGGCCGGTACCGCCGTCGATCGTGATGATCTCGCCTCGCTTCAGCGTGACGCCGGCAGCGATCATCGTTCCCGCTGTGCCGTCAACGCGCAGGCTGCCGGCGCCGGAGACGCAAGGCTTGCCCATGCCGCGCGCCACGACGGCGGCGTGCGAGGTCATGCCGCCGCGCGTGGTGAGGATGCCCTCGGCGGCGTGCATGCCGTGGATGTCTTCCGGGCTCGTCTCGACGCGCACGAGGATGACCTTGCGGCCGGCCTTCTTGGCTTCTTCCGCTTCTTCCGAAGTGAAGACAATCTCGCCGGAAGCGGCCCCCGGTGAAGCCGGCAGGCCGGTAGCGAGCACCTTGCGCTCGGCCTTCGGATCAATGGTCGGATGCAGAAGCTGGTCGAGCGCGGCGGGCTCGACGCGCGTCACGGCCTCTTCCTCGGTGATCAGCCCTTCCGCCGCGAGTTCAACCGCGATACGCAGCGCGGCCTTGGCGGTGCGCTTGCCGTTGCGGGTCTGCAGCATCCACAGCTTGCCGTTCTCGATGGTGAATTCGAGATCCTGCATGTCGCGGTAGTGCTTCTCGAGCAGGCCATAGATGCGCACCAGCTCCGCATAGGCGGCCGGCATCTCCTTCTCGAGAGAAGGCTTGTTCGAGCCGGACGCGATACGCGCGGCCTCGGTGATGTCCTGCGGGGTGCGGATGCCGGCGACCACATCCTCGCCCTGGGCGTTGATGAGGAATTCGCCATAGAGGGCGCGCTCGCCCGTCGAGGGATTGCGGGTGAAGGCGACGCCCGTCGCCGAGCTGTCACCCATGTTGCCGAACACCATGGACTGCACGTTGACGGCCGTGCCCCAGCTCGACGGGATGCCATGCAGCTCGCGGTACTTGTTGGCGCGGGCGTTCATCCAGGAGCCGAAGACAGCGCCGATGGCGCCCCACAGCTGCTCGGACGGATCCTGCGGGAAGGGCTTGCCCAGCTCCTTCTGCACGATGTCCTTGTAGCTCTTGACGAGGACCTTCCAGTCCTGCGCGGTGAGATCCGTGTCGAGGTCGAGGCCCTTGCGCTCCTTGTAGAGCTCCAGCGCCTCCTCGAAATGGTGATGGCCGACGCCGAGCACGACGTCGGAATACATGGTGATGAAGCGGCGGTATGAGTCCCAGGCGAAACGCTCGTCGCCGGCTGCCTTGGCCACGGCCTCGACCGTCACGTCGTTGAGGCCGAGGTTGAGCACCGTGTCCATCATGCCCGGCATCGAGGCGCGGGCGCCGGAGCGAACGGAGACGAGCAGCGGATTGGCCTCATCACCGAAGGTCTTGCCAGCGAGCCCGCCGACATGGGCGAGCGCGGCGTCGACAGCGGCGGTGAGATCCGGCGGGTAGCTCTGGCCGTTCTCGTAGAAGTAGGTGCAAACCTCCGTGGTGATCGTAAACCCCGGAGGCACGGGAAGTCCGAGATTGGACATTTCCGCGAGGTTGGCACCCTTGCCGCCGAGCAAGTTCTTCATGCCCGCCTCGCCCTCGGCGCGACCGTCGCCGAAAGTGTAGACCCATTTTGCCATTGCTAGCCTGCCTTCCACACTCGTTACTTTAATCACCTCACGGCACGTGGAGGCTTGGCGCATCTGACGCCAAAAGGCAATGCGATGCGGTGCACAAAATGAACCTGCCTCGTGAAGGCCTTAATTGAGCAGCGGACCGATCCGGTCGCCGAACAGGCCGACCACGCCGATGAAGATCAGGTACAGCGCGACGATGAAATTCAGGAGGCGCGGCATGACCAGAATGAGGATACCGGCGATCAGCGCGACCAGGGGCTGAATGACAATGAGGTTGACGCTCATGGATTTGTCTCCTCGCCGCCGAGCGCCGGCCGCGGCATCGCGGTGATGTCGCAGATCAAGCCGGCTCCGGCGAACTAGGCCTTAACGTGCCCGAGGAGATTTAAGTTTCGCTGGAAAGTCACACATCGCCTATGTCAGGGCCTGCACATTGCGCTCCCTGCCACGCTTATCCCGCGATCTGCGAGAAATCCGCCACTGTGCGCGTCGCGGCGCGGATGGCGTTGAGGAGCCTGAGCCGGTTGGCGCGGACGACAGGATCATCGACATTGACCGTGACCTTGTCGAAGAAGGCATCGACGGGCGCGCGCAGCACGCTCAGCGCCTTCATGGCGCCCTCGAAGTCTTCCTTCTCGACGGCGGCCTTGGCTTCCATCTCGGCCACGCGCAGCGCCTCGATCAGCGCCCGCTCCTCTTCCTCGCCGGCATTGAGAATGAGGGCGGCGTCCGGCGCCTCGTCATAGGCGCGGCCGTCCTTCTTCTCCTCGATGCGCAGGATATTGGCGGCGCGCTTGGTGGCGGCGAGCAAGTTCTTGCCGTCCTCGGTATCGAGGAAGCGCCCCAGCGCCTCGACGCGGCGGACGATCATGAGGAGGTCGTCTTGTGCGGCCTCATCCTCGCCCAACGCCAGCACGGCATCGATCAGGTCATGCCGCGCACCCTGGTCGCGCAGATAGACCTTCAGGCGATCGTGGAAGAAGGAGAGGAGGTCACGGACATTCTCAGAGTCCCCCCAAAACTCAGGCGCATCCTCTATGGGTACCGCTTTCACGCTTCCCGCTTCACGAATTGAGAGATCGTGAAGTTCATCACTGCCCATCTTCCGAGCAACAATCTGCAAATCGGTGTGGTTTGCTTCAGCCGCAGCATAGTAGCGATCACGTCCAACTTTAGCGCTTGCGGATTTGAGAAATTTCTCAAGCGACATCCGCACCCCATTCTCCAGCACCAGCCGGATCACACCGAGCGCGGCGCGGCGCAGCGCATAGGGGTCCTTGGAGCCGGTCGGCTTCTCGTCGATGGCCCAGAAGCCGGCGAGCGTGTCGAGCTTGTCGGCGAGCGCGACCGCCACGCTGACAGGATCGGTCGTCACGCGGTCTGACGGACCCAGCGGCTTCCAATGATCCTCGACGGCAGCGGAGACAGCGGCGTCCTCGTCTTGCGCCTCAGCGTAGTAGCGCCCCATCAGGCCTTGCAGCTCGGGGAATTCGCCGACCATCTCGGTGACGAGATCGGCCTTGGCGAGCCGTGCGGCACGCTCGGCCGTGTCGGCATCCGCGCCGACGACCGGCGCCAGCTCACGCGCCAGCGCCGCGATGCGCTGGATCCGCTCGCCCTGGGTGCCAAGCTTCTCGTGGAAGATGATGCCGAGGTCTTCCAGCTTCTTCAGCCGCTGGTCGAGCGGTTTGAGGCCGGAGCCGGCATAATCCGGCAGCGGCCTCCTGTCGGTCTCCCAGAAGAAATTGGCATCCGACAGGCGGGCGCGCACGACGCGGGCGTTGCCGGCGGCGATCGCCACGCCCCCGTCCTTCGCCTCGATATTGGCTGTGATGATGAAACGGTTGGCGAG
Organism: Chelatococcus sp. HY11; assembly: GCF_018398335.1. Taxonomy (NCBI): domain Bacteria; kingdom Pseudomonadati; phylum Pseudomonadota; class Alphaproteobacteria; order Hyphomicrobiales; family Chelatococcaceae; genus Chelatococcus; species Chelatococcus sp. HY11. The sequence goes on from NZ_JAHBRX010000001.1 coordinate 2,076,293, forward strand.
CTTGCCGGTCTTGGCATCCCGCAGCACGAAACATTTCTGGTTGGCGCGGATCGTCGCGCGGATCACTTCCGGCGGAATGTCGAGGAAGGCCTCCTCGAAGGTGCCGACCAGAACGACGGGCCACTCGACGAGACCGGCGACTTCTTCCAGCAACCCTTCGTCCTCGACCACCTCCAGCCCCAGCGCGAAGGCCATGGTCTTGGCGTCATTGAGGATGCGGCGCTTGCGCTCGTCCGCGTCGAGCACCACCTTGGCGCGCTCCAGCGCGGCCACGTAGTCCTCGAAGCGGCGCACGAGGATCGGGTTCGGCCCGGCCAGGAAACGATGTCCGCGCGTCACGTCGGACGAGACGATGCCGTCGACCTCGAAGCGTACCACATCGGGCGTTTCCGTTTCCGGCCCGAAGGTGGCGAGGATGGATTGCAGCGGGCGCACCCAGCGCAGCGAGCCGGCCTCAGCGGACGCCGCGCCCCAGCGCATGGATTTCGGCCAGGGGAAATTGCGGATGATGCCCGGCAGGATCTCGGCCAGCACCTCGGGGGTTTGCTTGCCCGGCCGCTCGGTGATGGCGACGTAGAATTCGCCCTTCTTGCCGTCGCTGACGACCCTGGCCTCATCGATCGAAGCAAGGCCCGCGCTCTTCAGAAAGCCCTGGATAGCCTGATCCGGCGCGCCGACACGCGGTCCCTTCTTCTCCTCGCGCAGGTCCGGCTGGCGGGGCGGCAAGCCGATGATGCTGAGCGCGAGCCGCCGCGGGGTCGCGAACCCTTGCGCGCCCTCATAGACGAGGCCCCGCTCGACCAACGCGTCGGTGACGCGCTTCTTGAGATCCTCCGCCGCCTTGCGCTGCATGCGCGCGGGGATTTCTTCGGAAAGGAGTTCAAGGAGAAAATCGGGCATGGGAGGCTCTCAGGCCGACGGCTGCTGGGCCAGAATGGCATCAACGGTGGTCACGACCGCAAAGCGATCGGCGAGCTCGGCAAGGGCCGCGCGATGTACGTCCGCGGCGCTAAGGGGCGCGCCGCCGAGCGGGTCGGGCAGATCCCTGGTGGTCACGGCATCGGCGGCAATGGTCGTGCGATAGCCAAGGTCGAGCCCGGCGCGCACGGTGCTGCTGACGCACATATGCGTCATGAAGCCTGCGACCACCAGCGAGCGGCGGCCAGCCTGGGTCAAGACTTCATGCAGATCCGTCCCGGCAAAGGAGTTGGGGAGCCCCTTCTCGATGACGCGCTCCCCGGCAACGGGCACCACAGGCTCGGCAATGGCAAAACCAGGGCCGGCCGGATCGAAGGGACCGCCCGCCCCTCCCTTGTGCACCACGTGGATGACGACCGCGCCGGCCTGGCGCGCCGCGTCCAGCAGGCGGCCAGCGGCCGCAAGCGCAGCCTCGATGCCGGCGAGGGGTAGGAGCCCGGTCACATATTCATTCTGCGCATCGATGATGACGAGCGCGGACTCGCTGAGCTGCGGCGGTGAAAGATCCGCGCCGGCGAGTTGCAGCAGCGTCTTCGGGATTGCTGTCGCCTCGGTCATGCCCCGCCGCCTTCCGTCTTGAGCCAGGCCGCGCCGCAGGCCTTGGCCAGTTCGCGCACGCGCAGGATATAGCTCTGGCGCTCGGTGACGGAGATCACGCCGCGCGCGTCCAGTAGGTTGAAGACGTGGCTCGCCTTGATGCACTGGTCATAGGCCGGCAGGGCAAGCTTGTGGCGCTGATCATTGGCGTCCGGCCCGGGCTCACCGAAATCGAGCAGGCGCTTGCATTCCGCCTCGGCATCCCGGAAATGCCGGAAGAGCAGTTCCGTGTCGGCATATTCGAAGTTGTGTCGCGAGTATTCCTGCTCGGCCTGCAGGAAGACGTCGCCATAGGTGACCTTCTCGGCGCCGGTGCGGCCGTTGAAATTGAGGTCGTAGACGTTCTCGACACCCTGCACATACATGGCCAAGCGCTCGAGCCCATAGGTCAGCTCACCGGCCACCGGCGCGCATTCGAAACCCGCGACCTGCTGGAAATAGGTGAACTGCGACACTTCCATGCCGTCGCACCAGCATTCCCAGCCCAATCCCCAGGCGCCGAGCGTCGGGCTTTCCCAGTCGTCCTCCACGAAGCGGATGTCGTGGAGCGCCTGATCGACGCCGATTGCCTGGAGCGAGGCGAGGTAGAGCTCCTGCAGATTCGGCGGGTTCGGCTTCAGGATGACCTGGAACTGGTAATAGTGCTGCAGGCGGTTGGGATTCTCGCCATAGCGGCCATCCTTCGGCCGGCGCGAGGGCTGCACATAGGCCGCCTTCCAGGGCTTCGGCCCGAGCGCGCGCAGCGTCGTCGCCGGGTGGAAGGTGCCCGCGCCGACTTCCATGTCGTAGGGCTGCAGGATGGCACAGCCCTGGGCGGCCCAGAACTGCTGCAGCGTCAGGATAAGCCCCTGAAAGGAGCGCGTCGGGTTCATGAAGTCGGGCGCGTTCATCGCCGGGCCTTGCACGCATCGAGAAATGGGAGCTTCGGGGGAAGCCGGCGCACCCTAGCCGTGGGTTCGACCAAGTCAACTCCCCATTGGACAACTCGCTATCGAGGGTTCCCGCCCCGTAAGTCCGCGCCTCGCAGCCAGGGCGTAACGGGTAAAGAAGTGGTCGCCGTCGCAAGCTCCGCCGCCGCCGCCCTGTTTGCTGGCAACGGGCGCAATCCCGCCGATAGCGCGGAACAACCACAGGAATATATCAGTTCACGGCACACGCGCTGATTGTGCACCTGCAAGGCAGGAGGCATGCCGTGCAGCACAGGCGCTCGTTTGCGTGGGGATATTGCAATGACGAAAACCTTGTTTCGCGCCCTGGTCGTTTGTGCCGGCGCAATCGTGACGACAGGCTCTGCGGCGGTCGCCGCGCCTGCGCAACCGGCCTCTGGAGGCCCGGCCTTCGCGCAGTTTGACGGACCCAGCTTCGACACGCGTCAGGATAGCCGCGAGCGCTTCGACCGACGCAACACGCGGGAGCGTGACTTTGACGGCCGCGATCAGCCCAGCCGCTTCGACGAACCCCGGCGCGGCGACCGTCGTGACGCGCGCGAGCGCGACTTCATCGGCCGCGATCAACCAGCCCGCTACGATGAGCCCCGACGGGAGCGCCTCGACCGGCGAGACCGCCAGCGGCCGCTCATCACGATCACACCCCCCAATCTGATGCCTTTCGGGCGAGATCGAGGCCGGAGCGACCGCTGATCATAGGGTCAGGACGGCATTCCCGCGGTTCACCGCCTCCATCTCGGCGGTGAACCCTCCCTCCGGCGCATGCAGTATGATGCCGGGCAACAGGCTGAGCGGCGCGCGGCTGCCCTTGATCGCCGCCACGAGAAGGCGCACGGCCGGCTCGCCAGCGCGCGGGTGCGCCGGCATCAGCGATACCGCGCCGAAACGTCCCGCCAGGGCCGACAAGACCAAGGCGAGGGCATCGGCGCGATGAATCATGACGAGCCGTCCGCGTGGCTTCAAGAGATCTGCGGCGGTCCGCACCCACGGGTCCAGCAGATCGTCGTCCATCGCATGGGCGCGGCTGCGGCCTGCATCGGGCGAGGTCCGGAAACGGCCCGGCGCGTAGAAGGGGGGATTAGTCACCACGAGATCCGCCATCGCGGGGACAAGGCCGGCGGCGTGACGGGTCCTTGCCGGCGCGAGCACATCCGCCTCGATCACGCGGGCCCTGTCGTCCAGCCCATTGGCGGAGCAGTTGCGCCTGGCAAGGGATGCGAGGGCGGCCTCGCTCTCGACGAGGACGGCGCGGGCCGAAGGTGAACGCGCCGCGATGGCAAGCCCGACCGTACCGACGCCGGCCCCGAGATCGACGACGGTACCGTCGCTGGCATCGCCGGCCGCGGCGGCCAGCAGTACCGCATCCGTCCCGGCTCGGTGCCCCTTGCGCGGCTGCGTCAGAGTGAGGCGGCCGCCGAAAAGCGCATCCACGCTCAAAGTGCTGTCGGGGACACCGCCCGCGCCAGGAGCGGCCTGCCCGCCCCGCGCCTCAGTCGACACGCAGCTCTCCGCCAAAACCGGCCTCGCGCAGCAATTGCCGCGCCTCCTCCGCCTGGTCTGCGGCGACGAGCAGGCGGCGCTGCAAGGCCCCGACCGATCCTTCGAGGACGCTCATATACCCGTCTGCAACGAAAACATGGATTCCAGCCTCCTTGAGGAAGGCCTCGACGGCGCCCAGAAGAACGATGTCATTGGTGCGGATGAGTTCGATCATCACAACCTTGTGGCATGTCCACACGGCCCTGTCGCCAGCCATTCCTGCGTGTCCCTGGCCCATAATCCTCAGAAATCCGCCTTTCTACCGGAGTCGGCGGGGGTTGTGGCAAAGCGCATGGTTGCGGCGAGCGTCATCGGCGTGCATGGTCGGCGGCGCCGGTTGCGTTTTGCGCCCGGCACTCAAGCGTATCGTGTGGAGGGCCGAATCGTGGGCGTCGTCGTCCCCTTCGAGGAAAAGTCGGATGATCGTGGCAGCATCGATGGGCTCATCCATCTGGTCGCTGGCCGCATGGAACGTGTGAACAGCCTCATCCTGTCGCGCACGGGATCGGATGTCACGATGATCCCGGAGGTGGCGAACCACCTCATCTCATCCGGCGGCAAGCGCCTCAGGCCCATGCTGACGCTCGCGACCGCCCTGCTCACGGGCTACAAGGGCGAGGGCGACATCAAGCTCGCGGCCAGCGTGGAATTCATGCATACGGCCACGCTCCTGCACGACGACGTCGTCGACGAGAGTGACATGCGCCGTGGCAAACTCGCCGCCCGCATGCTGTGGGGGAATGAAGCGAGTGTGCTCGTCGGCGATTTTCTTCTCGGCCAGGCCTTCAAGATGATGGTCGAGGTCGGTTCGCTCGAGGCGCTCGGCGTCCTGGCCAATGCGGCGGCTGTCATCGCGGAAGGCGAGGTCTGGCAGCTCTCGGCCGCCAAGAACACCGCCACCACGGAAGACGACTATCTCGCCGTCGTGCGGGCGAAAACGGCCGCTCTCTTCGCGGCGGCGGCGGAGGTCGGCCCTATCATCGCCGAGCGCCCGAAGGCGGAGCGCGCCGCCTGCCGCAGCTACGGCACCAATCTCGGCATCGCCTTCCAACTCGTCGACGACGCGCTCGACTATGGCGGAACCTCGGACGCGCTCGGCAAGAATGTCGGGGACGATTTCCGCGAAGGCAAGATCACGTTGCCGGTCGTGCTCTCCTTCCGCCGCGGCACCAACGAGGAGCGCGAGTTCTGGCGCCGCACGCTCGAACAGGGCGAGGTCAACGACGGCGATCTGGAGACGGCCATCGCCATCATGCGCCGCCACCGGGCGCTTGAGGACACCATCGAGCGCGCGCGCCACTATGGCGCGATGGCACGCGACGCGCTCGAGCTTTTCCAGGACAGCCCCATGCGCCGGGCGCTGCTCGAAACCGTAGACTTCTGTATCGCCCGCGCCCACTGATCCCTCATGCTCGCTAACCCGCAATCCCACGGCTTGTGGGAGACTACGGCGCCGGCGGCGCCCGCGACATCTGTCGCGCATGGCGCCTTCGAGGCGAATGTCGTCGTCATCGGAGCGGGCTATACCGGCCTCTCCTGCGCCTTTCGTCTCGCCCGTGGCGGCGCCAAGGTCGTGGTTCTGGAGGAGCATGAGATCGGCTTCGGCGGCTCGGGCCGGAATGTCGGGCTCGTCAACGCCGGCATGTGGGTCATGCCGTCCGCCCTGCCGGCGGCCCTTGGCGCGGACTACGGCGAGCGCCTCCTGACCCTGCTGGGCGACGCGCCCCGGCTCGTCTATGCGATGATCGAGAACAACGCCATCGATTGCGAGCTCGTGAAGGCGGGCACGCTCCATTGTGCTGTCGGCAAGAAGGGCCTGGAGGAGATCCAGCAGCGCGCAGACCAATGGCAATCACGCGGCGCACCGGTGACGATGCTCGGCGCGGAAGAAACCGCGCGTCTCGTCGGGTCCACCACATATGCGGGCGCCCTGCTCGACCGCCGGGCCGGAACGATCCAGCCGCTCGCCTATGTCCGGGGCCTCGCCGATGCCGCGATCAAGGCAGGCGCCCAGATCTACACGGCAAGCCCCGTCACCAGCACCGAGCGCGCGGGCCCGCGCTGGACGATCCGAACGCCCCAGTCGTCGATCCGCGCCGACTGGATCGTGGTGGCCACCAATGCCTATACCCATGGGCCGTGGCCGACGATCCGCCAGGAGCTCGTGCACCTGCCCTATTTCAACATGGCTACGGCGCCGCTCAGCCAGGAACTGCAAGAGAGCATCCTGCCGGAGCGGCAGGGCGCCTGGGACACGCGTTCAATCCTGAGTTCGTTCCGCTTCGATCACACGGGGCGTCTGGTGTTCGGGAGTGTCGGCGCCTTGCGCGGTACCGGCCGCGCCGTGCATGAAGCCTGGGCCAGGCGTTCTCTCGTCAAGCTGTTTCCGCAGCTCAAGGGCGTCAACTTCGAGAGCCAGTGGTACGGGCAGATCGGCACCACCGTCGACAACCTGCCCCGCTTCCACAAGCTTGCGGAAAATGTGATCAGCTTCAGCGGCTACAACGGCCGTGGCATCGCTCCCGGGACGGTCTTCGGCCATGTCCTCGCGGAGCATATCTCAGGCGGCATCGCCGAAGCGGACCTCCCGCTGCCGGTCACCGAGCCGGCGGCCCAGCCGCTGCGTCAGGCCAAGGAGATCTTTTACGAGGTCGGCGCGCAGGCTGCCCATCTCGTGGATGGGTATTTCTAGACGGGTGGGGGAAGCCCACAGCCAAAAAAGCTAACGCAACACTGTCGCCTTCACCCACCACCCGGGTTCGGCCGTAGCAATGGCCTGGCGCGCCGCAGCGGCGGCGTGGCAATCATCGAACAGGCCGAAAACCGTGGCGCCGGAGCCGGACATCCGGGCAAGCCAGCAGCCGCGCTGGGCGCGGAGCTGATCCACAACCGCGTCGATGACGGGAGCCACGGCCCTTGCCGGTGGCTCTAGATCATTGCGGGCGGCGAGCAGGGCGGCCTTGAGATCGGCGCGCGCCTGAGATGCGCCACAGACGGCCGCGGATAGATCGGGATGGGCCGCCCCGCCACATCGATCGCCGGGGTTCAGACCCAACGCCCGGAATACGGACGCGGTCTCCACAGCGACACCGGGGTTCGCGAGCACGGCATAGAGGGGAGGCAGCGCCAGCACCGGCCCGAGGTTGTCCCCTGCCCCGCGCATCATGCGCGCTTCGCTGGCGAGACAAACCGGGACATCGGCGCCCGTGGCGCGGGCCGCCGCCATGAGCCGCGCGTCGTCGCGGGCCAATCCGTTATGCCTGGCGAGAAGCCGCAGCGCCGCAGCCGCATCGGCGGAACCGCCGCCGATGCCCGAGGCGACGGGCAAGCGCTTCACGAGGTGGAAACGACCGAGCGCGAGGCCGGGGACATGCGTGGCCAGTGCACGTGCGGCCTTCAGCACCAGATTGTCAGAATTATCGCCGAGGCCACCATCAGGGCCAAGTGCGCCATCAGGGCCAAGTCCGCCACTTTGGCCAAGTGCACCCGCGCGCGGCCCGCTCACCGTGAGCGACAGACCGGGTCCGGGCGTCAGGGACAGTCCATCCCCGACACCGGCGAAGACCACGAGGCTCTCCAGGTCGTGATAGCCATCGCCGCGACGGCCAAGCACATGCAGCGAAAGGTTGATCTTCGCCAGCGCGCGCGTGTCCAGTCCGCCGTTTTCGCAGCTGATCTCGCCACGCGCCGCCATCTCAAGTGCCGCCGAGCGGAACGACGGCGTCAGCCGCCGTTCTTGTCCGTCTTCGGCGCCTCGGCCGCAGCCGGCTTGTCATCGTCCGGCAGGCCGGCCTCGATCTTCTTCAGGATCTTGGTGAGATCCTCGGGCTCGGGGTTGAGGTCCCGGGCGTGGTTCCACTGGAACTTCGCCTCCAGCCTCCGGCCCACCTTCCAATAGGCATCGCCGAGATGGTCGTTGATCGTGGGGTCGGCAGGCCTCAGATCGATCGCCTTCTCAAGCTCGCGCACGGCGTCGTCATAGCGGCCGAGGCGGTAATAAGCCCAGCCGAGGCTGTCGACGATATAGCCGTCACGCGGGCGCAGCTCGACCGCGCGCTTCAGCATCTGGAAGGCCTCGTCGATGTTGATGCCCTGATCGACCCAGGAATAGGCAAGGTAATTCAGGATCAGCGCGCGATCCCGGCCGATGGATTCGGGGGCGAGCTCCAAAGCCTTCTTGAAGTCTACCTCCGCCTTCGGCCACTGCTTGGAGCGCTCATAACCGATACCGCGCGAGTAAAAGAGCGGCCAGTTGCCGGTCTCAGGCGTCCCGATCTGCTCGATCGCCTTGGAATAGACCTCCGCCGATTCGGCGAATCGCTTGCGTTTCTGCAGGATGCTGCCGAGAGCCGCCAGCCCTTCCACATCGGTCGGATTGCGCTCCACGTCGGCCTTCAGATAGGCGATCGCCTCGTCCGTCTTGTCGAGCGCGTCGAGCGACAGGGCGACCTGCACCTCGCCGTGAGGCTTCAAGGGTGAATCAGCGGGCAGAGACTGGTAGACCTCGATGGCCTGTTCGTACTGCTTCAGCCGTTCCAGGATGTCGCCAAGCGTGATCTTGGCAAGGTCGTGGTTAGGGTCGAGGAACAGGGCCAGCCGCAGATAGATCATCGCGGCGACTTCATCCCCCTGACTGTTGCCGGCCGCGCCCAGGCCATAGAGCACCTCCGCGGCACCCTGCTGCGGCGTCGCCACAAGCGGCTTGAGGCCCTTGCCGGCATTGAGATCCTTGAGGGCGGCGCGCACCACCGGATGGCGCGGCATCAGCTTCTCGAAGGCTTCATACGCCGCGACGGCGTTATCCTTGCGGCCCTGGCCGGCCTCCAGCCGCCCATAGGCATCGACGACCCTGAGCGTCGTACGCTCGGCATTGTAGGACGCCGAGAGGCGGCTCTCGGCTTCCTTCGGATTGCCGCGCATGGCCGCGATGAGGCCCGCGTGATAGTCGCGGAAGACGTTGTAGGAGCTCTCGCCCTTGAGACGATCGACGGTTTCGAGGGAACGCTTCAGATTGCCCGAACCCGCCCAGGCCCACGCTGTGAGGAGCGTCGCCGTGATGTCATTGGCATAGCCGCGACCGCCACGCGCGAGCTCACGCCGCGCCGTCGAATATTGCTTCGCTTCAAGAGCCTTCACGCCCAGCGCCAGGCGCGCGAGGCCGTTGTTCGGCTCCCGCTTGATGATCTGCTGCGCGGCGCGGAACGCTTCCGGCATGTCGCCATCCGCGAGAAAGGCCACGAACGCCCGCTCGATGAGCTCGGCATTGCGCGGATCGTCCCGCAAGGCTTCGCGGAAATAAACGGCGGCCGCGCCGGTATCCCGCGCCGAACCGGCGACGATGGCGGCTAGAAAATTGCCCTCGAGGCTTTGCGCCTCGGGAAACTCGACCGTGACGACCGGTTTCTCGGCTGATCGCGCGGCCGACACTGGCAGTGGCACTGCCACCGCACTCGCGACAAGAAGGGAAGCAATGACAGCAAGGCGCCGACGCGCCGACGATCTGATCACGTGACTTTTCCGAAATCGCACGCCCAATGGGCTCGGGACTCTATGATGCGATCAGCATGACGATTTTGGCGGGTGGGGGCAAGGCGCCGTGCTGTCGCTCCCGCCCCTTTTGTCATCACATGTTGGGGTAATTAGGGCCACCACCGCCTTCCGGCGGAACCCAGGTGATGTTCTGCGCCGGATCCTTGATGTCGCAGGTTTTGCAGTGCACGCAGTTCTGCGCGTTGATCACGAAACGGGGGTCCTTGCGGTTCGCCTCGTCGTCATAGACCACCTCGTAGACACCCGCCGGGCAATAGAGCCGCGCCGGCTCGCCATAGAGCGGCAGGTTAGAGTTCACGGGAATGTTCGGGTCCGTCAGCCGGAGGTGAACGGGCTGGTCTTCCACATGGTTGGTGTTCGACAGGAACACCGACGACAGCTTGTCGAACGACACGACCCCGTCGGGCCGCGGATAGGTAATCGGCTTGACCTGGTCGATCGGCTTCAGGGTGGCGTAGTCGGGCTTGCCATGCTTCAGCGTGCCAAAAGCCGAGAACCCGAAGAGCTCGTTCGTCCACATGTCGAGGCCGCCGAGCGCCACGCCCATCATCGTGCCGAAGCGCGACCACAATGGCTTGACGTTGCGCACGCGCTTGAGATCCCGCCCGATGGCCGATGCCCGCCAGCCGTTCTCATAGCCCGAGAGCTCGTCACCCCGGCGTCCGTCGACCAGCGCGGCGAACGCCTCATCAGCGGCCTGGATGCCGGAGAGCACGGCGTTATGGCTGCCCTTGATACGTGGAACGTTGACGAAGCCCCCGGCGCAACCGATGAGCGCTCCGCCTTTGAACGTGAGCTTCGGCACCGATTGCCAGCCGCCCTCGGTGATGGCGCGTGAACCATAGGCGATGCGCTTGCCTCCCTCGAACACCTCGCGGATGAAGGGGTGCGTCTTGAAGCGCTGGAACTCATCGAAAGGCGACAGCGTCGGGTTCTGATAGTTGAGATGCACCACGAAGCCGACGGTCACGAAATGATCGTCGAAATGGTAGAGGAAGGAACCTCCGCCGGTGCTGTTGTCGAGCGGCCAGCCGAAGGAATGCTGAACGAGGCCGGGCTGGAAGCGCTCCGGCTTCACCTGCCACAATTCCTTCAAGCCGATGCCGAACTTCTGCGGATCGCACCCCTCATCGAGGCCGAAACGCTTCAGGAGCTGTTTCGTGAGGCTGCCACGCGCGCCTTCGGCGAAGAGGGTGTAACGCCCCCTCAGCTCCATGCCGCGCGTGTAGTCCGCCTTGGGCTCACCCTCACGGCTGACGCCCATGTCGCCGGTGGCGATACCGGTGACCTCGCCGTTTTCCCCGTACAGGATCTCGGTCGCGGCGAATCCCGGATAGATCTCGACGCCAAGCGCTTCCGCCTGGGCCGCGAGATAACGCGCCACATTCCCAAGCGAACCGACGAAATTGCCGTGATTGTCCATCAGCCGCGGCATGGCGAAATTCGGAAGCCGCACGCCACCGGCCGGGCCGAGATAATAGAACTTGTCGGCCGTGACCTCAGTGGTCAGCGGCCGTTCCGGATCCTCGCGCCAATCGGGCAGCAGCCTGTCGAGACCGATGGGGTCGATCACGGCGCCCGACAGGATATGGGCGCCGACCTCCGAACCTTTCTCCACGACGACGACGGAAACCTCATGGCCTTTCTCGGCCGCGAGCTGCTTCAAACGAATGGCTGCCGCCAATCCCGCCGGGCCAGCGCCGACGATGACGACGTCGTAGTCCATTCCCTCGCGCTCGGGCAGCTCCATGCGTCCGTTCCTCGCTCTTCGTTGCAGATGTGGTTCCTCGACCCCATGCTGCTTAGCTATTTCAAATGGTATCCCGCATCGCCCTCTCTAACGGGCAGCTTTCGACGGAACAACAAATTACTTCAATCACTTGAAGCATGACCTCATGAGGAAAACCGATAAGATCGACTTACCATGGCCCCGACAGGTGTCACCATGGCATTCGCAACACGTCCTCACGCGAGAACTTGCATAGTTTCGAGTCTTTCAAAAGCAGGACGGACAGGCTTAGTGCGAAGGGGGAGCTCATCGCCACCAACTGCGACGGAATGCCTCACGCCGTTGGTCTCTCGGAAAGGGGGCGTTCGCAACGGAGCGCCATCTCGCGGAGATGGTTTCATCGCGAATATGGCTTCTTGGCCATTCACGGGCGCCGACGTATCATGCGGCATGACCTTCGACACCTACGATGCCAGGGCGCTTGAAGCGCTGCTCGACTTTTATGTCGAGGCCGGCATCGATTTCGCGCTCGACGAGGAACCGCACGACCGGTTCGCGGATACGGCTGCCGAGGCGGCAGCACGGGCTGAACACCGCGCCCGAGTGAGCGACGATGACCGCCCGCCCCTGCCCGAGCGCGCCGCCCCATCGCGAGAGCAGACGGAGCTCCCGCGCGCCGCGGCGGTGCCCGCTTTCCCGCAGGGCACGGAAACGGCGGATGAAGCTGCTCTTTCAGCGAGAAGCGAGGCCCGCAGCGCGCGCACCATGGATGAGCTGCGCGATCGCCTCGCCGCGTTCGAGGCCTGCGCGCTCAAGCGCACGGCAAAATCCCTGGTCTTCGCGGATGGCAATCCCTCGGCGCGTGTCATGCTGGTCGGCGAAGCGCCCGGCCGCGACGAAGACCTCCAGGGCCTGCCCTTCGTCGGGCGCTCCGGCCAGCTTCTGGACCGCATGCTGGCGGCCATCGGGCTCAACCGGGAAAGCGTCTATATCGCCAATATCGTGCCCTGGCGGCCGCCGGGAAACCGCACGCCGACACCCCAGGAAGCCGCCATCTGCCGGCCGTTCATCGAGCGGCAGATCGAACTCTGCGATCCGGACATTCTCGTTTGCCTCGGTGGCCCCTCGGCCCAGGCGCTGCTCGGCATCAAAGAGGGTATCCTGCGCAGCCGGGGCAAGTGGGTGGAATACCACACAGGCACGCGCGCGATCCGCGCGCTCGCGACCCTGCATCCCGCCTATCTGCTGCGCCAGCCGCTGCAGAAGAAGCTTGCCTGGCGGGATCTACGCGCGTTGCGCCATACGCTCGACTCGCTGAAACGGCCTGAAACCTCCCAGCAGTCCTGACTGGCGAGTGGGACTTGAGGCGGGAGCTATGGGGGAGCCTTGGGGCAATCACCCCGCGCGTCGCTGCAAGCCGGCGGATAGCCGGTGTATCCTGGAAGCGTCCGCAAAGCCTTGTTCGATGGCGCCACGCGGTACGATCATTCCGCTGGTCAAAGCGCGCCGCCCCTTGAGCCGGCTCACCAGGCCGCCGGCCAGCCCCCATATCCCGCTGGCCTCGTCACGAAACAGCGCGGAGCCATCATTCCGCGCGGAACGGGTGAAATGATCCGCGGCGGCAATCCAGTTCGGCCCCGGTACCTCACCCGCCGACAACAGAAGGAACCAGGGACCTCTGACGGAACCAACCCCAGCCCGCCATGGGTTATCTGCCGAAGCACCGCCGCCGTCCCAGGTCACATAAGCCGCGCCCGCGGCCTCGGCGAGGTCTTGGGCATCCGAATCAGCGCCACCATCCACGACCACGGCGTCCCGCAGAACGCCTTCGGCCACACCGGGAACGAGCGCGGCCAGCGTGAAGGCCAACGCCTCCACATGACCCCGGGCGCGAATCACCGCTGAAATCATCTCAGCGGCCACCGGAAACAGGGAGCGCCCGTTCGCGCCGTCCCAAAACGCACACGGCCTCGCTTGCAATGTTCACTATTTGTTCCCATAATCGAAGCCATGGATTGAAGCCACCGAGGGATCATCATGGCTCAGCGAGCCTTGATCAAGGGCCTTTCATCGACTGCATCGGCGCGCGTCCAGTCACCGCTGCCGGAGGAATTGGCGGCACGGGCCAAGCGCGCATCGCGCAAGCCGCGCGTGGTGCCGCGCGAGCCGACACCGGAGGAAGTCGAGCGTCGCGACCCGGCGTTCAGCGCCCTGCCCGGCCAGCACGACCAGGCCATCGAGGGCGAACGCCGACGTGGGCGCGGCGCCGTGACGAACCCCGCCGCGCGCTACGAGCCCATCCAGCGCGAGGATGTGGACGACGGCTGGGGCACGATCGATGAACTGCCGCCCTTCAAGACCGAGGTCGGCATCGAGAAGGCACGGCGCATCATCACGCGCAACAATTCGCCGGATATCTCCTTTGACCGATCCATCAATCCCTATCGCGGCTGCGAGCATGGTTGCGTCTACTGCTTCGCGCGGCCTACCCACGCCTATATGGGTCTGTCACCCGGCCTCGATTTCGAATCGAAGCTCTTCGCGAAGCCTGAAGCGGCCGTCCTCCTGAAGCGGGAACTCGCGGCGACGGGTTACCAGCCTCAGACACTGGCCATCGGCACCAACACGGATCCCTATCAGCCGATCGAGCGACAGTACGGGATCATGCGGAATATCCTGGAGGTGCTGGCCGAGACGAATCATCCGGTCGGCATCGTCACGAAATCGGCCCTCGTCACCCGGGATATCGACATCCTCGCGCCGATGGCGGCGAAGGGCCTCGCCAAGGTCGCGATCTCCGTCACGACGCTCGATGCCAAACTGGCCCGCAGCATGGAACCGCGCGCCGCGACGCCCTCGAAAAGGCTGGAGACGATAGAGCGCCTGGCGGCCGCCGGGATCCCGGTCACGGTTCTCGTCGCGCCCATCATCCCCGCCATCAACGAGGCTGAAATCGAGACGATCCTGGAGCGCACCCATGCCGCTGGCGCCCGCGAGGCCGGGTATGTGCTGTTGCGCCTGCCCCTCGAGATCAAGGACATCGTCAGTGACTGGCTCATCGCCAACCATCCGGGCAAGGCGCGCCACGTACTGTCGCTCATCAGATCAACGCGCAACGGCAAGGACTACGACGCGCGCTGGGGCGAGCGCATGGTCGGCAACGGTCCCTATGCCTGGATGATCGGACGACGTTTCGAGATCGCCGCGGCCAGGATCGGCTTCAATAAGCAGCGCAGGCGGCTGCGGACAGATCTGTTCACGCCGCCGAAACCGGCAACCGAGCAACTCAGTTTGTTCTGATCGAAGCGCTGTCCAGAGAGGAACAGGAGAGGTTCATGACGACATCGCCGACACCACTCGCTCCGAAAGTGAATCTGATCACGCTCGGGGTCAGCGACATCGCGCGCAGCACAACTTTCTATCAGCGGCTGGGCTGGCGCAGGTCGGAAGAGGCGAGCACGCAGGATGTGAGCTTCTTCGCGCTCGACAATCTGGTCCTTGCCGTATGGTCCCGGGACCGGCTGGCGGAGGACGCAGGGCTCGCGCCAACGCCGCCGGGTTTCGGCGGCTTCACGCTTGCCCAGAACCTCCCCAGCGAGAGGGATGTGGATCTGGCCGTCGAGAACGCGGTCGCGGCTGGCGGCCGCCTCCTGAAGAAGCCCGCGAAGACGTTCTGGGGCGGCTATTCCGGCTATTTCGCCGATCCCGACGGTCATCCCTGGGAGATCGCCTATAATCCCTATTTCCCGCTTGATGAAAACGGGCTGGTTGCCTTGCCGGCGTGATGCGCGGGCCCGCCACTTTTGTTGGGTCTGAGGCTTTTTGACGACTATGAAGCTTCTCCGTGGCGCTGGCGGGAATCTCGCCAGTGCCGATGATTGACAGGGTGTCGTGTCCCCATATTCTCAGCCCCTCGCATGTGGGGATGATGGCAATGCCGGCTGTAACGCAGCATATGATTGGTCGTGGCGATGGCGCGGCCGTTGAACTTTTCGTAGCCCGCAACGCGGATGTGGCGCCCAAAGGCGCGATACTGTTTGTTCACGGCAACCAGGGCGGGACGCTTCTGGGTGGAAAGGAGGCGGTCGATGACGGATCTCTGCTCCGGTTTGCCTCTCGCCTGGGCGTCACGTCCGCCGCGGTCTCGCAGCCAGGCTTCGGCGCATCCGAGGGCCCTGCGGATTTCTGCGGTCCGAACACGCAGCAAGCAATCGTTGCGGCCCTGAGCTACCTCAAAGAACAACCTTCGGTCGATCCTTCGCGCGTCGTCGTTTACGGCAACAGTCGCGGCGCGGTTGCGTCAGCGATGGTCGCCGCTCAAGTGCCTGATCTTCGCGCCATTATACTCTCCGGCGGTGTCTATGATCTGCGAGAAGCGTACCATAACAGTTCGCGAGGTTTGCAGCAGGCTATGGAGATAGAGGCAGGTCTTTCCAGCAATGCTTTCCTCGATCGCTCTGCTCTCCATCATGCGCATAGAATCCACGCCGAGACAGTGCTGTTGCACGGCAGGTACGATGACCGTGCGCCGGTTGATCAGGCTGAGAGGTTTTCGGCAGCCCTCACGGAGGCGGGAAGACCGGTGAGCCTGCACATCTTCGAATGCGGCCATCGCATCCCGCGTGAACAGGCCACGCCGGTCCTGCGGGACGTTCTCACGAGGATATTCGCGTCCACCGTCACCTACCACTGAATCATTGGCCGTATTCGGTTGATGCGGGAAGTCTGCATGGAGCGCCGAAATCGAGACCGCGACTTTTTAGGGCTTGAGAATAGGGGCGTAGCGCGCACCATGGCGGCATGAAACGTCCGCGCCGCTCCGATTCGCCCGCTGTTCCCGCCCCAGCCTCCGACAGCATCGCCCTGCCGCTCGTCATGCCGGTCGGGCCGACATATGATCGCGAGTTGCGGCTTAAGGCGCGCGGGCTTTGGCCTGTCGCCGGCGTCGACGAGGTCGGTCGGGGACCGCTGGCGGGGCCTGTGGTGGTTGCCGCCGTCATTCTTGATCCCGACCGCATTCCCGACGGCCTGGCGGATTCGAAGATACTGGATGCGGCCGAGCGCGAGCGCCTGCACGACATCATCGTCACGACGAGCCATGTCGGCATCGCCAGCGTCTCCGCAGGCGGCATCGATGCCATGAACATTCGTCAGGCGACGCTGAGCGCCATGTCGCGCGCGCTGGCCGCGCTGCCCATCGCGCCGATGGTGGCGCTGGTCGATGGCATTGATCGTCCCCCGGCGCCCTGCGAGGTGGAAGCTGTCGTCAAAGGCGATGCCAATGTCGTTTCCATCGCCGCCGCAGCGATCGTCGCCAAGGTCACGCGGGATCGCATGATGAAGCGGCTATGCGGCCGTTATCCGGCCTATGGGTTCTCCCGCCATAAGGGATACGGGACGGTCGAGCATCGCGCCGCCATCGCGGCGCACGGCCCCTGTCCCTTCCATCGCATGAGCTTCGCGCCGCTCAAAGTCTCACTGGGCGCCGAGGCTGATGCTTCGCCGGTCGCCGCGCTGGCGGTGTAACGCACGCTTGGTCAGAGCGTGCTGGGTTCGGATGGAAACCCGCCGTCATTCCGGGGCCTCGCATCAGCGAGGAGCCCGGAATTTACGGACATGAGACATGACGAGAAGACGCGTGGGACTGCGTCGCCCTCTTGGTTCACCGTCTTGCTCATGGGTTCCGGGCTCGGGCCTTTCGGCCCGCCCCGAATGACAATGTGGGTCCGTATTACAGTCGGCGTGCCCCCTATTGCATCCGCCGGCCATCACCAAAAGAAAAGCCCCCGGACATCATCCGGAGGCTTGCGGATCAAAAGCGCGTCAGAGCTTGGCGAGCAGCGCCTCGGCGCCGGAAACCTCGGCCTTGCTGGCCGTTTCCTCGACATTGAGCTGCTCGACGACACCGTCGTTCACCACCATCGAATAGCGCTGGGAGCGGGTGCCGAGGCCGAAGCCCTTGCCATCGAAAGCAAGCCCGATGGCGGTCGCGAATTCCGCGCTGCCGTCCGAGAGAAACTCGATGGTGCCTTCGGCGCCGGTCGCCTTCGCCCAGGCGCCCATCACGAACACGTCGTTCACCGCGGTGACGAGGATCGCATCGATACCCTTGGCCCTGATTTCGGAGGCCTTGGCCAGGAAGCCGGGGAGATGGTTGTTGTTGCAAGTGGGCGTGAAGGCGCCCGGCACGGCAAACAGCACAACCCGCCGCCCCTTGAAAAGGTCATCCGTGGTCTTGGCCGCCGGGCCATCCGACGTGGGGATGCGGAAGGTCACCTGGGGTAGCGGAT
Source organism: Chelatococcus sp. HY11 (assembly GCF_018398335.1). Lineage (NCBI taxonomy): Bacteria > Pseudomonadati > Pseudomonadota > Alphaproteobacteria > Hyphomicrobiales > Chelatococcaceae > Chelatococcus > Chelatococcus sp. HY11. The sequence goes on from NZ_JAHBRX010000001.1 coordinate 2,093,923, forward strand.
CACCGACTTTGATGGCCATGCGATGGAACTCCTGATCATGAACACCCTGGCGGGCGTAAAACGGCGGCCCCATCAGAACGCGGGACCCGGCACGCGCGAAACGCGCCGGACCATCAGTTACCGCGCAATGGCGCTGACGTCGAGGTCGGAGACCACCTCGATGGACCGGCCCCCGACCACCAGGGTCAGCAACAAGGGAATCTTGGTGGCGGAGATGTGTTTCGGCTTGTCGCTCAATGGCACGCTGAAGCGAAACTCGCCGCCCTCCAGCGCCTCGCGCTCCGGCCTGCCGAAGAGCCAGCCATCCGGCCCTTCCACGAAGAGATTGCCTTCCACCGGGCTGCCTTCCTGCTGCGGAATGCGCGCCTTGACGACCAGGGCTTTGACCGGGCCCTCGACGGCGGCGATGGCGATGCCGTCCACCGCCTCGCCAAGCCCGACACGGCGTGGAATGTTACCGGCGAAGGGGTCCGCCAAAGGCAGCGACACGGCCTCGCTGGCCGCGGGCAGACGGAGGCTCGCCTCTGCCTTCGCCGGAATACAGATGTCCTTGCAAACGGCGTAGTCGAGGTTGAGCTTCAGAACGACCGGCTTGTCCTTGTCCTGCGCCACCACCGAAACGGGAAAGCGGGCACGGCCCCCATAACCGATGGCATAACCGCTGCCGTCGAAGAACCATTTCGGTGCCGGCCATTTGATGGTCACGGCGCCGAGGTTCTCGGACTTCGACCAATCGAACGTGGGCGGAACCCCCGAATCACCCGGTGTGCGCCAGTAGGTCTTGTACCCGGGCTGCAGGGCGATATCGACGATCACCTCGCGATTGGGGCTGTCTGGCGGAATCGCCACGGGGTCCAGCCTGACCGTGGAATGCATGGGGGCCTTGGCGACCGGACGCCAGACCGCATCCTGCGCCATCGCATTTGCCAGAAGGCCTATCCAGACGATTGAGGCAGACGCCAGAGGGGCAAACCTGCTCATATGTCGCTCACAATCCTTTGCATGCCAACGGCCACCTCAGCCAAGGTCCCCTCCCCGGCCCCAGCATGACCCAAGCCATGCCACCGAATGCGAACTCCGCCTTATCGATACGGGCAAACGCGATATCCCCGAAATTCTGTATAGCCGGGATTCTCCGGATACGAGCCAATTCTCTGTGAAGGCTAGAAACTCGATCGATGCGAAAAGCGTTGAAAAGCGTACCTATGGTCGTAGCATAGGCGAAAAGGACCCCTTGATGCGATCTGTGCAGCCAACGAACGACGACATGGGCGGCTATCTCGACGGGCAGCTGCTCATCGCCATGCCCGGAATGAGCGACGAGCGTTTCGCGCGGAGCGTGATCTATGTCTGCGCGCATTCCGAGGAAGGCGCCATGGGCATCATCGTGAACCGCCCCGCCCCGGACCTGAGCTTTCCCGACGTGCTGGTGCAGCTTGACATCATCCCCCCTGAGGACGTGATCCGGCTGCCGACCCGTGCGGAACATATCCAGGTTCTGCGTGGCGGACCCGTTGAGACGGGACGTGGGTTCGTGCTGCATTCCGATGACTTCTTCATCGACAACTCAACGTTGTCGATCGACGATGGCATCTGCCTAACGGCGACTGTCGACATTTTGAAGGCAATCGCACGCGGCGAGGGGCCATCGAGCGCCATGCTCGCGCTCGGCTATTCCGGCTGGTCTCCTGGTCAGCTCGAAAGCGAGATACAGGCCAACGGCTGGCTGAATGGTCCGGCGGACCTCGATCTTCTGTTCGGAGCGTCCATAGAAAGCCGATACGACCTTGCCTTGCGCAGTCTGGGCATCGAACCCGGCATGCTCTCCGGCCAGGCCGGGCACGCGTAGCGGCCAGCAGGCCCGAAGGCCTCCAGCCATTGGTTTCAAGACCGACGGCTATGAGAGTGAACGCCGCCTCGAACCGCCTCAGGCGGCTTCGGGCGCCGCACCCACCAGGCGGCGCGCGTCATGGGCTGTCATCGGCTCGCCGAAGGCAAAACCCTGAGCATATTCGCAGCCGAGCTGCGCGAGCTCGACCGCATCGGACTCGTTCTCCGCGCCCTCCGCGACCACTTCCATGCCGAGATCATGGGCGAGCGAGATGATCGCGCGCAGAATGACGGGACGTGTTCCGTTGCCGAGTTGGCGCACGAAGGACTGGTCGATCTTGATGGTGTCGAAGGGGAAGCGCTGGAGGTAGGACAGCGCGGAATAGCCTGTCCCGAAATCGTCGAGGGAGAGCCCTGCCCCGAGATCACGGATGCGCGACATCATCTGCGCGGCATATTCCGGGTTCTCCATGACCAGGCTTTCGGTGAGCTCGAGCTTGAGCGAGCCCGGCTCCACCGGCGTGCGGGCAAGCACCGTCTTCACGTCATGCAGGAGGTCGTGCCGCAGCAACTGGCGGCTGGAGATATTGACGCTGGCGAAGATCGGCGGATGCACTTCGAGGGCGCGTTGCCAGACGGAGAGTTCGCGCGCCGTGCACTCCAGCGCGAAGGCGCCGAGTTCCGCGATCAGCCCGCTTTCTTCCGCAATGGGGATGAAGTCGTGCGGCATCAGCCGGCCCTGGCGCGGATGGTCCCATCGCAGAAGGGTCTCGAAGCCCGCGATCGTCCGATCCTCCAGCCGGACGATCGGCTGGAAATAGACTTTCATCTCACCACGCTCGAGCGCCCGGCGCAGGTCGCTCTCGATGGCCAGCTTGTCCGTGCCCTGCCCGCGCATGCCGGGCCGGAACACCTCGATCCGATCCCCACCTTGACGCTTGGCGTGGATCATCGCGATCTCGGCGTTGCGCAGCATCTCCTCGCCCTTCACGTCGTCCTGCGAGTCGTGCAGGGCGATGCCGATGGAAGCCGTCAGGAAGATCTCGCGCTCGGCGAAGGTGACAGGTGTCGTCACCGCGCGCCGGATCATATCGGCGAAGGCGATGATGCGGTCGGACTCGCGTTCCGACACCAGGATCAGGGCAAGCTCGTCACCCGAGATCCGCGCGAGACTGTCCTGAGGCCGAAGCAGCCGTCCAAGGCGGCGCGACAGCGTCAACAGGATGGCATCTCCCGCCGAAAGACCGACGGATTCGTTGACCGCCTTGAAGCGATCGATATCGACGACGATGACCGTCGGGCGGATGATTCCGCCACGGCGGCTCAGCACGAGCGCGCTGTCGAGCCGGTCGTGGAACAGTTCACGGTTCGGGAGGCCCGTGAGATTGTCGTGCACCGCGTCGTGCAGCAACCGCTCCTCGGCGTTGCGATGCTCGGTGACATCGCTCAGCGTGCCGACGACGCGGATCACCTCGTTGTCGCTGCCGACCACCGGTCGGGCTTTCAGATTGAACCAGAAATACTGCCCGTTCGCGGCCCGCAGCCGGAAATCGAGCGCGATGCGACCGCGCTTCTGCTCCAGAACGGCATCGAGCGTCGCCCGGTAGCGGTCGGCATCGAAGGGGTGGATGATGTCGAGCCAAGCCGAGGCCGGCCCCTCCAGACTGCCGCGGCGCAGCGACAGAAGCTGCTCGACCTCGTTGCTCACGAAGATGCGGTCGGCGGACACGTCCCAATCGAAGACGATGTCGCCGGATCCCGCGATCGCCAGCGCCTTTCGCTCACTGTCGCTGACGAGGCCCTGCGCGAGAGCGCCGCCGGCAAAGGCATGCTGCATGACCGTGAAGCCGATGAGCAGGACGATGAGGACGAGGCCGCCGATGAGCGCTGGCGGCACCAGATCCCGCGACAGCTCGCCGAGAACCGTGAAGCTCGTGGCGGCGACCCAGACCAGCAGCAGCAACCAAGCCGGGATGAGCATCACCGCGCGGTCATAGCCATGGCTCGCGAGATGGACCACCAGCGCGAAACCGACAGCGGCGATGGCCGCGATCGATATGCGCGCGACACCGGCGGCGATCGGCGCATCGAAGACCGCCAGGCCGACGAGGGCACCGAGAAAGAGCAGCCAGAACAGCGTGACGTGGCTGTAGCGGACGTGCCAGCGACTGAGATTGAGATAGGCGAAAAGGAAGACGAGGAGCGTCGCCGCGAGCACCGCCTCCGCCGCAGCGCGGTAGATGCGCTCCGTCGCCGCCGCGATCGGAAAGATCTGCTGGAAAAAGCCGAAATCGATGCAGGCATAAGCCAGAACGGCCCACGCGAGCGCCGCGGCCGCCGGGAAGATCACCGCGCCCTTCACCACGAAGACGACCGTCAGGAACAGCGCGAGCAGGCCGGCGATGCCAATGATGATGCCCTTGTAGAGGGTTAGCCCGTTGACCTTGTGCTTGTAGGCCTCCGGTTCCCACAGATAGAGCTGCGGCAGGTTGGACGTGTTGAGTTCGGCGACGAAGGTCACCGTGGTGCCGGGATCGAGCGTGACCGTGAAGATGTCCGCGTCGGAGCTGTCCTCCCGCTCCGGCCGGATGCCCTGGCTCGCGGTGATGGCGGCGATGCGCGAGGAACCGAGATCCGGCCAGACGACGCCCGAGCCGACGAGGCGGTAGTGCGGCGCCACCAGGAGCCTGTCGATCTGCTCGTCGGTGTCGTTGGTAAGCGCGAAGACGATCCAGTCCGGCCGCGTGCCGCCCTCGCGCGCCTTCACCGCAATGCGGCGCACGATGCCGTCTGGCCCCGGCGCCGTCGAAATCTGGATAAGGTCGCCCTCGGACTTGTAGTGCTCGACGACGGGAGTCAGATCGACCGCCGCCGCATCGAGCGTCACCCTGACAGCCTCCACAGCGCTGGCGGGCGACGCTGCCAAAGCGAGCCACAAGCTGCAGACAATGAGGGTGAGAACGCGGATCACACGCAACGCAGAACTCTCATGCGGATAGGCGCCCGGCTCATATTTCACTCGTACCCGTGCAGCCAAGCCTACGCAAGGCGAACCGACGCGCCATCCCCATTTTGTCGAGAAGCGGCCGGGTTCAGAGGACGAGGTCATCTTTGAGACAGGCGAAGAGAAGATGATCTTGCCATACACCGGCGATACACAGATATCGCCGCGCATAGCCCTCCCGCTGAAAACCGGCTTTTTCAAGAAGCCCGATCGACGCCATGTTGCTCGGCAGGCACGCGGCCTCGACCCGCTGCAGTCCCAGATCGATGAAGGCAAAGCGGAGTGCGGCCTTAACTCCCCGCAGCATATAGCCTTTTCGGGCATGACGCATGCCCACCCAATAACCGAGCGTGCAGGCCTGCGCGACGCCGCGACGCACCAAGCCCAAGGTCAAGCCGCCGAGGAGCGCGTCGTCCCCCTCTCGGAACAAGGGGAAGGGATAGGCGACATCCCGGCGCAGGTCATCCTGGTAGCGCCGCACGCGCCGACGAAAGGCGGCCTTCGTCAGGTCGTCCGGTGGCCAGATCGGCTCCCATGGCTCCAGGAAGGCCCGGCTCTCCTCACGCAGCGCCGCCCAGGCCGCGTGGTCCGACATCTGCGGAACTCGGAGATAGACCCCGTCGCCTCTGATCGCCGGTGGCGGTTCGTGGATCGGCGCAAAGCGGAAGATCACCATCACCTCTCTCCAAGCGAACCGTCGGCAGCCGCGGCGGGGAACAGCCGTTCTGCTATTCTCCCCAGCGGTGGCAGCCCCTCAAGCGCGCCGATTGCCGCCAGGATCGGGGACGAGGCCGTGAGAGCGGTGGCCGCCTTGCGCACATCCGCCGCCGTGACCGCCTCAAGCCGGGAGACGACCTCGGCGCTGGGGATGACGCGATCAAGTGCGATGAGCTGCCGGGCAATCTGCTCGACGCGGCTCGCCGGTGACTCGAGCGCGGTGAAATGGGCGACGCGAAGCTGGGCCTTGGCCCGCGCGATCTCCACCTCGGTGGCGTTGTCGGTGGCCTCGCGCAGACAATCGAGCGCGACGGGCATCAGCTCCGCCAGATCCTCCGGGGCAGTCGCCGCCGACAGGCCGAACACGCCCGCATCCGCGAAGGACCAATGGAAGGCCTCCACCGCATAGGCAAGGCCACGCGCCTCCCGCACCTCCTGGAACAGGCGCGACGACATGCCCCCGCCGAGGAGATTGGCGAAGACCTGCAGCGGATAGAACGCCTCGTCGAGAAAGGATGCGCCGGCGA